>CACLCL010000014.1 GCA_902605445.1 uncultured Bacteroidota bacterium | reverse complement strand
TTCAAAAACACAATATCTTGATGAGGGTCATATTTCAAAATCTGTAAAACAAGTCTATGCTAGTATGTGGAATTTTAGAGCATATGAAGAAAGAGATTTTTATAGAATTGACCATTTTACTGCGGCAATGGGATTGCTTTGTCACCCAAATTTCCAGCAGGAGCAGTCAAATGGTGTTGGAATAAGCATTGACCCAATTTATGAAACCGAAGACACGTTTTATTTAAACACTCAGGTCGGTGAATCATTAATTACTAATCCTGATCCAAATTCTGTTCCAGAGGAAATTTTACTATACAGAGATCCTACGCAGGGAGGAGGATACCTTGTTCTTAGACTATCAAATTTAGTCAATGCTGGGGAGCTGATAATGGATGAGGAGTATCTTAATCAAATGAGAGATTATTTAAGTGTAATTCATGATGAATTCGCAATTTTATATGATGTTGTTGGTCAGGAAGATTTTGCTATGGATATTGAATATAAAGTAACTGCTCAAAACCAATTAGCCATTAAACAAGCTAGGCCATGGGTTTCATTTTGGGCTGATATCAATGGGGATTTTGACTTAGCAGTGCAAGCAATAACCAACCCTGTCACCTCATCTGAAATCGGTACTAATGAGCTTGTTACTGTGACAATTGCTAATGACGGTTTGAATGACATGAGTGAGTTTGATATTCAATTAGTTTTTAATGATCTAATCATTGAAACAATTACAGTTTCAGAAACGATTGAGCCTTTTAGTGAAGCTGATTTTCAATTTTCAGTTCCTATAGACTTTTCAGAAAATGGTGACTATGAAATAACAGTGAATGTAATTCACCCTGATGATGTTTATGAAAATAATGACTCACTAACAGTAACAATTAGCAATATATTAGAATTTGATGGAGCTCTTGAAATTGAGAATATACGTGTGCTATGTGATGAAACAGTTGAAATTGATGTAAATATTTCAAATATTGGAGATGAAACTATTAACGAAATCGAATTAGAGACAATTGTAAATGGCAGTTCTTCACTTCAAAACTACGAGTCCTTTGATATACCTACTTCGCAAATGCAAACAATCACATTAGTTTTAGACCAGAATCTTCAGCCATCAAATGAAATCACTATTAACCTAATTAGCATTAATAGTCAAGTCGATGAAAATGCAATTAATAATATTGTAGATACTACAACAACGCTTGACACTACATATGGCATTGTTACCCTAATTATAAATGCAGACAATTATCCGCAGGAAAGCTCCTGGAAATTATACGATAACACAACTAATGAAATAATTTCACAGGGCTCATTAGGCTCAAATACGGATTATTATACTGAAGATATCTGTGTAGACTACGAGTCATGTTTTACATTAGATTTCTTTGACTCATATGGTGACGGTATTTGTTGTGCTTATGGTGAGGGCAATTTTTCAATGATTGACATTGACGGCAATATAATTTTTGAAAATGATGGGGTTTTTGACAACTTTACACAAGAAAATTTCTGCCTTGGTGAAAATGGATGTGAGATCTCAGCAGAAGTAGTTTTCGAAAATGCAAGCTCTGTTGATACTAATGATGGTTCAATTTTAATCAATGTGTTTTCAGGTGTAAGCCCATTCCAGTATAGTATTGATGGAGGTCAAACATTTAGTGACACAAATAATTTTATAAACTTAGCACCGGGTGAATATAGTATTATGGTAACTGGCTCGGCGGGTGAATGTACTTTTGAGCAAGATGTAACTATTACATTTTGTAGTCTTACAAGTGCCGATATAAATTCTACAGGTGTTCCTTCAACGCTATCTACCGACGGTACAATTACGATAACCCCAACATCGGGTGTTGGACCGTATGAGTTTAGTATTGATGGTGGACAAAATTTTTACGATAATAATTTCTTTTCTGACTTACCTACAGGACTTTACAATATTGTTGTTAGTGACTCACAAAACATATGTTCATTCGAGGGCTCTGCTCGTGTCGAAATCGAATCAGTAATTATAAATGAAATTAATTACAGATCTGCTGAAAACTTTGATTCAAATGATTGGATTGAGTTGTATAATCCGAAATCCTATGAAATTGACTTATCAAACTGGCAAATAAGAGATGAGAATAACGATCATATTTTCTATATTCCTGAGTCTACAATAATTGACGCTGAAGGCTTTTTGGTAATTGTAAGAGACGCATCTGCTTTTGCTAGTTTTTATCCGGATACTCCGTTTGTCGGTCAATTGAGTTTTGGGCTTGGCAGTAACGATGCTGTTAGACTATTTAATTCTGCTAGCAAACTTATTGACGAAGTTGATTATGATGTTGACACAAACCCAGACTGTGACCATACATTTTATATGTTTGACTCTTATGGGGATGGATGGAATGGGAATTCGGTAAGTATATTAATCGACGGAGAAGTAATTATTTCAGATTTGACATTTGATGATGGATATAGCGAGAGTGTTACATTTGAAGCCACTCAAGGAGATCTCATTGAACTTGTTTGGTCATCTGGAAGCTGGGAGGAAGAGGTCTCATTTGAGATTTTAGATGGTTCTAATAATACTATTGTTAGTGGTGAATATGGAGATACGTTAGCTGGTGAAAATATATTGGCATATTGTTTTGATTATATTTCAGAATGGCCAACGTGTGCACATGCCACAGGATATACATTAGAGTTAACAAATCCTGTCTTAGACAACTCAATTGCTGACAACTGGAATTGTATTAACGAGTTTGGAAGCCCCAATCAGCATAACAGTGAAAACTTAGATATTGAAATTATTGAGCTTAATTCTATCAAAATTTATCCAAACCCAGTTAGTAATTTGCTCTATATTAGTGGACAATCAGAAAAGTATAATATTGAAATCTTTACGTTGACTGGACAGAAGCTTTTCCAAGATTATGATACATCAATCATTGATATGAGCGTTTATGAGAATGGTGTTTACTTGATTAGAATTTCTGACCAAAATTTAACCTGGACTAAGCAAGTAATTAAGTTATAATTTTTCTGTGGATTCTTTCGGAAATATTTGTTAGCACTTCATAACTAATTGTATCATAAACTTTTGCAAAGTTTTCAGCATTGTTTTCCGAATCAAATATTATGACTTCATCCCCTTCTTTGGATTCAATACCATTTAAATTAACCATAAAAACATCCATGCAAATATTCCCAACAATTTTTGCTTTTTTTTCGTTTATAATAATGAAGCCGTTTTTTGCAAAACCTCTATTTATTCCGTCTGCATGTCCTAGCGGAATTACTCCTATCCTCATATTCTCTTCGGCAAAATACGCCCTATTATACCCAACTGATTCACCCTTCTTAATTTTTATGATTTGAGAAATAATTGACTTTAAATTGTGTACGGGCATGAGATCTAATTTAAGCGAGTTTGAGTAGCCATATAATGCAATTCCACATCTAACCATATCAAACTTTGCATCAGCAAAATTTATAACACCTGACGTGTTACAAATATGTAGTAAGGGTTTTTTTTCAAACCCCTTTATTATCTCCTCTGAAAGAGATTTAAATTTATTAATTTGATTTGTCGTAAACACCTGCTCATCAAGATCTTCACTGGCAGCTAGGTGGGAGTATAAGCTTATAATTTTAATGTAAGAAGAGCTTATAATTTTTTCTGCCACCTTTTTTATCTCGTCCTCATTAAATCCAATTCTATTAAGCCCAGTATTTATTTTCAAGTGACATGGGTACCCTTGTATATTATTTGATTTTAAATGGAAGTAAAAATTGTTCAAAAAATAAAAAGAATAAATACTTGGCTGAAGCTGATATTTAGCAATATCCTCGATATCTTCAACTTGTGGTATAAACACTAAGATGGGTGTTTTTATACCGGCCTTCCTAAGCCTAATACCTTCATTAACATAAGCAACAGCTAAATAATCTATTTTTAACTCTTCAAGTTTTTTTGCAATTATAATTAAATCTGACCCATATGCATTCGCCTTAACAACACCTAAAAGCTTTGTTTCATTACCAATTTTTGATTTAATTTTAAAATAATTGTGTTCTAAAGCTTTAATATTTATTTCAAGAAATGTTTTTTTCAAATCAATTTAAATTACGTTGTCATTACTTGTTTTTTTTCATTTTCTTTACATATGCTGTTCGGCTTAATGGCATGTACTCTGTTTTTTTCCCGAGAAGAATTCTTTTTTTACTTTTTGCTTTCCTGTAACTATATTGTGCAAGTCCACCGGTCTTCGGACAAATTGCATGAACTTTAGTTACATATTCAGCAGTTGCCATTAAGTTTGCCATTGAACTAAAAGGGACCCCTTTATAGTCCATGTCAAGTCCAGCGACAATAACTCTGACACCCCTATTTGCTAGTTCATTACAGACTTTAACAATTTCGTCATCGAAAAATTGAGCTTCATCCACACCAACAACTTTGTGATCGTCCACCTCTTTCAAAATATCTTTTGCACATTTTACCGTTAAACAGTTGATCTTACTTTGATCATGAGAAACAACTTTATTTTTTTCATCTCTAACATCAACTCTCGGTTTAAAAATTATAACACTTAAGTTTGCAAATTCTGCTCTTCGTATCCTCCTAATTAATTCTTCCGTTTTTCCTGAAAACATCGAACCACAAACTACCTCAATCCAACCACTTTGTTTGTTAAAGTTTAAAGTATTTTCAAGAAACATTTTGTAAATTTAATAAGTTGAAAGTTAAATTAATATTATCTGATAAATTTAATAAAAAACAAGCTTATTGTAATATAACTTAAATTTTTAATTCATTTTCTATGAGCACCTTATCAATTGTTGCAACACCAATTGGAAACTTATCTGATATCACTTTTAGGTCAATAGAGGTTTTGAAATCCGTTGATATTATTTTAGCTGAAGATACTAGGACTTCTTCAAAACTTTTAAAGCATTATAAAATTAGTGCAAAAGTTGATTCCTTTCACATGTATAATGAACACAAAAAATTAAATTCAATCATTAAGAAAATTAAATGTGGTACTAGTATGGCTTTAATTTCTGACTCAGGAACACCTGGAATTTCCGATCCAGGATTTTTATTAGTGCGTGAATGTATTAAAAATGGTATTAATGTTGAATGCCTCCCTGGCCCTACAGCCCTGATACCAGCTTTAATTTTGTCAGGAATGCCGTCTGAAAAATTTGCCTTTGAGGGGTTTTTACCTGTAAAAAAAGGACGGACTAAAAGACTTAACGAGCTATCTAATGAAAACAGGACCTTGATTTTTTACGAGTCTCCCCACAGAATTAACAAAACTCTAAACGATCTAAGTCTAATTTTTGGCGACACAAAAAAAATTAGTATTTCAAGAGAGATATCCAAGAAATATGAGAATACTTTTAGGGGGACTATTTCAGAATCAATTGACTTTTATAATAATAATAAACCGAAAGGAGAATTTGTAATTGTCCTTTCACCAAATTAAAATATGACAACAAATACAGTTATTACAAATTGGAAGAACGGCACTACAGAGTTTGAGTGTATAAGCCCAAATGGTGTTAAAACGGTTTTAGGAACAAGCACTGAAAATAATAAAATAGCACCTCCTAAAGCAATGATGCTTAGTTCTTTGGCTGTTTGCTCAGGATTAGATATCGTTGCAATACTTGTTAAGATGAGAGTTGAACTTGAAAATTTCAAAATCAACACTGTTGCTTCTTTGACTGAAGAACACCCAAAATATTATGATGAAGTAAAAGTACAATATCAATTTTTTGGAAAAGATCTTGACAAAGAAAAAATTGAAAAAGCTGTTAATCTTTCAGTGACAAGATATTGTGGGGTAATGGAAATGTTTAGGGGGTTCTCAAAATTAAAGACAGAAATAAAATACAATTAGAATTGCTGGCTAAGATTAACAAACATATTAATGACACAAGAATAAGTTTTGATGAGGTTGACCACAACTATTTTATTGATGGTGAAAAGGCAAAATTTTCTGTTACAGAAATTATTGACAAATTTTTTCCTGAATTTGATTCAGCCTACTGGGCCAAGCGCAAAGCAATCGAAAAACTAAATCAAGACACTATTGAATATGATTCTGATATTTTAAAAGATACAATAAAAAAAATATTAGATGATTGGGAAAAAAAAAGAAATGATGCAGCTCTAAAAGGCACTTTACTTCATGAAAGAATTGAAGATTTTTATAATCAAAAATTTCATACTGAGTATCCCCCAGAATTCGAGTATTTTAAGAATTTTCATAATAAATATGAAAAGCTTGAGGCATACAGAACAGAGTGGAGAATTTATGATGATAGTCTTTCAATAGCAGGTACGGTCGATATGGTTTACAAAAAAGAAAATAATGAGTTATTTATTTTTGATTGGAAAAGAACATCAAAATTAGTTGATCAAAATAATCAGCTAGTTCTAAAGGATTTTAATTATGGTTTTGATGGCTTATCGCATATAGCTGATAATAGTTTTAATAAGTACGCACTTCAACAAAATGTATATAAATTCATTCTTGAAAATTATTATGACAAAACTATTAGCTCTATGAATCTGTTAATTTTACACCCAAATTATAACAACTATGTTCATTTAAAATTACCAGAGATGAAAAAAGAGGCAGCATTTTTGATTGAACAAGCTAAAATACTAAGTAAATAACTTGGAGGAAAAATTAGACCCATACGCAGCTTTAAGATTTAAGGAATTTAACTTTTTTCTTATCATAAGATTCATTCTTGTTTTTGGATGGTCAATGCAGTTTATCATCGTTGAATGGGAGGTATATTCTTTAACTAAAGACCCATTATCATTGGGTTTAATTGGTTTAGTTGAGGTTGTTCCCGCCATTTCAATGGCTTTATTTGCAGGACACATAGTTGATCAGCGAGAAAAGAAAATGCTTTTTTTTCAATGTATCATTGCTTTCTTATTAGTTGCAACTGGCTACTATTTCATCACAAGCCCATATGTCTATGAAAATTATGAAAACTCTCAAATTTTAATTGGAATATATATTTTGGTGTTTTTGGGAGGGTTTATTAGAGCGTTTATTGGGCCAACAATTTTTTCTTTAGTTGCCTTGATTGTACCAAAACACGTTTATCCAAATGCAGCAACTTGGAGTAGCTCCACATGGCAATTAGCGATTGTTTTAGGACCGGCATTTGCAGGATTTTCCATAGCATGGATCGGGGTTCATAATTCTATGGGAATAGTTCTCGCCACAATTGTAATAGGGCTATTTCTAATATCCTTTATTAAAAAGAAGCCAATTCTTAACCCAAAGATTGGTGAGCCAATTTTTAAAAGTTTAAAAGCAGGATTAAATTTTGTATATAAGACAAAAGCGATTTTAGTTGCTTTAACCCTTGATATGGTTGCAGTATTATTTGGAGGTGCAATTGCATTACTGCCAATATATGCTCAGGATATTTTGAATGTTGGCTCAGAAGGATTTGGAATATTAAGGGCTGCACCAGCAGTTGGTTCAGTGCTAATGATGATTGCCTCTGCACATATTCCACTTACAAAAAATGCTGGCAAGAAGTTACTCTATGCTATTTTCTGTTTCGGAATTTCCATAATTGTATTTGGTATTTCGGATATATTTTGGTTATCTGTGTTTGCCTTGTTTATGTATGGATTAACGGACGGTGTTTCTATGATTATAAGACAAACTATTCTACAACTAAAAACACCAGATGAGTTTAGAGGAAGAGTTGCATCAGTAAACTCAATATTTGTTGGTTCATCAAATGAGTTAGGTGCATTTGAAAGTGGAGCTACAGCTAAATTAATGGGGACCGTTCCTGCCGTTGTTTTCGGAGGTGTGATGACAATTTTAACTGTCGGGTTTACAGCGATTAAGTTCCCAAACTTTAGAAAATTAGATTTAACAAACGATATGAATGAAAACAAATAAGTTATTTATTTTACTAGCTGCCTTAATGTTTTTTTTAAATGTTTCTGCATTTAATTCAGACACCCTAGTTCTTGACCAAATTGTTTTAAAAACCCCTTTGATTAATCAGAACAACCCTGCCCTAACTGTTTCAGAAATTTCGTACGGGGAAAATGAAATAAGGCCAATAAATTTTCAAGATGCAATTGATTTTTCTGCCGGACTATGGATTACAAATAGCGAAAATCAAGCTCAAGACAACAGAATGGCTATAAGAGGCTTTGGGGCTAGATCAGCCTTTGGAATCAGAGGTTTAAAAATTATTTTAGACGGCATACCACTCACCACACCAGATGGTCAATCACAGGTAGATAACATACCGTTTCAGTTGATCAAGAATATTGAGGTAATGAAAAGTCTATCATCAACGAGATACGGCAATGCTTCTGGTGGAGTCGTAAGCATAAAAACCTTCGATAACATGTCAGAAAAGTTGAATTTTGGTATTGGTTATGGAAGTTATGGTTATAAAAATGTACAGGGGACGTATTCAACAAATAATGAAAAATCTATTTCAATTCTGAATATTTCACAAGTTGAAAGTGATGGTTATAGAGAACACAGCAGCTACTTAAATAAGTCATTATTTTTTAAACACTATAGGGGGTTTGAAAACCTTAATTTAAGATTTAATTTGCTTTATTTTGACAGCCCTTATGCTTATGACCCAGGAGGATTAAACATAGAGTCTGTTCAAGAAAACAGGTCTCAAGCAAGAGACAGAAATGTACTTTATAATTCTCAAGAATCTGTCCAACAAATACAATCCGGACTAGTTTTAGATTGGAAAACAAAACTGGGTGAAGTTAACTCAAATTTATATTACAGTAAAAGAGATTTTATAGGACTACTACCTTTTACTAATGGAGGTTATGTTAATTTAAATAGAAATTTTTATGGAGCAGAAATAAGCTTAAAAGGTAAGTCTCAAAATTTTGAGTGGATTATTGGCACCTCAATTCAAGATCAAAATGATGATAGAAAAAGATTTGAAAATAATGAGGGAGAAAAAGGATTAAAAGTGGTTGATCAAATAGAGTCTTTTAACTCATTTGGAACTTTTATTCTTGGCTCATTCAACAAACCAAAATACAGTTTACAGGCAGGGCTTAGATATGATTTTCATAATATTTCATTAGAAGACAATATGGGTATTGATCAGCAATTCATTGATTATTCAAAACAGCTCAAAGCTTTTTCACCAAACCTTGGATTGATTTATAGTTTAAGTAATAATGGAGAAATTTATATTAATTATGGTCATGCATATGAAACACCATCATTGAGTGAATTGTCAGCCAATCCATCTGGGGCAGGTTTTAATGATGAGTTATCTCCGATGATATCACGTGGACTCGATTTAGGATTTAGAAAATTGTCACAAAAATTATCTCTAAGTCTTACTTTATTTTTTATCGAATCAAAAGATGAAATCGTCCGATATGAGCTAGAAGGATTTGACGGAATGAATTTTTACAGAAATCTAGGTACTTCAAATAGATTAGGAACAGAATTTTATGCAACTTACAAGTTTGGAAAAGCAGGCGTTTTAAATGCATCATATACACATGCTAAATATAAATTTGAAAATCAAGGAGTAAATGGTAGTCTAGCTGGAATCCCAAAGTCAAACTTTTTATTTGAATGGCTTTATAATTACAAGGATATCTATTTAAAGCTAGATGTTAAATATGTCAACTCATTATTTGCTGATAATAATAATGAGGTTATTGTTCCTTCCTATATGCTGTCAAACATAGCTATAAAAAATAAATTTATTTTTAAGAGTTTCTCGCTAGATATAGCTTTACAGATAAGAAACTTATTCAACAAATACTATTTTGACAATATTAGAACTAATGCATTCGGTAATAGGTTTTATGAGCCAGCATCCCTTAGAAACTTTATCATTTCAATTAATACGATTTTCTAATGAGATATGTATTGTTTCTTTTATTTTTTTTCCTAATCTCGCAGGTTCATTCACAAGAATCACCTGAGATGAAAGTTTATGTAAAAAATAATAACATGAAAAAAGGGTACAGAATTTTAAAAACTAAATTTTCAGACTCTTTAATTTTTAAAAAAAATTTTAAAGACAGTGATTACACCTTAGACTTTGTCCTACGTCATTTCTATGCAACTGCTATTGACCTAGGCTGTGATAAAAATGAATTAATTAGCATGAATGATAAGGTGTTTAAGCTAAAGTCTGAAACTGTAGAGAATATAATTGATGAAGTTATATCATTAATTGGGAATATGTATTATGGCAGAAAAGAAGATGAGAATTTTAATAAAATGTTTAAAATAAATTAGCTTTTATATTTTTTTAAGTTCAAACTGTTTCCATCAAATTCTGCGAAAGTAAAGTGGTTTATCCAATCCCCTAAATTAATATAGCGTGAATTTGAATTTAGTTCAACGTCTAAGGGAATATGTCTATGCCCAAATAAAAAATAATTATAATCTTTTGATTGTAATTTTTTTCTACAATATTGAGTTAACCATTCACTTTCATTATTAATAAACTTAGCATCTTTTTTTGCGGACATCACTTTATTTTCTTTTGAAAGGAATTGTCCAATTCTAATCCCAATGTCAGGGTGAATTAGTTTAAAACACCATTTAAAAAAACTATTTGTAAAAACCTTTTTCATCAATTTGTAAGAATAGTCACCTGGGCCTAATCCATCTCCATGACCTATAAAGAAAACTTTATCATTAATTACAAACTCTGTTGGCTCTCTGTAAACTTTCACGCCAATTTCATTGATAAGATAATTTTCCGTCCACATGTCATGATTACCTGTGAAGAAATAAATTGGAATTCCAGAGTCTGAAATCTCAGCGATTTTACCAAGAGTTCTAGTAAACCCCTTTGGCACTACTTTGGAGTATTCAAACCAAAAATCAAAAAGGTCCCCTAGAAGAAATATGCATGATGCATCTTTTTTTATTTCATCAAGCCATTTAACAAAGACTTTTTCCCTAACCAAGCTAATTTCAGAATTAGGTGCACCTAAATGATTATCAGACGCAAAATAAATTTTTTTTCCTTCTTTTACTTTCATCTCTTATAATCTCAAATATAATTAAAACTTTAATTATCAGAAGCAAACCATTCTGAATATGAGGTTTCTGTTTCTTCTAACTTAAGTGAGTAAAGTTTGATATTTTCAGGTAGTTTTGGAATAATTTTAGAAGCAAAATCAATCACCATTTGTTCAATGGTTGGCTGATAATCAGCCATTATAACCTTATGGCCGTTGCTTATTAAATTGTTAGCCAATTCTTTATGAGGTGAGTTTTTATTGAAAATCACAGAGTGATCAAATTTTTCAATTATTTGAGTATTAACAATCTTTTTTAGATCACCAAAATCCATTACCATCCCCTCCTTTGCATTAGAATTGTCATTTACGGGAACTCCAATTACGGTTACAAAGAGCTTATAGTTATGCCCATGAATATTTTTGCATTTTCCATCGTAACCATAAAGTGCATGAGCAGCTTCAAATCTAAATTTTTTAGTAATCCTTATCTTAGACATGTGGTTAATTATTGAGTTTCAAAAGTACATTTTTTATGAAAGGTTCCTAAATGTTTTATTGAATTTAATAATTAGTGGTATTGCTCTGGCTATAATCCAGAGAACAAACGCATAAAACACCCCATGAAGCTTTAATCCGTAATAGTCAAAAAGTAAAAGAAATGGGATAAAAACAAAAAAAGTAGAGAATACAAGTACATTTCTAAGCTCTTTCATCCACCCCAATCCCTTAAAAATTCCGTCAAAAATAAATGCTATTGAACAAAGGGGAAGCATCAATAAAACTATCCAAAAAACATTATAAAATTCTAATAAAACTTTTGGGTCATTATTAAATAATTTCCCCAAAGGATAGTATAAAATAAATCCTACAAGGCACATTAGAGCTCCCATTTTAACCCCAATTACTATTAAATCATTACCAAATCTATATAAAATACCAAATGACTTTTCCCCAAAAAGCTTTCCAGAAAGTATCGTACCGGCACTTGAATAACCATCAATAATAAATGCAACAAGAAACCATAAATTTATCGCTACAGTGTAAGCTGCAATGAATTCATCTCCGTATTTGGTTGCATAGGCATTACAAAAATATAGCGCGATATTTAATGCTGCTGTTCGAACTACTAGATTACCAAACATTGATAGAAAAGAGCTTATTTTAGGATTAACAGGCAAACCGACACTGAGTTTAATGTTGGTTTTTTTGTATAGTAAAATTACTGCTATAACTGCCATTGTAAATTGAGCAATCAAACTTGCATATGCAGCACCTTTAACATGCATTGGGCTGACCAACCCATCAACACCATAAACTAAAACAATGTCTAATATTATGTTAAGCCCTGTCCCAACAAGAGCAATTATCATTGGATAAAATGTGTTTTGTAATCCTCTAAATATTCCAAATATTCCAATTGTTAGCAGTGTGAATGGCAACCCCCATATTCTAATATCGAAGTAATCAACACAGTAATTTAAAAGAGAGCCCTTAGCATTATAGAATTTAAATAAACTTTCAGAATTAAAGAACGTAAGCAAAATGATAATAACGCTACATGAAATAATTATTAAGATTGCCTGTGCAGGAAGATTTTTTACTTCATTCAATTTTTTCATACCTAGAGCTTGGGAAATAATTGAAGAAATTACGCTTCTTGTTTGACCAAAAACCCAAATTAACATTGAAATAAAACTTCCGACTATACCAACAGCACCCAATGATACTGTTGCATTTTCGGCCATATTGCCAACAACAATAGTATCTGTAATTGATAAAATTGGCTCTGCAATTCCTGAGATTAATGCAGGAATTGCAAGTCGCTGGATTTCAGATTTTTTTATAAAATTCACTAAATAATTAATTCATAGCAATAAAAAGGAAATTTGCTTTGCTCTGGAAAAAAAACTTCTTCTAGTCTTTTATATCCTCGACGCTCATAAAACCTCATATTGTTTTTATTTTTTGAAAATGTGTCAAGTCTTATAGATATAAAATTATTTTTTTTGGCAAAATCTTCTGCATAATCCATTAATTTTTTACCAATTCCTTTTTTTTGGAATTGAGGGTCAACAGCAAGCCTATGTACATATAAACTTTTAACATCTTTTGTCAACCACTTTACATCCTTATATACATCATCCATTTTTGTACACAATGCTATACATCCAACTAAGAGAGCCCCTTTTGTAAAAACCAATAGTTCATTGTTTTTAATATCATCTATAAATGCATTTCTATTTGGGTAATTTTCATTCCACTGGTATATACCCATGGCATCCATTTTAACTGCACAGTTTTTTGTAATTTCTAAAATTGGCATCAAGTCTTCATGAACCCCTCTTCTAATCATTTAAGTTTAATTAGTCAATAAAATTTTGATTTAAATATTAGTAATACTCCAATTAAAATCAGTCCACTAAATACTATTAAATGGCTATTTTCGGTCAGGAATTCAATAATAGAAAGAACAATTCCAATTGTGGTCAAAACAATGGAAAAACTAAAAAGCTTTTGATAATTTTCGCGTCTCCAAAAATCCATTACTAATTATTTAGGAATTTAAATTAGTTTTTATAAGATTAAATTCAAAATTACACTACAATAATTATTAAAAAACAAAATAAAGGCTCAAAAATTTAAAAATTATCAAAAAACACACTTAATAAATCAAAATATCTTTTTTTTAGTGATTGATTAAGTTATATTTATAAGTAATAATTGAAACTAACTTATCATGAGAAATTTACTTTTAGCAATTTTACTGCTACCCCTTACTATTTTCTCACAAAGCAAGACAGTAACGGGAACAGTTAATGATGAAAACAATATACCCCTTGTAGGCGTTAACATTGTTTTAGATGACTCAAACGTTGGCGCACTAACTGATTTTGACGGAAATTACTCGATTACAATTCCATCTGGAAAATCAAATACTTTGATTTTTTCATATTTAGGTTACACAACGCAAGAGGTTGACGCATCAATTTCAGAAAATATAAATATAATAATGATTCCAGACCCAACTCAGCTTGAAGAAGTTGTCGTGATTGGTTATGGCTCTATTTTGAAGAAGGACCTTACGGGATCCTTATCATCAGTTGAGGTTGAAGAAGAAGTTGCTAACCAGTCTAATTCCATTGATCAGCTGTTGCAAGGTAGAGCAGCAGGAGTTCAAGTAATTCAAAATGGAGGAACGCCTGGAGCCGGAATTAGTGTAAAAATTAGAGGGACTAACAGTTTGCGAGGAAATAATGAACCTCTCTATGTTGTTGATGGTGTAATTATTTCTTCAGCGGGCGAAGATGTCTTACCCGCTGGAGTTGGTAACTCTGGTCAGGAAAGTCAAAATGGTTTAAATGGAATCAATCCAAGGGACATTGAAAGTATACAGGTGCTGAAAGATGCATCTGCTACAGCTATTTATGGTTCCAGAGGTGCTAATGGGGTAGTTGTAATAACAACGAAAAAAGGAAAGAGTGGTAAAGTTAATATTGAAGCGTTTAGTAATACTTCTGTAAGGGTTATTTCAAAAAAATATAATGTTTTAGACCCATATGGCTTTGCTGATTATGTAAATGAAGTCAATGCAAATAACGGCCTTGGTCCTAGATATTTTGTTGATGATAATATGTTGATTTATGGCGTTGAATCTGACGGAACAATTTTAGAAACTCCCGCTAATACTTTTCATTGGCAGGATGAGGTATATGAAAATGGAATAAGCAGAAAATATGGAGCATCTGTTTCTGGAGGAACTGATAATGGCAACTATTATATTTCAGCTGGATTTGATGATCAAGCTGGTGTAGTCCCAACCTCTTCATTTAAAAGTGGTGATTTAAGAATTAACTTTAACCAAGATCTTAATGATAAGCTTATCCTTGAGGCAAGAATGAGTGGATACATAAGCTCAACAAACTTTGCTGAAAGTGGTGACTTAATTGGTGGCTCAAATCAAAGTTTTATTAAAAATCTTATTTCTTTTAGACCGATAATTACCGAAGAATTTGAGGATTTTGGTGAGGATTTAGACCTTTCAAATCCTTACTCTTGGAT
Organism: uncultured Bacteroidota bacterium; assembly: GCA_902605445.1. Classification (GTDB taxonomy): domain Bacteria; phylum Bacteroidota; class Bacteroidia; order Flavobacteriales; family Flavobacteriaceae; genus MED-G13. The sequence goes on along the minus strand of CACLCL010000014.1, from coordinate 10,011 downwards.
AAATGATTTTGAGGACATTTCAAAAGAAAGTAGATATATTGGAAATATTGCTCTAACATATAAATTACCTGTTCAGGGACTAAGATATCAAGTTAAGCTTGGCGGAAATATTAGAACCAAAGAAAGAAGACGTTTTTTTGGAACAACTACCTGGCTAGGGAATAATGCAAATGGAGCACTACAAATTACAGGCTTAAATAACTCTTCTTTTCAAGTAAATAACTTTTTAAGATTTAACAGAACACTAAATCGTAAGCACAGAATTAATAGTGTACTTGGTGTTACATATGACGTAAGGAAAGTTTCAAATAATATTTATGCAGTTGAAGATTTTGTAACTACACAGTTTACTACTCAAAACCCAGCGTTTGGACAAGTTGTTACAAGACCACTTACTTACATTAAGGGTGATCAGCAAATTTTTTCGTTATTAGGTAGGGTTAATTATACTTACGACAATAAGTATATCTTAACTGCAACTTTCAGAAGAGATGGTGTATCAAAGTTTGCGCAAAATAATAGATATGGTTTTTTCCCTTCTTTTGCATTTGCCTGGAATGTCCACTCATCAAAGGACTTAAAGTTTTTTGATGAGCTAAAGCTTAGAGCTGGATGGGGCCAAATCGGTAATCACGGAATTGGATCTTATGGTACATTGTCTAATTATGGAGTTTCACCAAATTTATATGGAAATGCAGACGGGGGTACAAATGTTCCAATTGCTTTGCAAAATATCGCAAATCCTGACTTAACTTGGGAAACTACTGAACAGTTAAATTTTGGAGCTGACTTTACAACAACTAATGGAAAAATAAGTGGTACAATTGACATTTATGAAAAAAGAACAAAAGATTTATTGCAAAATGTCAATATTCCAACATCATCCGGTTTTTCAAATATTCTGGTAAACCAAGGTGAAATTTCAAATAAAGGTTTGGAGATTTCCATTGACACTGAGCTTTTGTCTACCAATGATTTTAATTTAACTTTTGGCGGTAATATTGGTTTTAATAAAACTAAAATTACAAATTTAGCAGCACAGCCATTAGACGAATTTTATATTGATGGTATTGCGGAAGAAAGAAGGTTTTATTTCGGCGCTCAGGTAACTAGGGGTAATATATTTAGATACCCTGCAAATGTTTTTGTTGAAGGTGAAGAAACAAGTTTATTTTACGGCTTAGAGACTGATGGAATATATCAAACAGGAGATATACTTCCTGATGTTTTTGGCTCTACAGCTGTTCCAGGTGACGTTAAAATTGTTGATCAAAATGGAGATGGAATCATTGATTTAAATGACAGAACTTTTATAGGAAATCCAAACCCTGATTTTATTTACGGTTTTAACTTTAATATCAATTACAAAAGATTTAATGCAAGTATTCTATTTAACGGTGTGTTTGGAAACGATATTGCAAATGGAAACCTTTTACAACTAAATAATGCTGAGGGATTAACTTACCTGAATATTTCACCTGATGCATATTACAATGCATGGAGACCAGGAAATGCCGGCGAGATTGTTTATAACGAATACCCAAGGATTGGTTATACTACCAACGGTCAACCAGCAATGACTGATAGAATTATAGAGGATGGAAGCTACTTAAGATTAAGTAATCTTACAGTAAGCTACGATTTTGATGTTAGCAACAGTTCAGCCTTAAGTAGCTTGAAGCTTTTTGTTGCGGGTCAAAATCTGCTAACATTTACAAACTACAGTGGCTATGACCCTGAAATATCAAGCTTTTTATATAATGGCTTAATCAATGGGGTTGACTGGAACGGTAGAGCAAATGCAAGAACATTTATATTGGGATTAAATGTTGGATTTTAAAAAAAATAAAACTATTTATTATGAAAAGATTAAAAATAACATATTTAATAATTTTAGCACTATTTACAACATCATGTGACTTGGATGAGGACCCAATTTTTTTGGATTCTGAAGCAGTTTATACAGATGTGAGCGTTGCAAAAGGTGCACTAGATGGAATTTATCAAGGATTAACCAGCTATGGAGCTCAGGAGCAAAGACTTTTTGCAATTGCAGGATATTCCGGATTATTTACAACAGGTAAAAACGGAGGTAACAACGTTAACAATGTTAACAATGCAAACCTGTTCTCTTTAAAACCAACCTATGATTTAGATTCTGAGAATATGTGGGGAGGTTTATATCGAGTTATTGCCAGATGCAATGGAGCTATTCAAAATATTCTTACAATGGATGAGCCAATGACCTCTGATGAAATTAGTTTTAATGATATTGCTGGTCAAGCTTATTTCGTAAGAGCATGGTCTTACTTTTCATTAACCAGACTATGGGGTGATGTACCACTTTGGTTGGCATTACCTAACAATGATAATTTGCATCTTTCAACATCTTCCTCAAAAGAAGTTTATGCCCAGATTATTTCAGATGCGCAAATGGCAACCTCTTTAATGAACGGCTCAACAGGTATAGGATATCCTAAACAATATGCTGCAAATATGCTTCTAGCAAAAGTTTATATGACTCTTGCTACAAACCCTGACTTAAGAGCAGAGGGGGTAACTGAAATGGACTATTGGCAAATGGCCTACGACCAGGCTATACAAGTCTATGGACAATACAGTCTAGTGGCTGATTATGCTTCCTTGTTCACTGATACCAATGAAAACTCATCAGAATCTATTTGGGAATTACAAATAAGTCAAGATGCTGCAAATTCCCAGATGGGAAGAAATTTTACACCGTGGAAATATAAACTAGGCCAACATTTTGGATGGCTTAGAGTAAGTGCTGATGTTTATGTACATCATGAAACAGTTTATCCAAATGATCCAAGACTAACTGGCACATATCTTCACTCATATTTTCGAGCAGATAACGGAAATCCTGTAACGGTTTATCCTTCAAATCCAAATAGGCCAAACTTTGCCAAGGCACACCCATATTTCTTCAAATTCACAGAGAAAGATACTCAGCATAGTAATCAATATGGAGATCAAAATGTAATCATTTACAGATATGGGGAATTACTAATTATGCTTGCTGAAATCTCAAATGAATTAGACAATGGTCAACAATTAGGATTTGTTACAGAACTATTAAGTAGAGTTGGGATGAGTCCTCAGGCAGATTATTTTGGAACTCAAGCTGAGTTTAGAGATGCAATAATGTATGAGTATCGATTTGAAGTTTTAGGAGAAGGAGAAGACTCTCATAATAATAGAAGAAGGGGATTTGACTATTTTTTAAATAACACAATATTAAGACATAACAATAATCCACTTTTCAATCCATCAGTAGATTTAGATTTAAATACTGATGAAAGTCAAGTGATGTCATTGCCAATCCCTTTAATTGAGATCAATACTAACGATCTTATTGACTAAATTTTACTACCTAGTTGTAATACATTAAATTTACAACTAGGTAAAAATTCAACTTTTTGAAAAAGCTTAAGAAATTTATTTTTTTTTGGTTTTTGACTGTAGGTATGATTGCTCAAAACCAATTACCATTAGCTAATGGTTCTTTTGAGGCAACACAGAACGGTAACTTTGATTATTGGATTAATATCGCTAATGATGGAGCGGAGGCGACATACTCTATTGAAACAGACGATTTAATTGAAGGCAGTTCAAAAGCTTTAAAAAGTGAAATACACACTCTAGGACCAAATGGTTGGCATGTTAGTAGTAAAAGTGATTTCCCCTTTCAGGTTATAGCTGGGCAAAAATATACTGTTACATTCTATGCAAAGGTGCAAGGGGCAGATTCAAGGCAAATCAAGGTTGTTTTTCAGTCTGAGGTTTCTGGAAGTTATCAGGGACATAATGTCTGGGTAACTAATGAATGGCAAAGATATAGCCATACATTTACTGTTGAGCACTCCAGCGATAATAATCAGTTGAGATTTTGGTACATGCAACAAGATGTCACATATTTTCTGGACGAAGTAAGTGTCTCACCTGGTGATAGAATCACATTTAATCAAAATGATGAAAAACAAACAGTCGATGGCTTTGGAGCAGGAATCAAAAGAAGAACAGAAGACTTGTATTCTTTAAACGATTCGTTTAGAGAGCAAGTAGAACAATTATGTTTCCAAGAGCTAGAGGTCAATATGATAAGGTTTTTTGTATATCATGATTTAGAACCTGAAAATGATAATGATGATCCATTTTTACTTGATGAATCTCAATTAGATTGGACACGCTATGATAGTGATCCTAGCAATTGGAGAACCCGATATGTAGGAGAAGCTCTGCAAAATGCTTTTAGTTTAAGCACCAATGGATTTGATCATATTATAGGTAATTGTAACAGTGCACCACCATGGCTCAAAACCAATGGTCAACACAACAATGGAGGTACACTAATTGAAGGTGGTGAGTCAGAATTTAGCGAGTTTTTGGTTGCATTTATTAACGGAATGCAATCTAGATATGGAGTACAAGTTACAGCAATTTCTCCTACAAATGAGCCTGATTATGAGGTTTCATACGAGTCAATGAATACCACTCCAAGTGAACTTTCAAGTATTTTGGTAAATCTTAATTCTAGGCTATCAAATTCGGGTATTGATCACATAAAAATAGTTTCACCAGAATGTTTTAGAGTTGAATCACAAAACTCGTCAACATCAGCAACAAACTATATTAATTCCATGTTTAGTGATCCCGCAGTTGAGAATGCAGTTGATATTATTGGAACTCACACTTATGCTGACCCAAATCATAATGCAGATTGGACTGCTTTAAAAGTCGCATCTAATGGAAAGCCGATTTGGGTTACAGAGTCTGCTAGTTTAAGTAGTCTTGATATTTCAATGAATGATGCAGCTAATTATGTAAAGTGGATTTTAAGAGGTTTTAATTTAGGTGGAGTTTCTGGTTATATGATGCACCTATTTTATGAAGAGGCTGACAGTAATGGCTACTCCAGTTTGGTTGCTTGGACTCTAGCAGGAGACATAATTTTACCTAAAAGATATTATATATTTAAGCATTTTTCAAATCTTGTAAAAAAGGATTATAAATTGATTTCTTCTGAATCTACAATTGATCAAAATTTTTATACTGGTGCATTTGTCTCTGATGACAAATCAAAAATTGTTTTAAAAGTATTTAATGAAGGGGCTAGCAGGGACGTTTCTATTGATATCCCAATAAATGCTGTTTCATTTGACGCTTATGTAACCTCTGATGACTCATCACATGAGTTCAGCCTAATTTCATCTCAAAATATAAATATTGGAGACAGGTATTTCACAGCTAATTTACCAGCAATGTCTTTAACATCATATGTTTTTCAAATTGATCAAACACTCTCGGAAAATAACAATAATTTTGTGCCAAGTGAATCTTCTGATATTAAAATTTTTCCTAACCCAGCAACATCATCTTTAAATATTAATTTTACCATGAACAGTAATTTCAATTTAAAAGTTTATGATTTAAATGGCCGCAAGCTGTCGGATTTTAATATTTCAGATGTAGAATATTATGATTACAATATTTTAAACTTAGAAAACGGTATTTATATAATTAAGATATTTGACACTGTAAACAATAAATTTTTCGAATATAAATTCATTAAAGAATGAACCAAAAAGTAAAATACATATTATTAGTTTTTGTACTTCTTGGCCTATACAGTTTTTCTGCCTATGATCAAGAAATTATAAATGATGCAAGGCCAAATATAATTTTATATTTATCTGATGATCAAGATAAACTAGATTTCGGTTGTTATGGGAATCCAAATGTTAAAACGTCAAATGTTGATAAATTAGCAAGTGAAGGCATTAAATTCAATAATTTTTATACATCACAAGCAATTTGTGCACCAAGTAGGTCACAGATTTTTACTGGAATGTACCCAGTTAAAAACGGATGCATGGCTAATCACATTGGCGTTAAGCCTAATGTTGAAAGTATAACATCTTTACTAAAAAGCTCAGGCTATGAGGTTGTTTTGGCAGGAAAGAGTCATGTTAAGCCTAATAAGGTTTTTGATTGGACTTATTTCTATAATAAGGTTAATAATAGATATTTGCCATTAGAAAAAATTGACAATTATTTAAAGACCACTGAAAGACCATTCTGTTTGATAATTGCTTCCGATTATCCACACGGACCATATCCCAAAACTAGTAATTATACAAAAGAAGATATTTATAAGCTGCCATATGACCCCCCGTATATTGGTAATCATAAACCAGGTTATTATCAAAATATTGAGGATGATAACGATCAATTAGGGGCTGTAATTAAAATGGTAGACAAGCATGGACATACAAATAATACAATGTTTATTTATGCTTCAGACCATGGTCTTTCTGGTAAATGGGGTTTAGAAGAAAAGGGCATTCAAGTCCCATTTATTGTAAGATGGCCAGGAAAAATAAGTAAAAACTCTGAATCTAATACGTTACTTTCTTTAGTTGATGTTCTACCAACAATATTAGATGTGACTAATACCAACATCCCTGATGAAATTGATGGTGTAAGTTTTAAGAATACTCTACTGGGTAAGGATGATGAAGTTCATGATTATATTTTTGGAGTTGCAACTAAACAAAACATAAGACAGTGTAAAATATTTCCGTCTAGAATGGTAAGAAATCATAGATATAAGTTAATTAGAAATTATAACTCAATTGAAAAGATGGACTCTAATTTGGGAGATAATGAAATAGTTAATGAGTTTATAAAAATTGGCGCGATGTCATTTCCCGATAAACCATTTGAAGAGCTGTATGATTTAATGAATGACCCATATGAGAAAAATAATTTAGCAAATAAATCAGATTATCAATTAATTAAAAATGAGTTGGTTTTAGCTCTAGATAAATGGATGCTTGAACAAAACGATTTCATATTGAAAAACCCTGTTTCTTTGATCAAGTCACCTTTTCATCCTTTGGATAAAAACACTCAATGGAATAGTGTTCCGCCAAGCCTTTTGAATCAACTTAAAGCTGAAGATTATATTAAGCTACATTATTAGATGGCAAAACTTAGATTACTATTAATTCCGATATTGTTAATTTCTTGTAACCCATATTTTGGTACAAAAGAAGAAAAACTGAATATAGTATGGATAAGTTGCGAGGATATGGGGCCAATTTTGGGTGCTTACGGAAATGATATTATAAAAACTCCTAACCTTGACAAACTAGCTTCTGAAGGAGTCATGTATACAAATGCGTACTCAACAGTTGGAGTATGTGCGCCTAGTAGGTTTTCAATAATTACAGGAATGTACTCTGCAAGATTAGGTGCTCATAACATGAGATCAGGAGATTTTCACAACTATAAGACACCAGAGCAAGTTTCTTACAGACAAAATATAGGGGTAATTGATAAAGCTGGTGTAAATATTCCTGAATATGAAGTTGTACCTCCAGAATATGTAAAACCTTTCACTGAAATATTAAGAAAAGAAGGATATTATTGTGCAAATAATTTCAAATGCGATTATCAATTTAATGCACCTTTTACTGCGTGGGACGAGGTTTCATCATCAGTTAGCTTCAGAGATGCTCCAAAGGATAAGCCTTTTTTCTATGTATGGAATACTTTAATAACTCATGAGTCAAGGATTTGGGAAAGAAGTAATGAGCCACTCACAGTTGACCCAGATGAGGTAATAATTCCTGATTATTTTCCTGACATTCCCGAGGTAAGAATGGATATAGCCCGAAAATACTCAAACATTGAGGCAATGGACAAAAAGGTTGGTGAATTAATTAGCCAATTGGAGTCTGATGGACTTCTTGAAAAAACCATTATTATGTTCTGGAGTGATCACGGGGGTAATCTTTTGAGACAAAAACGAGCAGTTGGTAACACCGGTTTACATGTACCATTAATTGTTAGATATCCAGGAAAATTAAATGCTGGAACAGTTGAAAACAGAATTGTTTCTCTTATGGATTTAGGGCCTACCGTTTTATCATTATTAGGTATAAAACCACCAGATTTTTATGATGGAATCCCTTTTGCTGGTAAGTTTGATGGGCCCAAAAGAAAATATGCATTCGGCACTGCAGATAGATTTGATGAAAGCACCGATATGCAAAGGTCTGTAATTGATGGACGATACGTTTACATTAAAAACTTTATGCCAAACCTTCCTTTAATTTACAGGAATAAATATCGAGAAAGAATTACTATGAATTCCAAATTGATAGAAATGGACTACAATAATGAACTTAAAGGAGATGCATCATATATATTTATGAAAACGAAGCCAAATGAAGAATTTTATGATTTGAAATATGACCCCTATGAGGTTAATAATTTAATACTTGATTCAAAGTATTCAGTCTTGATAGATGAATTTAGGAATGCTCTTGTAATTTTTCAGGAAGAAATTAATGATCAGGGTTTTATTCCAGAAAACCAATTAGTTCAATCATTTTGGCCAGATTTTATACAGCCAATAACAAAAAATGTTATTTTTAATGTTAACGAATTAGGATTGCTTGAATTAACCTGTGATACTAAGGGTGCATCAATTGGATACCAAGTTGGTAAAAATATTGGCGGGGAGAGCTGGGAACTTTATCACAAACCAATTAAGATTAATAAAAATGATGAGATAGTTGCCAGGGCGATAAGAATTGGATTCAAAGCTTCCGAAACAAAAACATTTAAATAAAAATGAAATTAAAATTCACACTATTTATTATATGTTTAACAATTTTAGGTTGTGCAAATAAAGAAGAAAAAAAACAAAACTTCTTATTTATTTCAATCGATGATTTAAGACCAACATTGCAAACTTATGGTTATCCAAATCAAGAAATGATAACACCAAATATGGATAAGCTAGCAATTGATGGAATTCAATTTAATAATGCTTTTACAAATATTGCGGTTTGTGGTGCCAGCAGAGCTAGTATTATGACTGGTATAAGACCAAGCGAAAAAAGATTCAACGATTTTTCAACTAGAGCATCCAATGACACCCCCAAAGCAATTTCATTAAATCAAATTTTTTTGGAAAATGGTTATGAAACAATTTCATATGGAAAAATATATCATCATCAGGATGATTTTGAAGAATTTTGGACAGACAAAGATAAAGGTGCAGACCAAATGGATTTTCAGGATCCAAAATCAATTGAGTTAATGGAAAATGCAGAAATGGGTGAATATGGAAAAAAAGCACCAGCAGTTGAATATCCAGAAGTAAGTGATTATGCATATAATGATGGTGAAATTACTTTAAAAGCGATAAGTAAATTAAAAGAATTAAAAAGCAGTGAAACTCCTTTTTTCTTGGCAGTTGGATATGTTTCTCCTCACCTTCCTTTTATTCAGCCTAAAAAATATTGGGATATGTATGATTCTGATAATATAAAAATTGCAGAAAACACATATCAACCTATAAATTCACCTGATATTGCAATAGAGGCACAGCACAATTCTGCTTACCTAAGAAAAAATTATCTCGGTATTCCTGCTCAAGGTGTTTTAGACGAAAACTTATCAAAGGAATTAATTCAAGGATATTATGCCAGTGTCAGCTATATGGATGCAATGATTGGAGAACTTATTAATGCACTTGATAAATTGGAACTAAGAGAAAATACAACTATAGTACTTTGGAGCGACCACGGGTACTTCTTGGGTGAACACGGTTTTTGGGAAAAGCACAGTACATTTTACGAAGGAGTTCAAATACCACTTATTATTTCAGCACCAGGATATGAAAAGAATAAAAAAGCAAACTCATTCACTGAATTAGTTGATATCTATCCAACGCTTTGTGAACTAGCAGGAATAATCCCCCCAGAATATATACACGGTGAAAGTTTAGTTCCTGTTTTAAAAAATTCCACTTACATGCTAAAAGACGAAATATACACTCGATACAAACAGGGCGAGACAATTATAGACGATAACTTTTCATACACTGAGTTTTGGGAAAGAGGTAATATGCTTGGAAATATGCTCTACGATATGAAGTCTGATATAGGACAAAATATAGATATTTCCAATGAA
>CACLCL010000013.1 GCA_902605445.1 uncultured Bacteroidota bacterium | reverse complement strand
CAATTCAAACTCATGTTGAAGGTGAAGCCCCGTTTAGTTTCTTGGTATATCAGCAAGTTTATGATAGCGATGGCAGACCTATTGAGGGTGTTTATGTAGATAGAAATAATGACAATATTATTAATGATGATGACAGATATATCAAAGAAGATCCATTTGCTGATATAATAATGGGCCTTACAAATTCAGTCAGATATAAATCATGGGATTTTTCTATCACCGCAAGAGCAAGCATAGGTAATTATGCATATAATAACCTTGCTTCAAACTCTGTTTACAATGCTGCAGCAAGTATAAATAACATATTAAATAATATACATGCTGACTATTTAGATACTGGGTTTATAGATTTTACTGAAAACTCACTGTTAAGTGATCACTATGTTCAGGAGGCTTCTTTTGTCAAGATAGATAATATTTCAATTGGTTACAGTATAACTACTAAAAGTGGTTGTGATGTAAGATTTTTTGGAACACTTCAAAACGTAGCTACCTTTACTGATTATAAAGGAATTGATCCTGAAATATATGGTGGTATTGATAATAATTTTTACCCAAGACCTCAAACTGGAGTTTTTGGTGTAACATTCGAATTTTAAAATAAATTAAAATGAAAAATATATTTAAAAATTTAATTTTAGCTCTAGGTTTATTGATTTTTTCTTCATGTCATGACGATTTAAATCAATCTCCTATAGATCCAGATAGTTTTACCGAAGAAAATGTTTTTGCAACAGTAAATGATGCTAAAGGAGCATTGGCAAAACTTTATGCAAGTTTAGCTTTAACAGGTCAAAATGGACCGGCTGGTAGCCCTGATATTGTTGATATTGATGAAGGATTTTCACAATTTTCAAGAATGCTATTTAATTTAAACGAAATTACAACAGATCATGCAGTAGTTGGATGGGGTGACCCAGGTTTACCAGATCTTCATGGTATGTATTGGTCAAGTAGTAATGATTTCACTGAAGCAATGTATTACAGATTAGCACAGGCAGTTAGTTTTAGCAATTCATTTATTAAAAATGCTTCAGAGTTAAGTGGCGAAGAAGTAAATACATTTATTGCTGAGGCAAGATTTCTTAGAGCATATGCCTATTATAACTTGCTAGATTTATACGGAAATGTTCCATTAACAACAGAGATTTCAACTGAATTACCAACACAGAGCAATCGAACTGAATTGTTTAATTTTATTGAGAGTGAACTTTTGGAAATTGAGTCAATCCTGTTAACATCCAACGAATATGGCAGAGTTGATAATATTGCTGCTCATGCATTGCTATCCAGACTGTATTTGAATGCTGAAGTATGGACCGGTCAAAATAGATACTCAGACTGTATAACTTATTCACAAAATGTTATTAATTCAGGTTATTCTTTAAATCAAAACGATGCTAATGGTAACGGTACTGCATACGATGAGTTATTTATGGCTGATAATGATGTTAATGGTGCACAAAATGAATTCATCTTTACATTAAATTTTGACGGAATGCAATCTCAGACTTATGGTGGTACTACTTTTTTAGTACATGCGGCAATTGGTGGTACAATGAATCCTAATAATTTTGGAGTTAACGGTGGTTGGGGAGGTTTAAGAACAACTAAAAATCTTGTAAATCAATTTTCGGTTGATTTGGATAATTTAAATTCATTACTTGGAAGTCAATCAGATTGGGGATTAGTTGGAAATGCTACTCCAAACGGATGGAATGGACCAGATGTTGAAATGTATCAAACTGGACCTCAAGAATTTTCTATTTATGCAGAATTGGCTAATGGAGAATTAAAGTTTAGGTTTAATGAAGATTGGGGAAATAATTATGGTGATAATGGTGGTGATGGAACTATCGAGTCCGGAGGGGCTAATATTGCCGTTTCAGCTGGTACATATTTTATTGTACTAGATTTGGGCTCTGGAACTTATTCAATATCGCCTTTTTCAAGTGATAAACGAGGAATGTTTTATTCGGATGGACAAAATCTTGAAATTGAATCTATTCCACCATTTGAGGATGGATATGCAGTAACAAAATGGACTAATATTGATTCAAACGGAAATCAGGGAAGTGATAGCTCTGGAAATTTTGTTGATACTGATATACCACTAATAAGATTAGCTGAAATATATCTAAACTATGCTGAAGCAACAATTAGAGGTGGTGGTGGAGACTTAAATACTGCTGTTACCCTTGTTAATCAAATTAGAGAACGTGGTTTTGGAGGTTCTTCTGGACAAATTTCATCTGGTGAATTGACTCTTGATTTTATAATTGATGAGAGGTCTAGAGAATTATACTGGGAAGGTTTGAGAAGAACAGATCTTATAAGATTTGATAGATTTACAACTTCATCATACCTGTGGCCATTCAAAGGTAATGAGCCCACCGGAGTTGGTGTTGATGAATACAGAAATTTATTCCCACTACCAGCAAATGTAATTTCGGTAAATTCTAATTTAACCCAAAATGAAGGATATTAAAATTAACAATATGAAAAAAACTATAAATAAACTAATTTACTCATTTGCGATATTGTCTTTGATTTTTTCATGTGATGATGTTGAAAGAGTATATTACAATGATTCTGCTGAAACATTATTGTCTCTTTCTGATGATAATATTGTTTTAGATGAGAATAATGCAACTAATGAAATTTTGACACTTACTTGGACTGAGCCTGAATTTGGATTTAATGCAGCAACATTATATTCCATTCAGATTGATCTTGCGGGTGGAGATTTTTCAAATCCTCAAATAATTTCAGTTGGAAGTTCTTTGGAAAAGACATTTACCGTTGAGGAATTAAATGCAAAACTTTTGTCATTATCTATGACGCCTGGAGTTGAGGGTGTAGCAAGTTTCAGAGTAAAGGCTACATTAAGTGAGTATCAAGAAATATTTTCTAATGTTGTAGATCTTAATGTTACTCCATACTCATCATTATTAGATTTATCTACGTCATTGGGTGTAGTTGGTTCTGGTACACCTGGTGGTTGGGGTAATGAAAATATTCTTGATTTACCTTTTTACACTACATCTACAACAAATGTATTTGTTGCTTATGTAACATTAAGAAATGGTGAAATTAAGTTCAGAAATAATAACGATTGGTCCGAAAACTGGGGTGATGATGGTAATGATGGAACATTAGATTCTTATGGTGCTAATATCCCTGTTACAGCTGGAACTTATAAAATTGAAGTCAATTTTAATTCCATGACGTACACAATGGAGGAGTATTCTTGGGGTATTGTTGGAAGCGCAACACCAAATCAGTGGAATGGACCTGATGTAATGTTTCACTATAATTCATTTCAAGACGATTGGAGAACAGTTGTATCTTTAGGTGATGGAGAAATCAAGTTTAGATTTAATAATGATTGGGGACTTAATTATGGAGATGATGGTGCTGATGGATCTATTGAAGCCAATGGATCAAATATTGCCGTTTCATCTGGGCATTATCTTGTCACAATGAATTTAAATACTCAAACATATAGCATAGAGCAAATGGATGTTTGGGGTCTAGTTGGAAGTGCTACTGCTAACGGTTGGGATGGTCCAAATGATAAATTTCAGCCTGATTTTGGTATTAATGAGGGTTACTATTACTTAAATGGTGTAAATCTAAATGATGGAGAAGTAAAAATCAGACAAAATGATGCTTGGGGAGTTAATTATGGTGATGACGGAAATGACGGCACATTGGAGTTGAATGGGGCAAATATCCCTGTTTCAGCAGGAACTTACAATATTATCTTTAATCATGCTTCAAACCCTCCAACTATTGAAATGTATCAGTGGTAATTAATTAATAATTTTTACAGTAAAAAAACCTACAATTAGTATATTAGTTGTAGGTTTTTTTAAACAGTACTATCTACATTATGAAAAAAATTCTCTTTTTACTACTACTTTTTCCATTAAGCTTTTTTTCACAAGTTCTTTCTTATAATCCAAATCCATTTGAAGTGAATCAGCAGGTAACTATAACCGTTGACATTGCCAGTGATGAGACAAATTGTAATAGTATAAATAATCCAAGTTCTGTTTACATGCATTCGGGTATTGGTGATGATAACAGTCCTTGGGGTTTCTCAGTAATAGGTAATTGGGGCCAAGACGATGGTGTTGGACAGATGTCTGATAATGGAGATGGAACATGGAGCATTACAATTACACCATCAGATTACTTTAATTTGGATACAAATCAATCTTCTTTGGCTACCAGAATGGGATTGGTATTTAGAAATGAAGATGGAACCCAGGAGCTAAAAGATGACGGTTGCTCAGATTTTTTCATAAATGTTGGAGCTTTTCAAGTTGATTTAATTAATCCTGACTCATCAGGAATAATATTAGTAGAAAACAATGGTGGCACCCAAATTTTAGCTCAAAACACTAATGGAAATGCTGATTACGAATTATATGCCAATGGTGAATTAGTTGATTCGCAAACTAACACAAACTTTTATAATGGACATCTTTTTTCAAATTTGAATGAAAACCAATACTGTGAATTATATATAAGCCAAGGGGAAAGTACAATCATTAAAAAATTTACAATATTAGTTGATAATACTACAGTACAATCCATACCTAGTAATTTGGAAGATGGAATAAATTACAGCGATGATAACACTAAAATTACCCTAGTTCTTTCTGCACCCAATAAAGATTTTATATATGTTTCTGGTAATTTTAATTTTTGGTCTCCTGATTCTGAATATGCAATGAAAAAAGATTCGGATTCCGAAAGGTTTTGGTTAGAAATTCAAGATTTAACACCCGGTGAACTTTATACTTATCAATATTGGGTTGCCGATATTGTTCCGATTGAAGATTCGCCAAATCTTGTTAAAACTGCTGACCCATTTTCTACCATGGTTTTATCTCCTTTTGACGATCCTTGGATTCCTGAGGAGTCATACCCAAATTTGCCTGAATACCCATATGAATTTGGAATTGAAAGGGAAATAACTGCTTTTCAGACTGGTTTACAGGATTATAATTGGCAGGTAGATAATTTTGAAAAACCCAATGAAGAAGATCTGGTAATATACGAGGTTTTAATCAGAGATTTTGATTCAGAGAGAACCTTTCAAAATTTAATTGATAGAATTGATTATTTCAAACAACTTAATATTAATGCCATTGAATTAATGCCGATAATGGAATATGAGGGTAATGAAAGTTGGGGATATAACACAGCGTTTCATATGTCAGTGGATAAATTTTATGGCCCAGAAGAAAAATTAAAAGAATTTATTGATTTATGTCACCAAAATGGAATAGCTGTAATTTTAGATTTAGTTATGAATCATGTTATGGGTAGAAGTCCAATGAATAGAATGTGGATGAACGACCCTGATAAAAATGGATGGGGTGAACCGAGTGAAGAGAATCCATATTTTAACGAAATTGCAACACACACATATGGTCTTGGTAATGACTTTAATCATCAAAGCACCTACACCCAATATTATACTCAAAGGGTTATTAAACATTGGATTGAAAATTTTAAAATTGACGGAATTAGATGGGACTTAACGAAGGGTTTTACTCAAAATTGCAATACACAAGATGAAAATTGTACAAATAACTATCAACAAGATAGGGTAGATATTCTTAAATCGTATGCAGATTATTCTTGGATTCTAGATGAGAATCATTATGTAATTTTCGAACATTTAGGTGGTTCAAATGAAGAGCAACAATGGGCAAACTACAGATTAAATGAAGGAAAAGGTATAATGATGTGGGGTAAAACCAACACTCCATATTATCAGTTAATTATGGGATATTCTGCTAATAGTAATTTTTCTGGAATTGGACATGAAAGCAGGGGTTTTGAAGGTAAAAGATTACTTGGTTATTTTGAAAGTCATGATGAAGAAAGGGTTATGTATAATGCATTACAATATGGAAATAACTGGGATGGCTATAACATTCAGGATTTAAATACTTCTTTATCTAGAATGTCAGCTATTGGTGCAATTAGCCTCACTATTCCAGGCCCTAAAATGATATGGCATTTCTCTGACCTTGGAATGGAGAATTCTCTTTTTACTTGCAGCGATGGAACTGTTAATGAGCCAGACTGTAAATTGGATACTAAACCACAGCCACAGTGGGATGATAATTGGCTTGAAAATGTAAATAGGAGAGAGGTTTATGATAATTGGGCAAGAATAATAGATTTAAAAATTAATGAAGATGTATTTGAGGGAAATTATAGTATATCATCTGGAAGTTTAACTCCTATTATTTATATATGGGATGATGGAATTGATTCAAACCTATTAAAAAATGTTGTCATTGTTTCAAATTTCGATGTTGTGGAGCAAACAATTACTCCTTATTTTCCATACACGGGAACATGGTTTGATTTGATGGATGAGAATGGTGAAAGTTCAATTAATGTAAATTCAACATCTGAGCAGATAACTTTACAGCCAGGGGAGTTTAAAATTTTTGGAAACCAGTCATCAATAGCACTTTCACAAAATGAATATGAAATAGATGACGTATATTTTTATCCAAATCCTGCACAGGGATATATAAATTTTAATAAGGATGTTGATTTGATTGAAATATATGATATTACAGGAAAAATTGTGGTTACTTTTGAGAACACTGTTAAAAACAGGCCAATTAACATTGATTATTTAGATACAGGATTATATTTAGTTAAAATTTCGAATGATAATTTACTCTCGACAAAAACCCTTATTATTAAATAATAATTATAATTCTTTGATTAAAACATAATAGTCTTCATCAAACTCGATTGAATTTTCCTTTAATTTTAGAAAATCAAATTTTTCAGTTGGGTAAATAAGCTTACTCTTATTATTTATTTTTATTTCCATTGGCATATTAAACCCATCAATTACATTAGTCCATCTGTAAAACATTCTGTTATCTTCTATTTTATATTCCAATGTTGGAATTCTAATATCTCTAAGATATTGGTCAAATACAGTCGATAGATCATAGTTTACAGTTTTGGAAATATATTTTTCAATTTCGTTAGTTGCTACGGTTTTGTGATAAAACTCTTTATTCAAACCCCTTAAAGTTTCTCTCCACAATTCATCGTCATTAACTATTTGTCTAATTGTATGTAATAGATTAGCACCTTTTGAATACATATCACTCGAACCCTCTCTGTTCACATCATATTGACCTATAATTGGCTTTTTATTAGAAATGCCCCTTCTTGTCCCAATCACATATTCAGATGCAGCCTCAACGCCAAAAAAATAGTCCAAATATAAATTTTCAGAATAACATGTAAAACCTTCATGTATCCACATATCTGCAATATCCTTATATGTTATATTGTTAGCAAACCATTCATGTCCACCTTCGTGAATTATTATATAATCAAATTTCAATCCCCAACCTGTTCCTGATAAATCTCTACCTAAATACCCATTTTTAAACTCATTTCCATAAGTGATAGAGCTTTGATGTTCCATTCCCAAGTATGGCACTTCAACAATTTTAAAACTGTCTTCATAAAATGGATAAGGTCCAAACCAATATTCAAATGCTTCTATCATCATTGGTACCTGTTTGAATTGATTTTTAGCCTTTTCTAAATTGTAACTCAAAACATAGCTGTCGATATCTAATTTTCCCTTTTCACCATCATATATTTCGGAAAATTTAACATAATCACCAATATTAATATTTACCCCATAGTTATTAATTGGGTTAGATACAAACCAATTAAATGTTTTAGTATTTTCAAATTCTTCAACGCTTCTTAGACGTCCATTAGAAACATTTGTTAATTTTTTTGGAACATTTACACTGATTAACATAGAATCAACTTCGTCATACATATGGTCTTTGTTTGGCCACCAGACACTAGCGCCAAGTCCCTGACATGAAGTTGCAACAAAATGATTTCCATTAATATCTTTTTTCCAGGACAATCCACCATCCCATGGTGCTCTAACAGCTTCTTTTGGAAAACCCTCATAATTTATTTTTAAGTAATTAATATCCCCTTCATGCTGATCACTTTCGATTTTGATAAAGTATGCATTACCTTCTCTCGTAAAATCTAATTTTTTACCTTCAAATTCAACTGAAGTAATCTTCATTGGTTCTTGTAAATCAATTTGCATTGTTTGGTGCGATCTCAATACTTTATAGCCAACCGTATTTGAACCTTGAATATATTTTTTATCTGGATTAACCTCAATATCAAGATGATAATATGTAAGGTCCCACCATTCTCTTTCCGTTGTTATACTTCCTCTTAAACTATCTTGTCTAGAGGGTATAAGTTTATCTTCCATCAGTCCCTGAGAAAATATATGATTTGAAAATAGTATTAGTAAGGAGAAAATAAAGGTTATATTTTTCATTTATTTGGTTTTATCATTAAGTAATATATCCTGTACAAAGTGTAACATATTTAAATTTGCAGCAGAATTGATTTTTTTATTTCCACTTCCATCATCTTCTAAGTTTCTAATAAGTTCACCGTAGGAGTTAAAATACTGTCTGTATTTATAAATTCCTTCAATTTCAGCAGATATCTTAATATATGAAAAATATAGATTATTATATCTAAAATAATACTCATAAGAATCGTATAAAGAAGGACCATATATTTCAATTGTAATTTTTGAATATCCATTATCTAAGTCACAATATTCTGCATATATATCGTCGTAATCGTTAAATTTTTCAATTTTAATTTTTTTACAAATAGTATTTCCTCTATCCATTAGTCTATTTGTTTCCTTGTACATTTCTTTAATCAGAAGGATTCTATTTTGAACATCCTGTGCAGAAAAATTGAATGGAACAAAAAATAAAATAAAAATCAATTTTTTCATAAGAGTAATTTAGTTAAAATTTACTAATCCAAATTTATAAGAAGTTTTTGTGTAATATTCCTCGTTAGCTCTTAATAATGTAGACGGGAAATCTGGATTATTTGGTGAATCTGGAAAGTGTTGTGTCTCTAGGCAGATACCCTGATTTCTTTCAAATTTACCACTTAAATGATTACCCGTATAAACCTGAATTCCCGGTTGGTCTGTATAAATTTTTATCTTTCTTCCTGAATTAATTTCTGACAACTCCACATTTGAATTAGAATTTTCTTTATTCAGAATAAAACAATGATCAAATCCTTTGGCAATTTGTATTTGTCTATTTAAGCTAATAAAGTTTTGTTTAATTTTTTTTCCGTTTAAAAAATCAAATTCTGTAGAGTTAACAGCTATCAATTTACCGGTGGGTAAAAAATTATCATTTATTTCAACATATTTGTTCGCATCTAATTTTAAATTATGATTTAAGATTGATTTTATCTTTGGATTTAAATTAAAATATGAATGACTGGTTGGATTAAAAACAGTATCCATGTCAGATTTTGCATGTATTTCAATATGAAAATAATTATCATCAGTTAACGTATATGTAACCTTCACATTTACGTTTCCAGGATATCCATTTTCAAGATGTTTACTGTAATAACTTAAAAAAACTGAATTATTTGTTGAGTTATTTTTCTCAACAGACCAAATTTTATTATGAAATGAAATTGTACCACCATGAAGGTGATTTCCATTTTCATTATTCTCCAGATGATATGTCTCTTTATTTAAAACTAAGGTGCCATTAGCTATCCTATTTGCATATCTCCCTATTAATGCACCCATATAGAACTTGTCATAAAAGTAATCTTTTTTTTCTGGGTAGTTAAGAACTATATTCTCAAAATTTGAATTTTTATCTGGGATATTAATCTCTGTTATGATCCCTCCAAAATTCAAAAATTTGACGGAAATATTATTTATATTTTTTAGTGTATAGTCTTTAATTTCCAATTTTTTCGCAAATTAGATTTTGGGTAAACTTAAAAAAAATAACCCATTTAAAATGGGTTATTGTATTTGCGGAGGAAGAGGGATTCGAACCCCCGGAGGTGTGACCCTCAACAGTTTTCAAGACTGCCGCATTCGACCACTCTGCCATTCCTCCAATAAGGCATGCAAATATATGTTTGTTTTTTTTTGCTTCAAAAAAAAATTTAATAATGTTTAAATTAAAAGCTAATATATTTTGAAATTGTTAGACCGTATCCTATCATACCAACTCTTTTTGTTTTTTTAGTGTTTGTAATCAAGTGAAGATTTGTAATATTTAAATCGTGCAAAATTTGTGCACCTATTCCAAAATCTTTTTCGTCCATTTCAATTACAGGCGATTTTACAGATTTGTCCTTTAATTGTTGAGTTTTTAAAATTTTTAATCTTTTTAGTGTGTCAATGGACTTTTCCTCTGCACTTATGAAAATGATACAGCCAGATTCATTTTTATTAAGAATATCAAACATTTTATTTAATGAGCTTTCCGTATTTGATGTCAAATTGACAAGAATATCGTTATTTATTGATTTGGAATTAATTCTAGTTAAAACTGCATCACCTTTTTTCCATTTACCTTTTGTTAAAGCAATGTGAATATTATTGTTTGTTGTTTGTCTGTAAGCAGTCAATTTAAATTTTCCAAAACGAGTTTTTAATTCAAATTCTTCCTCTCTTTCAATCAGGGAGTCATGTTTCATTCTGTATGAAACCAAATCTTCAATTGAAATAATTTTTAACTTGAATTTATCAGCAACTTTAACTAAATCCTTAAGCCTAGCCATTGATCCATCCTCATTCATTATTTCTACAATTACCCCAGCTGGCTCTAATCCTGCAAGTCTGGGAAGGTCTATTGCCGCTTCAGTATGTCCAGTTCTCCGCAATACACCACCATTTTTAGCAACAAGTGGAAATACGTGGCCAGGTTTTGAAAAATCTTCAGGTGTTGTTTTACTATCGATCAAAGCTTTAATAGTCTTTGCTCTATCTGTGGCAGAAATCCCTGTTGTTACCCCATTCCCACTCAAATCAACCGAGACAGTAAATGCAGTATCTTGTGGATCGGTATTTGTCCCAACCATCAAGTTAAGCTTTAGTTTTTTGGCTATATTTTCAGTAATTGGAGCACATATTAGACCTCTACCGTGGGTAGCCATAAAGTTTATAATTGAGGGTGTAATAAGCTCTGCAGCAGCTAAAAAATCACCTTCATTTTCACGATTTTTATCATCTACAACAATAATAACCTTTCCATTTTTAATGTCGTTAATTGCTGATTTAATTGTATTTAACTTTATGATGCTCAATAGATTATCTTTTAATTATATTTTTTATGAAATTAATAGGATTTGGTAAAAAAGCTTTATCGTATGCAGCAATGTAGCATAAGTATATTCCAATTGGCAACATAACAATCGTTGATAGCCAACTTGCAAAAAATGGATTTATACTACTATCCTCAGCTAAATTTTTGGAAAAAATTCCAAGAAAATGGTAAGTGAGAAAAAATAATATTGCAATTATAACTGGTAATCCATACCCACCCTTTTTTATGATAGCTCCAAGTGGTGCCCCAATAAAAAACAGAATTAAACATGCAAATCCAAGAGAAAACTTATCATGTAGAGCCATGATATGTTTATTAAGATTTTTTTCTCTGTGAAACTGAATTGTTTTATTAGACTTTATTATGCTAATAGAGCTTTTAACAGAGCTTATAGCTAAGTCATATAATTGTTTTTGTTTTTTTGGTTGGAAAAGATTTAAAAAGTTTTCATTCTCATAATTAATTTCATTCTTTGGATTTAGGTTATAAGAAATTGTTTTAAAATTTGATCTGTTGTACATTTTTGAGCTAATGGATATTAAATCCCCTGCCTTCTTTTCATTTAAAGAATCAATAGCGGGAATTAAGTCATTAATTTTCATCATTGAATGTTTATTAACATTTTCCTTTGAGTTAAAATCTACATTGTTCAATGATGCTAAATCAATATTGATTAAGTATTCATCAAAGAAGCTTTTTAAAAAAGGTTTTTTAAGCTTTTTGTTATAATCTTTACTAATGATTTCATCATAATAATTTCCATTGTACAATTTTAGCTGTAAAATATCAGAATTTTCATCGCTAATCACTTCACCCGATTCAGCTTTAATTACAGTGTAATTTCCAGGTTTACTTTTTTTTTGATGAATGATTACATCGTTAAGTTTTTTACCCTCATAACCGAACTTTCTTTTTGTTTTTATGTTGTAGTTTCCAATTTGACTAAATTGACCTTCAGCAATGGCCATTGAGGGCTTAATTTTTGAAATATTTTTTCTCAAATTATGAAAATTAATTTCTGCAGCTGGAGCTACATTATTTGAAAAATAAAATATTACAAAGGCAAGAATAATATTAAAAAAAATTAAACTTTTCATCATTCTTTGTAATGAAATCCCACTAGCCTTAATTGCAGCAAATTCATAATTTTCAGAAAGGTTTCCAAAAACCATAATACTCGTGAGAAGTATGGTAAGTGGTAAAACTAAAATTACAAGTCTTGGAGATACATTTAATAGGAACTTTAAAATTATATCTAACTCTAAGTCTTTTCCAGCTAGTTCAGAAATATAAAGCCAAACGGATTGGAGTAAAAAAATTAGCATCAATACACAAAAAGTTCCTGATAAGGTTTTGACGTAAGATTTTAATATGTATTTGTCAAGAATTTTCAAATGAACTAGTCTATAATATTCAAGTAGTAGTCTTCATAATCATTTTCATTGAAAATAAATATATTATCATCTAATTTGACATTAAATTCAAAATCTACAATAGTAATTGTAGTGACAAGATCATCCTTGCCAGTGTAAAAAACTCTATATATTTGATTAAACTCAGTGTCTATCCCTAAATGAACATACTTGTACGGAGAATCAGAATCTTTTGGTACTAACTTAACATACTGAATTTTTTTTCTGTATTTAGATCTTGTTCTGGATTTATTCTTTAAATATTCAACTCTGTCAAGCTCCATTGTATAGCCATCTTCATAAAAATAAAGCAATTGATTAGGGGTAATAGTTGATTCCTCCTCTGGGTTTTCAGATGATATAGTTACTTCTTCATCATCAGGACTAATCGTATATAGTTTCTCTCCATCAAATATTCTTGTAATTCCAACAAACTCTAATTTCCATTTTTCTTTTTCTTTGACAAAACTTCCGGAATTTTCCTCATCTATATCTAGTTCTTCATTATTTAGGCTGTAGACATAGTTTATAAATACATTTTTATAACTCTTGATATTTTCCGAAACTTTGTTTAGTAGTTGTTTCGCTTCTGTACTCTGTTGAGAGAAATTAATATTGAAGCAAAATATCATTAAAATTATTATGTTAAATTTTTTCATAATTCTAAAATTTTATTTAATTCATCTAAGTTAGATATTAATACTTTTCTAGCCTTACTTCCTTCAAAAGGACCAACAATTCCTGCAGCTTCCAATTGATCAATTAATCTTCCCGCTCTATTGTATCCTAATTTAAGTTTCCTTTGTAACAGCGAAGCTGAACCTTGCTGGGCAATTACTATAAGTTCTGCAGCATCTTTAAACAAAGAATCTCTATCTTCCTTAGAAATATCAATATTTGTGCCACCATCATCACTAACATATTCAGGTAGGTTATATGCTGTCGGGTAGGCCTTTTGCGATCCTATAAACTCAGTTATTTTCTCAATTTCAGGCGAGTCTACAAATGCGCACTGTATTCTAACTAAATCATTCCCTTGAGTAAACAACATATCACCTCTACCGATTAATTGATCTGCACCAGAACTATCTAGTATTGTTCTAGAATCAATCTTTGATGTAACTCTAAATGCAATCCTAGCTGGAAAATTAGCTTTTATTACTCCAGTAATGACATTAACTGATGGCCTCTGAGTTGCAATAATTAAATGAATTCCTATAGCTCTAGCAAGTTGTGCTAGTCTAGCAATCGGTGTTTCTACTTGCTTTCCCGCAGTCATTATTAAATCTGCAAACTCGTCAACAACCAAAATTATGTAAGGAAGAAAACTATGTCCGTCATTAGGATTTAATTTTCTTTGTTTGAATTTATTGTTATACTCCACAATATTTCTGCATGATGCATTCTTTAACATCTCATACCTCTTATCCATTTCATCACATAGAGAATTTAATGTATTGATAACCTTTGTATTATCGGTTATAATAGCCTCTTCTGAGTCTGGCAATTTTGCTAAGTAATGCCTTTCAATTTTATTATATAAGGTAAGTTCAACTTTTTTGGGATCTACCAAAACAAATTTAACTTCTGCAGGATGCTTCTTGTAAAGAAGTGATGTTAGAACTGCATTTAGACCAACTGATTTACCCTGACCTGTAGCACCAGCCATTAGTAGGTGTGGCATTTTTGCTAAATCAAATACAAGTGTTTCATTATTGATTGTTTTCCCTATAGCAATTGGAAGTTCCATTGATGATTTTTGAAACTTATCTGCTGCTATTACAGAGTACATGGAAACAATGGTTGGATTTTTATTTGGAACTTCAATTCCAATTGTACCTTTACCAGGAATAGGTGCAATTATTCTTATTCCGAGTGCTGATAGTGATAGCGCGATATCATCCTCTAAGTTCTTAATTTTTGAAATTCTTATTCCCGCGTCTGGGACAATTTCGTAAAGAGTAACTGTTGGTCCAATTGTTGCCTTGATATTTGAAATTGAAATATTATAATTATTTAATGTTTCAACAATTTTATTTTTATTATCCTCTAATTCCTGTTTATCAATTGTTATTTGACCTGAATTATACTGTTTAAGTAGATTTAAATCTGGAAATTTAAATTTTGATAGATCTAGCTTTGGGTCGAATTCTCCAAAATCGTCAACCAGATTATTTGCAAGATTATTATTTGTAGATTTCTCTTCAACTACTTTCTCAACCTGTATTTCTAATTCACTTATATCTTTATCAGATATTAAATTTACTTCATCTTTTTTTTCGGATTTTGTGAGATCTATATTATTACTAGATTCGTTTAAGGTTTCAGAATTTTCATTGTCATTTTCATGATTTACATTTTCCTCAAATTCATTGGGGGTTATATTTTTCTCAAATGTTAATAAGCTTTTTAACTTCTCATAAACTGAAATAATATTATTAATTCCAAAATCAAGTCTTATTGTAATGTATAATATGAACATGAAAATCAAAATAAATATTATACCAATATTTTTTATGTATACTTTTAAAAATTCTGTTATCTCAAATCCAATTACACCTGAATAAATACTTTCATGCTTGACTGTTCCAAAAAATATCGAGAAAAAGAATATGAGGTATAAACCCCATAACCATCTTTTGTAAAGGTTTTTATTTTTTACAGATAACATTATATGTAACGAACTAATAAAAATCAAAATTGGTAATATTAACGAAGCAATTCCAAAGCCCATATAAACCAAATAGTGACTAATATATGCACCAAGTTTACCGAAATAATTAGCAGACTTTATTTCATCATTAAAAAGATAATTGATGCTACTTTGGTCAATATATCCATTAAAGAAATAAGAAAATATAGAAATAAATAAAAACAGAGAGATAATTATTAAAGTACTTCCTATGAAGAGTCTTTTTGAGCTAGAAATTTCACTCTTTTTTTTCTTTTTGTTAAATGAAAAAATATTTTTCATCAAAAATTATTTATTGCAATTTAATAATCATTTAATCAAGAAATCAATTTTTACTTAACTTTTATTTTTAATTAACATCTTAATTTTAATGAAAAAAGCCGCATATATCAATGTAGTGATTGGACTTAACCAATTAAAAATCGCATAAATAAAATAATCAGTAACTGAAACACCTAAAACTCCATTGTGATAAGCACCACATGTGTTCCATGGAATAAGCGCCGATGTAACTGTTCCTGTATCTTCAAGTGTCCTACTTAAATTTACGGCGTCAAGATTTTTATTTTTATATGAATCTTTAAACATGTTGCCCGGAATAACTATTGATAAATATTGATCTGATGCAATAATATTTATTCCTAGACAGCTTGCAGCTGTGCTTAAAAATAATCCAAAATTCGTTTTTGTTTTTGAGATAAGAAAATTTGTAATTTTTTTGAGAGCACCAATAGCTTCCATTGAACCCCCATAAACCATTGCAGCAATTGTAAGAAAAATTGTCCAGAGCATTCCATTAATGCCACCTGAGTTGTATAATCTTACAATCTTGTCATCTGTTGTTGGTATTTCTGTATCCAAAAAAACTGACTTTAAAATAGCATTTAAGTTTGATGAATCAATTGATTTTAAAATTTCAGGTTGAAAATATATTGAAAATATAATTGCAGCTATAATTCCTGAGCCTAGAGCGAAAATTGGTTTAATTTTCAAAATTGCAAGAAATATTACAATTGTTGGGACTACAAATAAAATTGGGGATATAAAAAAATCTTCATTAATTGTTTTAGAAAGATTATTAATTTCATTCATGTTAGAGTAATTGACAATATCAATATTTACGCTGATTATATTAAAGAAAATAAATGTAATTATGTAGGTTGGTATTGTTGTATACATCATATATCTGATATGTGAATATAGATCAGTGCCCGCCATTGCTGGAGCTAAATTTGTTGTATCACTAAGAGGAGACATTTTATCTCCAAAATACGCACCTGAAATCACGGCACCTGCAGTAATTTCTGCAGGAATATTAAATGCAATACCCACAGCTACAAGAGCTATCCCAATTGTTGCAGAGGTGGTGTAAGAACTTCCTGTTGTCAATGAAACGAGTGTTGAAACAATCAAAGTTAAAGGAAGAAATACTTTTGGATTCATAATATTTAATCCATAATAAACCATTGAAGGTATTACACCTGAAACTTTCCATGTACCAGCAAGTGCACCAACAAGTAGTAATATTATTATTGCAGTTGAAATACTTTTAATATTTTCAAAAATTTTGATAAAAATATCTTTCATTTTAATCTGATTTTTTAAACCTAAAAAAAATGCAACTAAAGACGAAATAAGCAAAATAAAATGATATGTATAATCGCCAAGCCAATCATTATTTTCATAAAAATATATGTTATAAAATAAGAGAGATATTAATAAAAATAATGGTATTAGGGATTGAAATAAATCTAATTTTTTATTTGATATTTCCATGAATTACATAAAAATAAAAAAACTATTCAATCAAAATAAATTTTAGCGCTTTAAAACATATATTTACTACATAATATTTGTATTTTTGATTGATAAACATTTACAGATGAATAAATTCGATTTGGTAGTAATTGGTTCAGGTCCCGGCGGATATGTTTCAGCAATTAGAGCAGCTCAGCTTGGAATGAAAACAGCCTTGGTTGAGAAATATTCAACCATGGGTGGTACATGTTTAAATGTTGGCTGTATTCCAAGTAAATCTTTATTAGATTCATCTCATCATTATGAGAATCTACTTCACAACTTTAACGATCATGGAATCACAGTTGATGGAACTGTAAAATTAGATTTAGACAAAATGATGCAAAGAAAATCAACTGTTGTAAATCAAACTACGAAAGGACTAGAATTCTTGATGAGTAAGAACAAAGTTGAGGTTTTTCATGGTTTTGGCTCATTTGATGATGCTACAACAGTCTCTGTAAAAACGGAAACCAAAACTGAAAAATTAAAAGCAGAAAATATTATTATTGCAACTGGTAGTAAACCTTCTAAATTACCTTTTGCACAATTTGATGGTGAAAGAATTATTTCATCCACTGAAGCTCTCAAATTAAAAGAAGTACCCAAACATCTAATAGTAGTTGGAGGTGGAGTAATTGGACTTGAATTAGGTCAAGTATATAACAGATTGGGATCTAAAGTTACGGTTATTGAATTTCAAGAAAGAATAATTCCAAATATGGATTCTAGTCTTTCTAGAGAACTAGCTAAAGTTTTTAAAAAAACTGGTGTTAATATTAATACATCTCACAAAGTTACCTCTATCCAAAGAGAAGGAAATTCTGTAATTGTTTCAGCAGAAAATAAATCCGGTGAGAGTTTAAACTTTGAGGGTGACTATTGTTTAATCTCAATTGGTCGAAGTGCATATACTGATGGTTTGGGACTTGAAAATATCGGAATCCAAACAGATAGACAAGGGAGAGTTGAAGTAAATGAAAATTTACAAACAAGTATTCCTAATATTTATGCCATAGGTGATGTAGTAAAGGGCATGATGCTCGCACATAAAGCAGAGGAGGAAGGTGTTTTTGTAGCTGAACATATAAACGGTCAGAAACCACACATTAACCACAATTTAATACCTGGTGTAGTTTATACATGGCCTGAAGTTGCTTCAGTTGGTCAAACTGAAGAAGCCCTTAAGGAAAAAGGTTGTAAATACAAAGTTGGGCAATTTCCCATGAGAGCTTTAGGAAGAAGTAGAGCAAGTAATGACCTTGATGGTTTTGTCAAAATATTAGCTGATTTTGATTCAGATGAAATCCTAGGAATACATATGATTGGGGCAAGATGTGCGGATTTAATTTCAGAAGCTGTGGTTGCAATGGAATACAGGGCGTCAGCTGAAGATATTGCCAGAATATCCCACGCTCACCCAACTTTTTCGGAAGCAATTAAAGAGGCTGCTTTAGCTGCAACAGAGAACAGAGCGATACACATATAACCTCAAGAAACTGTATTCTATTTTTCCAATTAAATAATTAAAATGCAACCCAAATTTGAATCCTACATCAAAGATAATCTACCATTTCTTTTTAAAGAAAAAAGTATAGTTTGTTGCTCTGGTGGTATTGACAGTGTTGTACTTTTTCATTTAATGTTATCTATAAATAAAAATTTTGTGGTTGCTCATTGCAACTATAATCTTAGGGCTGATGAAAGTGATTTAGATGAAAAATTTGTCAAAACGTTATGTAAAAAAAATTCTATTAAATTTTTCTCAAAAACATTTGATACTGCAAAAATTAAAAAACATTCAAAAAAATCTATTCAAATGATTGCCAGGGATTTAAGATATGGGTTTTTTGATGAGATTTCAAAGTCAGAAGATATAAAGCATATATTAACTGCACATCACATTAATGACTCCTTGGAAACTTTTTTGATTAATATCTCAAGGGGATCTGGACTAGACGGTCTGGTTGGAATTCCTTCAATAAATAAAAAAATTAAAAGACCACTAATTGATTTTGAGAAAAAAGATATTATGGAATATGCAACTGAAAATAACTTGAAGTGGAGAGAAGATTCTTCCAATTCCTCTAACTCATATTTAAGGAATCAATTTAGAAATAAAATTATTCCTGAACTTGAAAAATTGGAAGGCGATTTTTTTAATAATTTTAAAAAAACTCTTTCATACTTAAAATTGTCAAATTTAATTTTACACGAAAAGATTGATGAGTATAAAAAAAATTTTCTAAAAAAAAATAATATCAACTCTGAAATTATTTTAAAAATATCTGACTTAAACATGCTTAACAAAAAGGTTTTTTTGTATTATTTTTTAAGAGATTATGGTTTTGTAGATTGGGACAAAATATTAAATCTTTCAAATGGTGAGTCGGGAAAAAAAATAATAAGTGATACTCACACCTTTTTTAAAAGAAAGGACACACTAGTGTTAAGACCGAAGAAAATTAAAGTGAATGAAAATATTTCAATTGACAGTATAAAATCAAATGTAACATTTAAAAATGGTGAGTTGACTTTTAGTAAGGCCAATATCATTAATTATTCAGATCCCAATATTGTTACAGTTGATAGAAACAAATTAATATTCCCTTTAAAGCTAAGAAGTTTCCGTAACGGAGATATTTTTTATCCCCTTGGAATGGGTGGTAAAAAAAAGGTTGGCAAGTTTTTGAAAGATAATAATATCAATCACCAAGATAAATCTTATTACAAAATATTAGTAAACGGAAACGATAAAATAATTTGGGTTTTAGGCATGCGTTTAGATCAAAGATTTTGTGTTGATGATAAATCAAAAGATTATATAAATATCAAATACTTTAGAACAGATTAAAAATCTGACTTATTTTAGAAATCTCAAGAGTTTTTTAACAAAATTTAATTTGTTCTTGTAAGGAGCATACCTAACTTCATTTTCATACCACATACCCCTTTTTACAACAGATTTTTTGTGTGAGAATAGTTCAAAACTACTTTTCCCTCTATAAGAGCCAATTCCACTATTACCGATTCCTCCAAATGGAAGATTTGGATTTACAAGATGTACAATTGTATCATTTATAATCCCTCCTCCAAACTTATATCTATTCATGATCATATCACTAAATTTTTTATTTTTTGAAAATACATATAATGCAAGTGGATTTGGATTTTGCTTAACAATAAAGTCAATATCATCTAATTTCACGTAGGTTAAAATAGGTAGTATTGGCCCAAAAATCTCTTCTTTCATAATGCTGCTTTTGACATCTGGAGTTTCTATCAATGTGGGTGATATATATAGGTTTTTTTGGTCCAATTTACCTCCGTATAAAACCTTATTATTTTCGATTATTTTTTTTAATCTGTTAAAATTATTTGTATTGACTATCGATGTCAGATCATCAGACTTATTTTTAGTTGGACCATACATTTTTTCAATCGTCTTAATTATTTCAGTAATTAGTAAATCTTTAATTGATTTATGAACTATTAAATAGTCTGGTGCCACACAAGTTTGTCCTGAATTCAATAGTTTTCCCCATACAATTCTTTTACAAGTAACTTTTATATCAGTATTTACATCAATGATAGCTGGAGATTTGCCCCCTAGTTCTAATGTAAATGGTGTAAGATTCTTAGCAGCGGTCATAGCAACTATACGACCTATTTTTACGCTTCCTGTGAAGAAGATATAATTCCATTTTTTATCTAACAACTTTTTAGCAGTTTTTGCATCACCTTCAATTACATTCATTAATTCAATTGGGAATATATTATTTACAATTTTTTTTAATAGTGCAGAGGTGTTAGGTGTATGTTCACTTGGCTTTAAAACTACGTTATTTCCAGCTGAAAAAGCTGACATTGCTGGAAGAAGAGCAAGTTGAAATGGGTAATTCCATGGGGATATGATTAATACCATTCCAAATGGTTCATAAATTATATAATCTTTGGATGGAAAATTCAATAGGGAAGAAGAAACTCTTTTGGGCTGAGACCAAGATCTTAAATTTTTTATAAATAAATCAATTTCGTTGAGTAAGACACCAATTTCAGCTGTGTAGGTTTCAAATTTTGGCTTTTTTAGATCAGAGTACAAGGCACTATATATATTTTTCTCTTCATTGATTATTTCTTTTTTTAATTTTTTTAAATAATAAATTCTTTCATCGGTAGATAGCCTATTAAATGAATTAATGTAATCACTTTGTTTTTTGTAGGTTTCTTCAATATTCATTTGTTTCATTTTATCGTTTTCCAAACAGAATTATTTTTCACAGGAGCGTTTATTTCAATATTTTTTTTTGAAATAGGATGTTCAAATATAATTTTTTTTGCATGTAAATCTATACCTCCGTCTTTGTTACTTCTTTTGGATCCATATTTCAAATCACCTTTTATTGGACAACCAATTGCGCTAAGCTGACACCTTATTTGATGATGTCTTCCTGTTTCAATTTTTATTTCCAACAAATAATAATTAATGAGTTTTTTTAAAATTTTATAGTGAAGTATTGCTTTTTTTGATTCCTTATGTTTATTTATAAAATGGGTGGATTTATTTATTTTTTCATTTTTCTTCAGCCAGTGCACTAAAGTATCACTTTGCTTGGGAGGTTTATTTTTGGTTATTGCGTAATAAGTTTTTTCAATTTTTCCTTCTTTAAAAATTTTATTAAATCTTTTCAATGCTTTCGTAGTTTTGGCAAATAAAACAACACCCGAAGTTGGTCTATCAAGCCTGTGGATCACGCCAAGAAATACATTTCCAGGTTTAGAATATTTATTTTTTAAAAATAGTTTTACAATTTCAGGCAGTGGGGTATCCCTACTTTTATCACCTTGAACCAAGTCTCCACTTTTTTTATTTATCGCGATGATATGATTATCTTCATATAAGACTTCAATATTAGATCCTTTTTTTTTAACCCTAATATTGCTCTTTCTCATTTGGAAAATTACCTGTTTTAATGTCCTTTGAAAAACTTGAAATAGCAGTAATCATATCATCATGTAAATTCATATATCTTCTGAGGAATCTTGGGTTAAATTCTTTGGTCATACCAAGCATGTCGTGAAGAACAAGAACTTGACCGTCAACTCCACTTCCAGCCCCAATTCCAATAATCGGTATTTTGATTTCTTTGGCAATTTTTTTAGCTAATTTACTTGGTACTTTCTCTAGGACAATAGCGAAACATCCAGTTTTTTCAAGTAGAATGGCATCTTTAACCAGTTGTTCGGCTTCTTTTTTTTCTTTAGCTCTAACAGTATAGGTGCCAAATTTATAAATAGATTGTGGGGTTAAACCTAAATGACCCATTACAGGTATACCAGCCTTAATTATTCTTTTAATTGAGTCCTTAATTTCTTTCCCACCCTCCAGTTTTACAGCATGTGAACCGCTTTCTTTCATTATTCTAATGGCAGACTCTAAAGCTGCTTGAGAATCACTTTGATAAGTTCCGAAAGGTAAATCAACTACTACCAGAGCTCTTTTGACAGCCCTTATGACTGATGATGCATGATAAATCATTTCATCAAGTGTTATAGGTAATGTTGTTTCATGACCTGCCATAACATTACTAGCAGAATCTCCTACTAAAATAATATCAATACCGGATTTATCAACAATACCTGCAGTGGTGAAATCATATGACGTGAGCATTGATATCTTTTCGTCATTCTCTTTCATTTCCTGTAGAGATTTCACCGTAATTCTCTTATAGATTTTTTTTACCATTGAAATAACAAAAATGTTTGTAAATGTAATAAATATAAATTATTGATAAAATTTATTAATTATTAATATTAAACTTATTTTCTCTGTAAAAAAGACTTATTATTGACAAAATGACAGTAAAAAATATAAAAAACTGACAAATTCTGTATAAATAGCAATTGGCATAATGATTGACCTAGGTTATTTGAATTTTAAAATAAAAAATTATGAGTAAGATTATTGGAATTGACTTGGGAACAACAAATTCATGTGTTTCTGTGATGGAAGGAAATGAGCCAGTTGTAATACCAAACGCTGAAGGTAAAAGAACAACTCCATCTGTTATTGCATTTGTTGACGGTGGAGAAATCAAGGTTGGAGATCCTGCCAAAAGACAAGCTGTTACGAACCCCACTAAAACAGTTTACTCTGTTAAAAGATTTATGGGAAATAAATTTTCTGATTTAAAAAAGGAAACAGATAGAGTACCATATAAAGTGGTCAAAGGTGACAATGATACTCCAAGAGTTGATATTGATGGAAGATTGTATACACCCCAGGAACTTTCAGCTATGATACTTCAAAAAATGAAAAAGACAGCTGAGGATTATTTAGGCTCGTCTGTTAATGAAGCGGTTATTACCGTACCAGCCTATTTTAATGATTCACAAAGGCAAGCTACTAAAGAAGCTGGTGAAATTGCAGGACTGAAAGTAAAAAGGATTATTAACGAACCAACCTCGGCCGCTTTAGCATATGGTTTAGATAAAAAAGGTAAAGATCAAAAAATTGTTGTCTTTGACTTTGGTGGAGGAACACATGATGTTTCAATACTAGAATTAGGAGACGGTGTATTTGAAGTATTATCTACAGATGGTGATACTCATTTAGGGGGTGATGATGTTGATGAAAAAATAATCGATTGGTTAGCTGAAGAATTTAAAAAAGACGAAAATTTAGATCTAAGAAAGGACCCAATGTCTCTGCAAAGGCTAAAGGAAGCTGCTGAAAAAGCCAAAATAGAATTATCATCATCTTCCCAAACCGAAATTAACTTACCATATATTACTGCGACTGACAGTGGGCCAAAGCACTTGGTAAGAACTTTAACCAAATCAAAATTTGATCAACTAATTGATGATTTGGTAAAAAGGACAATTGAGCCATGTAAAAAAGCTTTAAAAGCAGCAGGTCTTGCAAAAAATGAAATTGATGAAATTATTTTAGTAGGTGGATCCACTAGAATCCCTGCTGTACAAGATGCAGTAGAAAAATTCTTTGGTAAAAAACCAAATAGAGGTGTAAATCCTGATGAAGTTGTTGCCGTTGGTGCTGCAATACAAGGAGGTGTGTTTTCAGGTGATGTAAAAGATGTTCTTTTATTAGATGTAACTCCACTTTCATTGGGAATCGAGACTATGGGAAATGTAATGACGAAATTAATCGAGGCGAATACTACAATTCCTACAAAAAAATCTCAAGTCTTCTCAACTGCAGTTGATAATCAGCCTGCCGTAGATATTAGAATTGCTCAAGGTGAAAGACCTATGTATCCAGATAATAAAGAAATTGGTAGATTTCAGTTGGCTGATATTCCACCTGCTCCAAGGGGAGTTCCTCAAATTGAGGTTACTTTTGATATCGATGCAAATGGGATTTTAAATGTTACAGCAAAGGACAAGGCTACTGGTAAAGAGCAAAATATTAGAATTGAAGCATCATCTGGTCTAACGGAACAAGAAATTGAGAAAATGAAAAAGGACGCTGAAGCAAATGCTGAAGCTGATGCAAAAGCAAAAGACACTGTTGACAAACTAAATAATGCAGATTCTATGATTTTTCAAACAGAGAAACAGCTAAAGGAATTTGGAGATAAACTTTCTGATGATAAAAAGAAGCCAATTGAAGATGCTTTGTCTGAGCTTAAAAAAGCTTATGATACTAAAGATATTTCTAAAATTGAGCCTGCTCTTGAAAAAATGAATGAAGCTTGGAAGTCAGCAAGTGAAGAGATGTATAAGGCTCAACAAAACCAACAGGCCAATGGTAAAGAGGGCTCGTCAAATTCAGGTAAAAAGGATAATGATGAAAATGCTGAAAATGTTGAGGATGTTGATTTTGAAGAGGTAAAAGAATAGAATTAAATTAATTTTATTAAAAAGAGGTGTAATTTTTGCACCTCTTTTTTTTTAAATTTGAGTTTTATTTTTCGATGAAAACAAATTTCAATATTTTAAAGGATATTAATTCTAGGTCATCCAACACATTAATGGAGACACTTTCAATTGAATTTATTGATATTGGTGAGGACTACATTACTTGTAAAATGCCAGTTAATAAGAAAGTTCATCAACCAGACGGGATTTTGCACGGTGGCGCTACTGCTGCTCTTGTTGAAACTGTGGGAAGCTTTGCATCTAGATATTTTATAGGGAATAAAAATGTAAGTATAAGAGGTATTGAAATTACAACTAATCATGTTAAAAGTATTAGTAGTGGTTATGTTTTTGCTACTGCAAGAAGTATACATATGGGCAGAACAATGCAGATATGGGAAGTTGAAGTGAAGGATAAGCAAAATAATCTTATTTCTATTGGAAAATTAACAACACTTTCATTGAATAAAAAATAGATTTTAATGTATATAATACAGGCTAAAAATGAAAATTTTAATTTGGTAGATGAGATATTAAAACTCATTGTTGGATTACTTATAACTTTTCTTTTGACATTAATTTTTTCAATTCCTCATGCGATAGCTATTCTTTACAAACTATTTAAAGAATTTTCTTTAAATATCTCAGATAATGAATCCTTTTTAAGTAGTCTTAACTCTGTAGAAGCTAAGTTGAATTCGATGAATATTTCTGATCAACTGTCAATTTTGGAACCTAATCTTAATCTATTTTTGATGCTGTTGAGTTTCGTTGGTATGATGCTTGGCATTGTTTTCTCTAATAAATTTATTCATCATAATACATTTAATACCCTCACAACATCTAGAAAAAAAATCGACTTTTCAAGAATTACTTATTCTTTTTTATTGTGGGGTTTTATTGTTTCTTCTATGCTGTTAATGGGATATATACTATACCCTGAAAATTATGAAATAAATTTTAAAGCTGGTCCTTTTATAGTTTTGGTATTAATAGCAATAATTTTAATTCCAATTCAATCCTCAGCTGAAGAATATTTATTACGTGGATATATGATGCAAAGAATTGGATTAATTACCGGAAATCGATGGTTTCCGTTAATTTTCACGTCAGCAATATTTGGTTTATTACACTCGTTTAATCCCGAAATTACAGAATTTGGTAATTCTGTTTATATATTTTACGTAGGTTCAGGATTATTTGCTGGAATAATTACCCTTATGGATGAGGGATTGGAACTTGCAATTGGATGGCATGTTGCTAATAATTTTTTTACTGCCTTGTTGGTTACATCAGATTGGTCAGCTTTGCAGACCCATTCGATTTTAAAAGACGTTACAAATAATGAATCACTAGCAGTTTCCGATTTATTAATACCAATTATTTTTTTATATCCGATCTTATTTTACATCTTTTCTAAAAAATACGGCTGGAAAAACTGGAGAATAAAATTATTAGGAAAAATTTAATTCTTAATTAAATTGATTGATGTTTCATAGAAACTAGCTGCTGAGTTTATAACATCTCTAAATTCATTATATCTTAATTTATTGTAGGTTAATTTATTATAATACTCAGATATTTTAATTTCTAAAATGTTTTTATTCCTAATTGAACTGGATTTAAATAGGGCAGTTATACTACCGTCATCACCTATATACTTCTTTTCATAATTTAATTTATACTCATCATGAATTTTATAACCTTTTGGTATTTTTATATTAATTGAGTAGGTGTAGGAGTTGGGAAATTCTATTTCAATGGGGTTTTGTCTAGTTTTTTCATCAAACAAATCACTTTGAACTCCAATTACTTTTCCTATTTTAAAATTCAATGAATTGTCTTCATTTTTTGTAATTAATTCATCAGTTTCAAGCTCTGAAATTATTTTTAAAGGAATGTTATCATTAAATTTCCTGAGCTCAAAATTATTGGCTTTATAATTAATTATTTTCTTATTTTTTAATCCTGTAATGGTTAATATCTCTTTTATTAATTCGTCATTTTCACTGCCTACTATGTTTATGTATTCTCTATTTATTTTTGACCAATAACCATAGTATTCTCTAGTTTCTTTGATTTTAGTAGATCTAGATCTACTATTTATTTTTATATCAATAATTTTATTAATGCTACTAAAATCACTGTTACTGAGAATTATTTGACTAAAGTAAAAGTTTAAATTTTGGTCAATAAAAATTGCATCATTTCCTAAAAGATATGTAGGAGCTTCTGAAACGGTATGTTGTTTTCCTTCTGGAACTATATATTTATTTAATTTAGGTAAGAAAATTAAGAATATTCTTAGTTGATTTTGACTAAAAAAATATCGGTCAAAGTTTTGATAATATTTATTTGAACTCAGTACGATTTCATAATCAACATCTAATTCAGAAAGCATATTAGTATAAAGTTTAATTATACTATAGTCAGTTGCCTCCTTGAATTTCAGAATTGAATCAATACTTTGTAAATTTACACTATTTGAATTGTTAATTGTAATATTTTCTTTTATATAATCATCAACATTAACACTATATTGAAAATCTAAATTTTTATTATCTAAAACCTTTTGATTTTTAATTGAATCACATA
>CACLCL010000012.1 GCA_902605445.1 uncultured Bacteroidota bacterium | reverse complement strand
GACTGCTTCCAATTATTTGAAACTTATTGCGGTATTATTCCTGAGCAACTATACACTGAATTTATTTTACCTTATTCTAGAAAAATATTAAATGCGGCAATGAATAAAAATTGCAAAACAATATTTTTTCCTAAAAATTACAATTTAGGTTTAAAACAACTGAATAAGGACATATGCGATATAGCTAGTGTAGATTGGCAAATACCAATTGAAACGGCACGAACATTGCTTGATAGTGATGTTGGGATTCAAGGAAATATGGACCCTAGATTATTTTTCTCTGACAAAAAGGAAATTGAAAAATATCTGATGAGCTTAAGTAATTTTGGTAAAAAAAATACCAACTGGATTTTTAATCTTGGCCATGGATTTATCCCCGGTATTGATGTCAAAAATGTAAATTTTGTGGTCGAGTGGGTAAAAAACTATAACTGGAATAGATAAAATGAATATAAATCAAGAATTACTTGAAAAATATAATAAAAAAGGACCAAGATACACATCTTATCCTCCAGCCACTCATTTTTCTGAAAATTATGATGATAAAGATTTTATTAATTCAGTAATAAATTCAAACAATGAAAATCCACAAAATATTTCTGTTTATATTCACATACCATTTTGCCCACAGATTTGTCATTTTTGTGGATGTACTACCGAATCCGGGTTTACAAAACCTTTTCTGGAAAGATACATAGATGCTCTATTAAAAGAAATTGAATTTGTTTCCCAATACATCAATGATGATAGAAAATTAACGCAAATTCACTGGGGAGGTGGCACTCCAAATGCAATATCACTAAAATATATTAAAAAGGTTACAGATAAAATAAAAGAGTGTTTTGACTTAAGTGATGAGTATGAAATGGCAATTGAATGTAGCCCAGCGCACTTAGACTTTAAACATGTTGAGCTTCTGAAAAATTTTGGTTTTAACAGAATATCTCTTGGTATTCAAGATTTTGATAATAAAGTTTTAGATGCTATAAATAGAAGAAGACCAAAACATCCTATTGATAAAGTTATAAAGAGAATTCATGATGAAGGTTTTACAGGAACTAATATTGATCTTGTTTATGGGTTACCTTTGCAAACAGTTGATAATTTCAACAAAACAATCGAAAAAGCAATTGAACTAAATACAGATAGGATAGTAACATTTTCATATGCTCATGTTCCTTCAATTCTCCCTAGACAAAAAATATTAGAAAATATTGGCTTTCCTTCTGCAGAAGAAAAAGCAAAAATGTATGAGAATGCCTACAAAAAATTCACTGAAGCAGGATATGTGGCAATTGGTATGGACCATTTTTGTAGACCAACTGATGAGTTTTATTTGGCTCTAAAAAACAATCAATTACACAGAAACTTCCAAGGATACTGTACCACCAAAACTACAGGTCAAGTATATGGCTTTGGCGCATCATCAATTTCACAACTATTCTCAGCATATAGCCAAAATGTCAAAAACGCAGCCCAGTATATAAAAAAAATTAATGAAAAAAATACCGCTGTTTTTCGTGGTTATAAGCTAAATAAAAACGAAAAAATAATCAGAGATGTAATAAATTCAATCATGTGTAATTATTATGTTAATTTTGTGGAAATCTCTCAAAGATTCAACACAGATGTAAAAAATATAAAAGAGATTTTAGACTTTAAAGTTGAAAAGTTTAACGATTTTTTAAATTTAGATCTCATGAGGATTAAAAATGATACTGTTTCAATTTCACATGATGCAAGATTATTTATTAGAAATATTGCTATGGAATTTGACCCTCTGTTAAATAAAAAAATAGGCACTTATTCTAAAACAATATAATGAAAGGATTATTACTTATTAACTTAGGATCACCAGATAGTACGTCAATCAGCGACGTGAAAAAATACTTAGATGAATTTTTAATGGATAAAAGGGTTATTGGCAAAAGCTATATTTTTAGATGGATTCTTGTCAAACTAATTATTTTAAATTTTAGACCAAAAAAATCTGCAAAAGCCTACAAAAAAATTTGGTGGAAAGAAGGCTCTCCGTTAATTGTTTTATCCAGAAGATTATTTAAAAAAGTCTCTGACCTATTACAGATTCCTGTAGCACTAGCAATGCGCTACGGCTCGATAAGTATATATAATGGATTAAAGGAATTAAATGATAAAGGAGTTAGTGAATTCATAATTTTGCCACTTTACCCCCACTATGCAATGTCATCATACGAAACAGTTGTTGAAAAGGTAAAGGAAGAAGTAAAGATCAATTTTCCAGAAAATAAAATAAAAGTTATTAAACCCTTTTATGATAATCCTAAATATATTGAATTACTCAGCCAAAAAATTAATGACACAATAAAAGATAAAGAATATGATCACATCTTGTTTTCATACCATGGAATTCCAGTTAGTCATCTCAAAATTTCTGATCCGACAAATACCCATTGCTATAAAACAAATAACTGTTGTTCAGTCAGCTCAGTGGCACATAAGACATGTTATAAACATCAAGTGACTATTACAACAGAACTTGTTGCTAAATACTTAGGTTTAGAGAAAGAAAAATATAGCATTTCATTCCAATCAAGATTAGCAAATGAACCCTGGCTGAAGCCCTATACAGATAGCGAATTAGAAAGATTAGCTAAGGAAGGGAAAAAAAATATGGTGGTTGTAACACCTGCCTTCGTAACAGATTGTCTGGAGACACTTGAAGAAATTGTTATGGAAGCTAAAGAAGAGTTTTTGGAAGCTGGAGGAGAAAATTACTATTATGTTCCTTGCCTAAACGATGATGATAATTGGGCAAAATTAATCTCAAAATGGGCTAAAATAGAATTATCTACATAGGCTATGAACAATAGGTCTTTTAATGAGGTTGAGACAATAATTTTAGGAGCTGGAATTTCTGGATTAACATTGGGTCATTATCTAAATAACAGAGATAAAGATTTTTTGATTTTTGAGTCAAGTAAATATATTGGGGGAAACATATCAACAAAAAATAAAAAGGGTTTTATTTGTGAAAATGGCCCAAACACTATTCTTATAAATAATAAAAGCGTACAGAATTTAATTTCTGATCTTAAAATAAAAAATGATATTATTTACCCAAATAATAACAATAATAAAAGATTTCTACTCAAGAAAGGGAAACTCATCAAAATTCCTCAGTCATTTACACAATTTATAATGTCAAATATTTTAAGTTTAAGTGCCAAAGTTCGCATTGTTTTTGAAATTTTTATTAGAAAAAGCTGCAACAGTTTATCTGTTTATGATTTTTTTAGGAGAAGATTTGGTAAAGAGTTTCATGACATATTAATAGAGCCTTTTCTTACCGGTGTTTATGCGGGAAATACTCGTAAAATGAGTATAAAACATGTTTTGAAGAAAATTTGGGAGTTAGAACAAAATTATGGCAGTGTTATTTTAGGTTTTATTAAAAAAAAATCAGCAAATATTTCACCCAAATCATTCAACTTTAAAAACGGACTCAGCGACTTAACCAACAAAATACAACAAAAAATTAAAGATAAAATTAGGTTTAACAGCAAAGTAACATCAATTTCTAAAATTGGAAATCTATATGAAATAACTGTTAATAATGATGTTAAGTATCGATGCAGTAAGCTAATCACTACTATTCCTGCCTATGCCCTATCAGAGATCATTTTTGATAAAAAACTTTCTCAAATTTTAAAAAAAATTTATTACTGTCCAATTTATGTATTACACTTAGGAATAGAAAAACAAAAAATTAAAGATGATATAAGTGGATTTGG
This sequence comes from uncultured Bacteroidota bacterium, assembly GCA_902605445.1. Classification (GTDB taxonomy): domain Bacteria; phylum Bacteroidota; class Bacteroidia; order Flavobacteriales; family Flavobacteriaceae; genus MED-G13. The sequence continues at coordinate 27,536 of CACLCL010000012.1, read as the reverse complement.
TGTACTAACAAAACCATCAGATAATAAAAGTTTTTTAGGAATTATATTTAATAGTAGGATATTTCCTCATGTAGCGCCAATAGATAAGGATTTAATGACAGTAATGGTTGGTGGCACAAGACAAGAAAAATTATTAAAAACAGATAAAAATTTACTATTTGATAAGATTGTAAGTGATATTAGAAAATTGATTTCCTATAGTGGTCAAATAATTATGAAGCATGATTTTTTATGGGAAAAAGGCATACCACAATATGGGCTTGATCACGATTATATAACTAAAGAGATTAAAAATTTTGAAAACAAAAATAAAGACCTTCATATAATGGGTAACTATATTAATGGCATTTCGGTAAGTGATTGTATAGAAAAGGCTTCAATACTTTCCAAGAGATTATGAAGTAAAAAAAGTTGAACAATTTTTATCAAAAAAAATTAAATCTTGCTTTGAATAATCAAAGAAAACCTCTGAATTTACTTTTACAGGTTTTTGTGATATAATAGACCAAATATTTTCTTTGAATTTACCGATCAATTTGTATTCTTTTCCTTGAAAAAAACATTTTTCAACATACATTGAATTGGCTGAATTGTCAACTATTTTAATATTTTCAGGTCTTATATAGTATATTTTATCATCTATTTGAAATTTATTTATATCCCCCAAAATCTCAGCACAATAACAATTAGCTGGTTCACAATACATAGTTTCAGGACTTGAAAACTGCTGAACAATACCAGCTTTAAATATTAATATCTTATCAGAAATATTGAGGGCATCTTTTATGTCGTGTGTAACTAATATTGTAGTAATATTACTTTCTCTAATTATTCTACATATTTCATCCCTGATTGAAAATTTAATATTAGCATCAAGATTGCTAAAGGGTTCGTCCAATAACAATAATTCGGGTTCCCTAATTATAGATCTAGCGATACATGCTCTTTGTTGTTCTCCACCTGAAATTTCATGAGGATATCTTTCAATTAAGTTATTGAGATTGGTTAGTTCTATTATTTTAGAAAAATTTTTATTGTATTTATTATCAAGGTTAAAACAAATATTTTCCCTGATATTTAAGTGTGGAAATAGAGAGTAGTCCTGAAACACATAGCCAATTTTTCTTGATTGTGGTCTAATGAAAACATCTTTACCATCTATCAATTTTCCGTTTAAAGAAATTACCCCTGAATTAATTTTTTCAAGACCAGCTAGGCATTTTAAAAATGTGGATTTTCCTGAACCACTTTCGCCTACAAAAGAAATAAGTTGGCCTTTCTCTACTGAAAAGCTGAGATTATTTATAACTGTTTGCGAGCTATTATAACTCTTGACTAAATTTTTAATTTCTAAATACATTTGATTTGTCCAAAAACATTTTTAAAAATATTAGCAATATACAGCAAATAATAATAATTACAGATGAATATATACTTGAGAGAGGAATCATCTCTTCGATGGCAAATTCATAAGTTTGTGTTGCTAAAGTATCGAAATTGAAAGGCCTAAGTATCAATGTTATGGGTAGTTCTTTCATTATATCAACAAAAACTAATGTGAAGGCTGTGAAAAATGCATATTTATTGATTGGAAAATAAACCTTTTGAAAAATTTTAAAATTTGATAATCCTAAATTTTTTGCCGAGTTATTATATGAGTCAGGATACTTTTCCATGCTAGATTTTATCGGAGATTTACCTACAGCCATAAACCTTATAATGTAAGCATAAATAAGAATTGTAAAATATATGGAAAAACTTCCAAGTATAGAGAAGCTGTCATAAAGATTATCAATACCCGTAATGAAAATTATTACAGAGAGTGCTATAACTGCACCTGGAATTGAATATCCCAAAGAAATAAACTGATTAATGTAATAATAGACTCTTGATTTTGACATCTTCTCATTGTAAAGAAAAAAAGTTGAAACTATTAATATCAAAACGGATGCTATTAGTGAGACGGTAAAAGAATTAAATGTAAGATTTAATAATCTTTCAAAATTAATATCGTCATAACTTGAAAAAATATTAATTAAATTAAAAAGTACTGGTGTAAGAAAAGCTAAAATAATTGGTATAAGGCAAATTACATATATCAAAAATTTAACAGAACTTTTTGGCTTAATTAAAGAACTCAATTGAGTGTTTTTCGAGAAGCTAAATCTTTTGTTTTTATTTAAATATTTTTCAATAAAAAATAAAAAGGCAACTATAAATAAGAGAATTGAAGATAACTGAATCGCAGCGCCACTATCATTCATTGAATTCCATGATCTAAATATTCCTATAGTATATGTGTTCACCCCAAAATATTTTACAGCACCATACTCATTTAAAACCTCCATAACAACCAAAAATAAACCTGATAAAATTGCGGGTCTTGAGAGTGGTATGACTACCTTTAAAATTGTTTGATACGCATTAAGACCTAAGTTTTTTGCCATGTCATAATATCTTGAGCCAAATAGACTAAAAGAAATTCTTGAAACACTGTATATGTACGGATATAGTGAGAAAGATAGAATAATCCCGAGAACTTCAATATGCAAAAAATCATAGGTTATCTTGAAGGGACCAGTATAACTTAAAAGTTCACTGTAAGTGAATGCCATTATATAAGTTGGTATAGCCAGGGGTAGATAAAGAATCAAATCAATAATTCTTCGTCCAACAAATCGATAATTACTTACATACCATGCTGGAATAATTCCAATTAGAAGTGAAAAAAAAGAGGTAATTAATACTAAATATAAAGTATTAACTGAGTAATCAAATAATAAATTTTTAAATAAATACAGTAGCGATTCAGTATCTTGATTAAATGATTTTACCAACAGAAATAATATTGGTAAAAAAATTAAAACAAATAGGAATAAGGCTACTCTATCTTGAAGCTTTGTTTTTTTCAAATTTAAATTTATTTCCAACCTGTGTTATCAAATACCTTTATGGCTTCTTCTCTGAACAAACCGAGTGCATTCAAATCTAAACTATCTCGTTTAAATTCCCCCCACGATTGCACAATTTTTGAAGGTTTTACTCTTGGGTTAGCGGGATACTCATAACTATTATTCATATATGTATTCTGAGCTTCCTCACCTGTAAGATACTCTAAAAGCTTTATTGCATTTTCCTTATTAGGTGCATTTTTAGTCATTGCAAAACCAGAAATATTTATGTGAGCACCCCTTTCATCATCTCCTTGGTTAGGAAAGAAAACAGAGACTGAATTTGCAGCATCAACATCAGCCTGCTTTTCAGATGATAATAATAATCCAATGTAATATGAATTAACAATTGCTATATCTCCTTGGCCTGCAGCAATTGCCTTAACTTGATCTCTATCATTACCCTTTGGATCTCTTGCAAAATTACTTACAACTTTTGATGACCATTCAGTGACAGCCTTTTCTCCTAAATTGGCATATAAGGAAGACATTAGAGCTTGGTTATATGCATTTGAAGATGATCTAACCAAGATCCTCCCTTTCCATTTTGCATCTGAAAGATTTTCATAAGTACTTAACTCAGAAGGATTCACCCTATCATTACTATAAACTAATAATCGTGCTCTGTAGGTAATAGGAATCCAATAACCATTAATATCTTTTAGGTCATTACTTACATTATTATCGATTATGTCACTCTTAATTTGCTGAAAAAGTCCCATTTCAACTCCTTTTTGTAGTTTACCAGCATCAACTGTTACATATAAATCTGCCGGGCTATTTTTTCCTTCATTTTTTAATCTTTCGAGCAACTCATCATCTCCTGCTTTTATGAAATTAACTTTAATACCTGTGAGTCTTTCAAAATTTTTATACTGTTCTGTATCTACCTGGTAATGTCTTTTACTATAAATATTTATTTCATTAGAGTTTTTTTTATCGCAAGAAAAAAAAATTAAAATTGAAAAAAATAATATTATGCACTTTCTCATTATTTGATTATTTAGAGTAATTCTAAATTGCAAGATAATTAATAAAACTTTTATATTAAGAATATAGTATCCATTATTTGAATAAAAAATTAATTGAAAAGAATGAGATTGGTTTAATAATTGATAAATTTATTGTCAGTTAAAGTTATTAATTGGGTTGAAAACACTGAAAAATTTTTCTGAAACAGTAATCGAGGAAAATTTCTTTGTCATCGAATCAAAAAATCATAGCATCGATACAAAGGAAGTTTCAAAAGACATCGATAAATCTTTTATTCAGTTTCACTTTCAAATTAAAGGTGACTCAACTTTTGTATTTAACCAAGGTAACTACAAAATGAACTTAAGCAAAGAAAAGTATATTGTTTTGTATAATCCAAAAAAGAATTTACCAGTAAATCTTTTGTTATCTCAAAATTCCGAGATAGTTTCGATATTAATTTCAATAAAGAAATTTCACAAACTATTCTCAGAAGATGCACAAAATATACATTTTCTCAAAGATGAAAATGCCAATCAAAAATATTATTACGAAAATAGTATCACAAATCCGGTTTTTCTTACGCTAAATGAAATAAAGAGACTAGATGAAAATAGCTCAACTAAAAATCTTTTTTTAAAAGCAAAAATTTATGAATTATTTAGTCATCTTTACAACAGAAATAGAGACCAAAATATAGAACAGTGTCCATTTTTAACAAATGAAGAAAACTTTAAAAAAATTAAAAAGGCTAAAGAAATTGTAATTGAAAATATGACCAATCCACCATCACTTGTAGAATTGTCTGATGAAATAAATTTAAGTTTAAAAAAATTAAAAGAAGGCTTTAAGAAAATTTATGGTAAACCTGTATTTCAATATTTATTAGAGTATAAAATGGAACTAGCAAAAAAACTTCTCACAGAGGATGACAACAATGTTAATGAAGTAAGTATGAAACTTGGTTATAGTACTTCAAGCCATTTCATAACTGCTTTTAAAAATAAATATGGCTTAACGCCCAAAACATATAAAAAAAGTTATTAATGCGCACGTGGCGGAATTGGTAGACGCGTTAGGTTGAGGGCCTAATAATCAATATGATTGTGGAAGTTCGAGTCTTCTCGTGCGCACTTAGATTATGAAAAAAAATATAGCAATAATAGGTTCTGGATTTTCTTCCTTATCTGCTGCATGCTACCTTGCAAAAAGTGGACATAAAGTAACTGTTTATGAAAAAAATGATAGTTTAGGTGGAAGGGCAAGACAATTTAAAGCTAAAGGTTTTACCTTCGATATGGGTCCTAGCTGGTATTGGATGCCTGATGTTTTTGAAAAGTTTTTCGATGACTTTGATAAAAAGGTTGGTGATTACTATCAAATTAAGAAACTCAATCCTGCATACAGGGTTTACTTTGATAAAAAAGAATATATTGATATTGATAACTCCATTGAAAAAATAATTTTGAAGTTTGAGGAAATTGAAAAAGGAAGTGGAGAAAAATTAAGGAGATTTATAAATAATGCTAAAGAAAATTATAGTATCGGCGTAACGGATATGCTTTATAAAATGCCAGGACTAAGTCCATTAGAATTAATCTCTTTAAAAACAATTAAGAAAATAAAACTATTTATCTCCACTATAAGAAAAGAAGTGCACAAGGAATTTAAAAATCCTAAATTAAGATCAGTTTTAGAATTTCCTGTCCTTTTTTTGGGGGCAAAAGCTTCAAACACACCTGCTTTCTACAGTTTTATGAATTATGCAGATTTTGGACTTGGAACTTTTCAGCCAACTAACGGTTTTTATGATTTAGTTAATGCTATGGTCAAATTAGGTAAATCTTTGGGAGTAAAATACTACACCAATAAGCCAGTTTGTAAAATTAATGTAAGTGATTCAGTCGCTTCAAGTATTGAAGTCGATAAAAAAAATATTTATTATGATATTATACTTTCCGGCGCTGATTATAATCATACAGAAAAATTATTGCCATTAAAATTTAGACAATATTCTGACAAATATTGGGAAAGCAGAGTTTTTGCCCCATCTTCTCTACTTTTTTATGTCGGCTTTAACAAAAAATTAAAAAATGTATTACACCATAATCTGTTTTTTGATACAGATTTTGATAAACATGCTAAAGAAATATATGACGAACCCCAATGGCCTTCGGACCCATTGTTTTATGCTAACTTTACATCTAAAACAAATTTAAAGACTGCACCTGCTGGATGTGAGAATGCCTTTTTTTTAATTCCAATAGCTACAAACCTAAAAGATACACCCAAAATAAGAGATAAATATTTTAATAAGGTAATAACAAAGTTAGAGGCTTTTACAGGTCAAAATCTAGATGAAGCAATTATATATAAAAAGAGTTTTTGTGTAAGTGATTTTAAAAGGGAATATAACTCCTACGGGGGTAATGCATATGGATTAGCAAATACACTTTTCCAAACAGCATTTATGAGGCCAAACATAAAGAGCAAATTAGTTAGTAATTTATTCTTTTGTGGACAATTAACAGTACCTGGCCCCGGAGTGCCACCAGCTATTGTTTCTGGGGAGTTGGTATCAAATTTGATAAATAAATAAATAAAATATTATTTTTGTACTAGTTTTAAAAAAAAAATGAAAAAGATTTTTGATTTTTTAAGTTATGAATGCAGTAAGAAAGTTACTAAGACTTACAGTACTTCCTTTTCTCTAGGGACTAGGCTTTTGTCAAAAAATATCAGAAAAGATATATATAATATTTACGGTTTCGTTAGATTCGCTGATGAAATTGTTGATTCATTTCACGATTTTGATAAGTCACTACTTTTTAATGAGTTTTCTAAAGATTTAGAAAAGGCTCTTGAAAGAAAAATTCATTTAAACCCAATCTTAAACTCTTTTCAGCACACTTTTCACAAATATAACATAGATAAATCCTATGTAAATTCTTTTATGAAAAGTATGAGAATGGACCTAACCAAAAAAAAATATAAAACAATTACTGAATATAAAGAATATATATATGGATCTGCAGATGTTGTTGGTCTAATGTGCTTAAAAGTTTTTGTAAATGGAGATAATGAACTGTTTGATAAGCTCAAGAACAATGCAATGAGTCTAGGTTCTGCCTTTCAAAAAGTAAATTTTTTGAGAGATCTAAAAAGTGATAAAGAAGAACTCAATAGAACATACTTTCCTCATACTAAATTTGAAAAACTTAAAGAAAATGAGAAGGAAGAAATAATTTCTGAAATTGAAAATGAATTTAAGGATGGATTAAATGGAATAAAAAAACTTCCTTTAGATGCAAAGTTTGGTGTTTTCATGGCGTATAGATACTATTTTCAATTGTTAAAAAAACTTAAAAAAACCCCTGCCAGCGAAATTATAAACAAAAGAATTAGAGTACCAAATTTCAAAAAAATAGAAATTTTAACAAGGGGATATGTTAAATATCAATTAAATTTAATTTAGAATGGAATTATTTAAATCATTACTTGTTTTTGCCACTACATTTATTTTCATGGAATTTATGGCCTGGTTTACTCATAAATACGTTATGCATGGTTTTTTATGGTCATTACATAAGGACCACCACAATCAAAACTTAAAAACTTCCTGGTGGGAAAGAAACGATTTATTTTTTGTTTTTTACGCAGTAATAAGTATGTCATTTTTTTACTCTCAAGTCGAACTTGGATTCGTATATGGTTTTGCAGTTGGATTTGGCATTATGGCTTATGGATTAACTTATTTTATCGTTCACGACATATTCATTCATCAAAGATTTAAAATTTTAAGAAATGCTAGTAATTGGTATGCAAAAGGAATAAGAAAAGCGCATAAAATGCACCATGCAAACTTAAAAAAAGATGGTGGTGAAAGTTTCGGAATGCTATTTCCCCCAATAAAATATTTCAAAGAAAAATAGAATATATAAATTGAATGCAAACCAACTCACAATTTGATTACATTATTGTTGGGGCTGGTCTTTCTGGTCTTCACTTATCACACAGTTTATCGAGAGATGAATACTTCAAAGATTATTCGGTATTAATCATTGACAAAAAAACCTCAAAAAAAACTGATAATTACTTTTCATTTTGGGAGATTGGAAAAGGGAAATGGGATAAAATTTTGAAAAATAAATGGTTAAAAGGAAATTTCTTCTCAAAGAAAGATAAGATTGAAATGGATTTTTCCTTATATAACTATAAAACCTTAAGTTCAGTAGACTTTAAAAATCATGTAAAAAATGAATTAAAAAAGAATAAAAAATTCAAGTTTATAGATGATTTGGTTTTAAAAACCATTCAAAAAGATAATAAAGTTATTGTTGTTGGAGAGAAAAAAACTTATTATGCAAAACATGTATTTGACTCAAGATTCACGGTAAATATTTATAAAGAATTAAATAAATACACTTCTTTAAAGCAACACTTTCTTGGATGGGTTATAAAAACAAATGAAAATAAATTTGAAAAAGATTCATTAACATTTATGGACTACAGAATAAGAGATAAGAGCAAAACAGCATTTACATATGTACTACCCTTCAATGATAATGAAGCTCTAATAGAGCACACTTATTTTTCAAAAGAAGAATGTTTAAAAGAAGTATATGAAGTGTATATTAAAGAATACCTAAAAAAATTTTATTCGATATCAAATTATAAAATTATAAAATCTGAATATGGTGTAATACCAATGACAACTTATCCATTTTACAAAGATTCAACTAAAAATATTACTAAAATTGGAACCGCAGGTGGTTGGGTAAAACCCTCAACAGGATATTCATTTAAAAATTGTGAGAAATATTCTAAAACAATCCTTGAAAATATAAAAAAAGGAAAAGATATTAGGATTGTGCCAAAAAAAAGATATTATTTTTTGGATAAGATTCTATTAGGAGTAATTTCTAAATATAATTACAGAGGTGAGAATATTTTTTACCGAATGATAAAAAGAAATCCTACAAAAAAAGTTTTAAAATTTCTAAATGAGGAAAGCACATTTTGGGAGATTTCTAAGATAGTAATATCAATGAGATCAATTTATTTTGTGTTGATTTTTTTCAGAAGTTTATTTAATAAGCGCTTATAAATTTTCCTTTTTGATTAAGTTTAACGCTGAACCCTCATCAAACCAGTCTATTTGAGACTTATTATATGAATGATTTAGATTAATTTTATCTTTAGACCCATTGCGATGTTTTATTTCAATAGTTAGTTGTTTACCAGGTGTAAAGTCATCTAAATTAATAAATGAGAACAAGTCGTCTTCTTGAATTAAATCGTAATCAGATTCATTTTGGAAAGTTAGTGCTAACATTCCTTGTTTTTTTAAATTTGTTTCATGAATCCTTGCAAAGGATTTAACAATCACAGCACAGACACCTAAATGTCTTGGCTCCATTGCAGCATGTTCTCTTGAAGAACCCTCACCATAATTATGATCTCCTACAACAACACTTTTAATATTATTAGACTTATAATGTCTTTGAGTATCGGGAACACCAGAATATTCGCCGGTTAATTGATTCTTTACAAAGTTAGTTTTCATGTTAAAACTATTGACTGCACCAATAAGGCAATTATTAGAAATATTATCTAAATGTCCTCTATATCTTAACCAGGGCCCAGCCATTGAAATATGGTCAGTAGTACATTTTCCATGAGCTTTAATGAGTAATCTTGCATCTTTTATTACCCTTCCGATTGGTTTAAATGGAGTTAAAAGTTGTAGTCTTTCCGATTTTGCGTCTACATTAATTTCTAAAGAACTACCATCAACTACTGGTTCAATGTAGCCAGAATCTTCACAATCAAAACCATCTTTTGGTAATTCAATACCTATAGGTGGGTCAAGCATTACTTCTTTTCCATCCTCGTTCATTAACGTATCTTTTGTTGGGTCAAAATCTAGTTTACCAGCAATTGCAATTGCAGCAACAATTTCAGGTGAACCAACAAATGCGTGAGTATTCGGATTACCATCAGCTCTTTTAGAAAAGTTTCTATTAAACGAGTGAACTATAGTGTTTTTTTCTTGCCCTTTTAAATCGCTTCTGTCCCACTGACCAATACATGGTCCACAGGCATTTGTGAAAATTGTTGCATTTAAATCTTCAAATATTTTGAGAATTCCATCTCTTTCTGCTGTATAGCGAACCTGTTCAGAGCCAGGATTAATTCCAAAATCAGATTTAGTTCTTAATTTCTTTAATACAGCTTGTTTAGCAATCGATGCGGCTCTTGTTAAGTCTTCATACGATGAATTGGTACATGAACCTATCAATCCCCAATCAACTTTAATTGGCCAGTCATTTTCTTTTGCCTTATCACCTATTTCCGAAATTGGGGTTGCTAAATCAGGAGTAAAAGGTCCATTTAAGTGTGGTTTTAATTCTGATAAGTTTATTTCAATAACCTGATCAAAATAATCTTTAGGATTTTCATATACTTCAGGATCAGCAGTTAAATAGTTTTTAATTTTATTGGCCTCTAATGCAACATCTTTTCTTCCAGTAGCAATTAAGTATCTTTCCATTGATTTATCATAGCCAAAAGTAGAAGTTGTTGCACCAACCTCAGCGCCCATATTACATATTGTACCTTTACCTGTACAGGACAAACCCTTAGCTCCTGGACCAAAATACTCTATAATTGATCCTGTACCCCCTTTAACAGTCAAAATTCCTGCAACTTTTAAAATTACATCTTTAGCAGATGTCCAACCATTTAGCTCACCAGTAAGCTTAACACCAATAATTTTAGGAAATTTTAATTCCCATGGCATTCCTGCCATAACATCTACAGCATCAGCACCGCCAACACCAATTGCAATCATACCTAGTCCACCCGCGTTTACAGTGTGCGAATCAGTACCTATCATCATTCCACCGGGAAATGCATAATTTTCTAGTACAACTTGATGAATAATTCCAGCGCCAGGCTTCCAGAATCCAATACCATATTTATTTGAAACTTGCTTTAGGAATTCAAAAACCTCATTACTTACCTTATTTGCTTTTTTTAAATCTTGTTTAGCGCCAATTTTTGCTTGAATTAGGTGATCACAGTGTACGGTTGTAGGGACTGCTACCCTAGACTTACCCGCTTGCATAAATTGGAGTAATGCCATCTGGGCTGTTGCATCTTGGCAAGCTATTCTGTCTGGCTTAAAATCAACATAGTCTATACCTCTCAAATATGATTTATTAACTGGATTCCATAAGTGTGAATAAAGAATTTTTTCAGATAAGGTTAGTGGTCTATTTACGTAAAGTCTTGCTGAATCAACATTTTTTACAATTGAGTCATAGACCTTTTTTATAATTTCAAAATCAAAAATCATAATTAATTTTTAAACCAATTACTAAAAAAATCACAAGAATTAAATTCACTGTTAATATTAATATATGTTTCATTAATCTTAGAATTCTGCCATTTTTCAATTTCTTTTAGCTGCTTATTTTGCAATGCAAGTTTTTGAATTTTTATATAATCCTTCGAAAAATCAGCAACATGCTCATCATATCTGTCGGAAACAGTTAAAATTTTAAATTTCACAGGGTTAACACGATCTGAGTCTCTAATAACCCTACTTATTTCACCTTCACTCAGATTAACGATTTGAGAATATAATTCAGGATCCATTTTAGTTAATTCAAAGTTGTAGTCCTGAGTTTCCGGATTAATTAATAATCCACCATCATTTCTTGTTTCTATTTCGTCACTGGCTTCAATAGCCGCATCAAAAAAACTAAGATCACCATCAAGAATTCGATTACGAATTAATTCAATTTTATTTTTTGCAGCTAATATCTCATCATTACTAACTTCAGGTCTTAAAAGGATATGTCTGACATCGTATTCCTGACCTCTTATTTTTTCAAGAAATATAATATGAAATCCAAATTCAGTTTCAAAAGGTTCGGAAATTTCACCTTCAGTAAGAGAAAAAGCAACGTCATTAAATTCTTTCACCATTGGAGAATTTTTTCGGTTAATTGTGTACTTGCCACCATTTTTTCTAGATTGTATGTCGTCGCTGTATAAAACTGCTTTTGTAATAAAACTTGCTCCATTGTCGATTATGTCGGATTTAAATTCTCTTAGTTTTTTTATTACTTTATTTTTTTCAAGATCACTTATTCTCGGATAAATAACAATCTGTGCAACCCTTAACTCGGTACCAAATACTGGTCTTTCAGAAACAGGTATTGAGTTAAAAAACTGCCTTACCTCCTCAGGAGTAACTTCTAATTCTTCTATTATTTTTTGTTGCATTTTTTTTGCTAATTCTGAATTTTTATTTAATTCAAAAATCTCTTCTCTTAATTCTTGTTCAGAATTCTTTTTATAATAGGTTATTAATTTTTCCATTGAACCAATTTGTTCAGCTAGAACATTTATCTGTTGATCCACATAAGATTGTATTTCTGCTATGTTAATATCTATACTATCTTGGATTGCATGATGCTGATAAAGTTTATCCTCAAGAAGTTTTCCAAAAACTTGACATTTGGTTATGTCATCAGTTGAAATTCCTGAAACCTGCAGCTGAGAATATTGTTTATCAATATCAGATTCAAGTATTATAAAATCTCCAACTACTGCCGCAACCCCGTCTAACTTAAATCTTTCCTGTGCATTGATTTTAAAACCAATAAGAATTAATAAAAATAGAAGTTTTTTCATATTAATATATTTCAAACTTATTATTCATAATTGCATCGTTTAGAATACCATTTTTTAACTGCGACATTATTATCGCTTTTCTCTCATTTAAAATCATCTGTTTCAAAGTTGATACAACATAACTCTTTGGCGAAATATCACCTTGACTTTTAGAATCAATAATTTTTATCAAATATAAACTTAAACTATCTTCAAATTGATAAAATTTAGATTTTTTTAAGTCAATTAATCGATTTCTAGAAATAAAATTTAAATCTTTTATAAGTTGCCTATCATTTGACCAGTTTTTGTTTTTAATTTTATAGGTTTTAAATCTGTAAGAAATTGAATCTATATATTCTTGATCCTCTGTAGAAAATCTGAGAACAGATTGTTTTACTTTATTTAAATCAGAAAAGTCTTTTGATATTTCAATGATTAAATATTTGTATATACTAGCATTTAGTTGCATGAGGTTTTTTCTTAAGTTATATATACTGTCTATTTCTAAGCTATCAATTTCTAAATTTGTTTTAGTATTAAGTAAAGCCTCAACATAATAATCAACATATAGTGTGTTTTTAAATTCTTCTGCTAATTGGCTTAAAGAATCTAGTTTTTTTGGGTCTAAATTTAATGATGCTTTTGATAACAAAATTTTCCTTAAAGCCCACTCATTTATAACCTCATTAGCTTCAGTAAGGGAATCCGAACGTTGATAATTTCCAATCAATTGATTAAACTTTTCTTTAGATAAATAGTTTTCACCAAAGCGAGCTACGTAATTTGACTCATTAAAATTAGACTGAAAACAACCAAGTAAAAACGTAATAAATAGTATATAGGTTAAGAACCTATTTTTTAATTTTTTTAATTTTTTTAATCCCTTTTTTATAAAAATCGACTTCATATTTAATCTTTAATTGTTTAATCCATTGGGATTCATTATAATTTTGAAAATCGTTTAGAATTTCAGATTTATTTTTATCAAATGAAATATAGTTTGACTTATTTTTTTCATAAAAATCCTGAACCTTTTGTTCATCATAACTTGATTCATTCCAAATATTTTTTTGCATTATATTAAACAAAAGCAAGCCTTCTTTATATTCCATGACCAAATTGCTGTAGTCTAAATTTTCTAATATTAAATTACTTTTGTAGAAAGAAATTAATTCAGATTTTAAAAACCTTTTGTATTCGGAATTAATTAATTCCTTAATTGAATTTCTTATTTCAGGTTGATTGTCTTCTAAAAAAGTTGCAAAATCAATTAGCGAATATTTTTTATTTCTTATGCGAAAAAGTTCTGTCTCCTCTTCAAAATTTTCTGGTAATAGCCAATTTTCACCATCAAAAAACATATCAAAATTTTTTGTAATCAAATTTGTTAATGGATTTTCAAATGAAAGATTATATTTTTCCAATAAAAAATTATAAAATGAATCAGAAATAACTTTATATCTAGAGCTTTTTTTCAATTTGTTTAATAATTGACCTCTAATAAAACTAAATTCTGGTATACTTTCTTTTTTGATCAGCTTAATAACATGCCATCCATATTTAGTTTCAACAATATTAGAAATGTCACCACTAGATTTTAAGCCAAAAGCCGCATTTTCAAAATCAATAGAATTAATTTGGCCACTAGTGAATTTGTTTAATACCCCACCTCTAAAAGAGGAATTCTTGTCATCTGAAAATTTTTTTGCCAGGTTTTCAAAACTAGAACCATTATTTAGAGAATCTAAAATTGATGAAATAATTTCATATGAATCTGTTTTATTTTTGTATTTCATTATGTGAGCAACTGTAATTTCACCCAAAGATTTCCGTTTTTCATTAACCTTTAAAATGTGATATCCAAACTTAGTTCGAAATGGTTTAGATACCTCACCAACTTTTGTATTGTATGCAAAGTTTTCAAATTCATATATCATTCTGAATACAGAAAAGAATCCAAGTTCTTCGATTATCAAATCACCGTTAACCTCTTTAGCAAGTTTTGAAAAATCATTAAAACTCATTTCACTAAAAGGTTTTCTCAATTTATTTAATTGTTCTAATACTTGTGTAGTGTCTGATGACTCTCCACTAAGCCTAAAAAGCACATGATCTACATTAACTTCTTCTTTTAATCTATAATAAGCTTCAATTAATAAACGCTCTTGTGTTTCTTTATCAATCAAGAATGATGATTGAAGTTGACTAATGTACTTTCGAAGTTCTTTTTTATACTCAGGATCTTCGTGAAGACCCATTGCATAAGCTTCAGAAACCTTTAATTTAAAATTTACAAAAAGATCTAAATAATCCATTGGCTCATTATTTTTACTAGCAATGATATCAAAGTTCTTTTTATAGACCCTTTCAAATTCCTCATAATACGTAATAGAATCGTTGATCTTAAATAATGGAATCCTATCATTTTTTTGACCAAATGACAAAGTTGAAATTAAAAAGTAAAAAACGAACAAAAATAATTTCATATTTGATTTTTTATCTAGAATAATTTGGAGCTTCTTTTGTTATATTTACGCCATGAGGATGGCTTTCTGCTATACCTGATGATGTTATTTTGACAAAATTCGAATTTTTTTGCAATATTTTTATATTTTTTGCACCGCAATAACCCATTCCTGCTCTGAGACCTCCGACAAACTGATATATACTCTCAACCAAATCACCTTTGTAGGGAACCCGACCGACTATACCTTCAGGAACTAATTTTTTAAAATCTAATTCGTCTTGCTGAAAATACCTATCACTACTTCCTTTTTTCATTGACTCAATAGAGCCCATCCCCCTGTATGATTTGAATTTTCTACCTTCATAAATTATAGTTTCACCAGGAGATTCTTTTGTACCTGCCAACATAGATCCAAGCATTACACTTGAAGCACCAGCAGCAATTGCTTTTACTATATCACCGGTATATTTTATACCTCCATCAGCAATAACAGGAATTTTACTGTTCACCTCATTACAAACGTCAATAATTGCAGAAAGTTGTGGTACTCCTACACCAGCAACAATTCTTGTTGTACATATTGAACCAGGTCCAATACCAACCTTTATTGCATCAACACCACATTTGATGAGAAATTTTGCAGCCTCTGCAGTAGCAATATTACCAACTACTATATCAACGCCAAATTTATATTTTTTTAACTTTTTTACAAGATCACCTACTCTTTTGGAGTGACCATGGGCAGTATCAACAACAATAGCATCAACTCCAGAATCAACCAGTGCAATTGCCCTATCCTCCGAATCCGAACTTACACCAATAGCGGCCGCAACTCGTAATCTCCCATATTTATCTTTATTTGCAATTGGTTTCAATTTAAGTTTTGTTATATCACTAAAAGTAATTAAGCCAAGCAATTTATAATCATCTGAAACAACAGGTAATTTTTCAATTTTATTTTGCTGTAATATGACTTCTGCCTCGTCCAAGGATGTTCCATTACCCACAGTAATTAAATTTTTCTTGGTCATTACTTCCGTGATAAGCTTTTCGTTATTTTTTTCAAATCTCAAGTCTCTATTTGTAACTATACCCTTTAAAAAACCTTTCTCATCAATGATAGGAATACCACCAATCTTATTTTCCTTCATACTTTTTTTTGCATCCATTACTGTTGAATTTAACGGCAGTGTGATAGGATCTATAATCATACCACTCTCAGCTCTTTTTACCCTTCTTACTTTGTTAGATTGACTCGAAATTGACATATTTTTATGAATGACTCCAATACCACCCTCTTGTGCCATTGATATAGCCATTCTGGTCTCAGTAACTGTGTCCATAGCAGCAGAAACTATTGGTATATTTAGACCTATATTTTTTGAAAATTTTGAATTTATATTAACTTCTCTGGGAAGTATGTCAGAGTATGATGGTACTAACAATACATCATCATAGGTAAGAGATTCAGAAATATTCCTGGAAATTTTATTCATGCAATTATAAATTAATTGCATGCAAATATACAATTATTAAATTAATGTTGTAAAAATACAAATGAATCTAGTATTTAACTTAACTTATTTTTCAGAGAATAAAATAATTAGAGCAATTGAAATTAAAACAATAGTATTTAAATATTTTAAATAAAATCTAAAGTTTTTAAATTTTACTACTTTTTTATTAAGAAAATCAGCCCCAAATATAAAAACAGAAAAAATAATCAGTGTGGATATAATGAATATAAGACCTAAAATTAAAATTTGATGAGTATAATTTAGTGTATTTGAAAACAAGAAATTAGGAAAGAATACAAGATAAAAAATGAATACTTTTGGATTTAAAATATTCATGAAAAAACCTTTTTTAAAGTCACCAATATTTTCCTTCAGATCAGTTTCATGTTGATTGTTTTTTTTATCAACAAATAAATTATAAACTAAATAAGTAATATAAAAAAATCCCACATATTTAATTAGCACAAAAAAACCATCATAATTTAAAAGTATGGGGGTAAGACCGTAAGCCAACATTAAAGTATGCGTAAAGCATCCCAAAATTAAACCTAATAGAAAATAAAAACCATTTTTTCTCCCTTTGCTGACGGAAATTGTAATTAAATATAAATTATCTGGTCCGGGGGAAATTGCAAGAAATAGAGATGAAATTGTGAATGCTGTTAACATAAAACAAGTCTAAACTGACGCTAGTTTTTTATTAATTTTTTTTATTAACCCGGGACCTTCATAAATAATTCCGGTATATAATTGAACCAAACAAGCACCAGCCTTAATTTTTTTTATTGCATCATCTGGAGACTGAATACCTCCAACTCCAATTATAGGCAACTTACACTTGGTTTTTTTTGAAATATATGAAATCATAGAATTACTTTTTTCAAATAAGGGCACACCGCTAATACCACCTTTTTCGTATTTATTTTTTGATTTAAGCTTATGATTATCAATTGTTGTGTTTGTGGCGATAATACCATCAATATTGTTTTTACTTATAACTTGTAATATTTCGTCAACTTTTTTTTTTGTCAAATCTGGGGATATCTTTAAAAGTACTGGTTTACTTATTTTATGACTATTTCTAAAAGAATTAATGTCTTTAAACAAGTCATTTAGAAAAAATTTTGATTGAAGCTCCCTCAATCCAATTGTATTAGGTGAGCTTACATTAATAACAAAATAATCCAATATATCATAGAGTTCCTTGAAGCATGTTAAATAGTCTTTCTTAGCATCTTTGTTAGGCGTATTTTTATTTTTACCAATATTTCCACCGACAATAATTGATTTTTTATTGGTTAATCTTGCTTTAATTGTTTTTAAACCATCATTATTGAAACCCATTCTATTAATTATTGCACTATCATCTTTCAATCGAAATAATCTTTTTTTTGGATTTCCCTTTTGCGGTTCAGGAGTAATAGTTCCAATTTCAATGAAGCCAAATCCAAATTTTTCAAATTCATTGACATGGGTTGCATTTTTATCAAAACCAGCGGCCATACCAACCGGATTAGGGAAATCAAGTCCTAAAATCTTGGTTTTTAAACTAGGATGATCAAGCTTGTAAAATTTTTCAACGAAAAATGCAAAAAGGGGTATCTTAAAAAGAAGCTTAATTATTTTGAACGTAACATTGTGAATGAATTCAGGATCAAATAAAAACAGAATAGGTGATAAAAATTTTTTATACATTTAAACTTGTACGTCTATTTGTTTAATTGGTTTGATGCATCCATTGAAATCATAGTTTTATTGAACTTAAGCTTGCCAGCTGTTGTTTCAATTACGCAGGTGTTATCTTTGTTATTTAGGTGATTAATCCTTCCATGTAAACCACTTTTCATCACAACTCTATCACCTGTTTTTAATTCGTTTAAAAATTTTCTCTCCTTCTTAGCCTTTCTCATCTGTGGCGCAATCATAAAAAAATATATAACCACAAACATTAAAATAAATGGAGTAAACTGACTAAATCCTTCCATAATCAGGATATTGGTTGAGGTGGTTTAACAGCGTCTGGGTTATTAATAAAACCAGTAAGTTTAACAACTTCATTTCCATTTTGCGTATTAGCTTTAATATTTACCGTTTTGGTAGTTTTGTTAGCACCTTTACCATCAAATTTAATTGTAAACTGAGCAGATTCACCAGGTAAAAGTGGGGCTTTACTCCAACCAGGAGCTGCAGTACAACCGCATGTTGGTTTTATGTCTGAAACTACAAGAGGGGCGTCTCCTGTGTTTGTATATGTGAATATAGTTTCTACAGGTGTGCCATTTTGAATCGTACCAAAATCAAAGGTATTATTATCAAAAGTCATTACTGGAAATTTCACAGGCATATTATCCCTTTGAGATGCATTTTCAACATTTTTATTATTTACTTTGCTAAAGGGATCATCAGCACAACTAATAATAAAAAAAGTTAAAAGCAATGTGTAAAATAAATTTTTCATATAAGATTATTAAGAGGAACAAAATTAAGAAAAAAAATTCTTAACAAAGAGGATTTTTATAAATATGGAATCTTACAAATTCTTTTTCTTTATCTTATCCAAAATACCATTGATAAATAAGCTACTTTTTTCTGATGAATAATCTTTAGAAATTTCGATATATTCATTTATTGAAACTTTTTTTGGAATTTCTTTAAAATTTAAAATTTCAGAGATACCTAAATTTATTATAACAAGGTCTAATTTATTTATTCTGTCTAAATCCCAATTTGGAGTTAATTCCTTTATCAATAAATTATTTGACTCAAATTTTTGAAGAGATAATTCTGAAAGTTTATTAGCAAATTTTTCATCATCTCTGGACGAATAGTACTTTGCATCAAGTATTTTATTAAATTTTTTTTCTGAGAAACTATTAATTAGTTTTAAAATTAAAGTATTAACCAACGCAAAATCATCAGTCCAAAATATATTTTTCTGCTGAATCAAACTGTAAAAAGATGTATTTTTTAAAATTATATTTTTGTAAATATTTTTAACGAAATTTTTATCAGTTTCAAGTGAAATATTTTTTTCTACAATATAATCAGAGTAAATTTTACTGTCAATAAGGTCGTTATAAACACTATTTGCAAATTTATAATCAACATCCCAGTTAATAAATTCTTTTTTATTAAGAATTTCCTTAAATTTTTTTTGATTTGATATTTTTTGAATAAAGTTATTTTTTGATAACCTGTCACTTGAGTATTTTAATGACACGTTTCCAAATAAACTTTTCTTGGATTTTTCAAATTTATCTTTGGCAATTTTTTGAATTTCTAATAAAAATGAAATTTGGAAAATAAACAAATTAAAAACAGATTCCAGGCTTTTAAAAAGATTATTATTTTGCTGTTTTGTATCTTCGAAATTCGATGCTTGTAAGGCATATAGATACTGTACTATTTTTAGTCTAATGTGTCTTCTGTTAAGCATTGAAAAGAGCGTAATTTGTTTTAAATAAACAAATATAAAATTTTATTGATTTGAAAGAATTAAAATATCTAAATAAATACCTTTACAAATATAGATTAAACCTAATTTCAGGATTTATAATCATAATATTTGCTAGAATATTATTGTTATATACTCCGGGTTTAATAAGAAATTCTATAAATGTAATTGAAAATTTCATTTCTAACCCAGAGTCTTCAATTAATGATTTACAAAATGAATTAGTAATGAATGTTTTTTTAATTCTTGCTGCTGCTGTTTCTGCAGGAATTTTTACTTTCCTGACAAGACAAACTATAATTAATGTATCTAGATATATTGAATTTGATCTAAAAAATGAAATTTTCAACCAATATCAACATTTGTCAATTAGTTTTTATAAAAAAAATAAGACTGGTGATTTGATTAACAGAATTAGCGAAGATGTTTCAAGGGTTCGAATGTATTTTGGACCTGCAATAATGTATTCACTAAACACCGTAGTTTTAATAATAATAACTCTGATCTATATGTACAGGCAATCTCCTGAGCTTACATTTTTTACAGTAACTCCGTTACCGATATTATCAATAACTATTTACAAACTGAGCTCAGTGATTAATCTAAGAAGTAAAAAAGTACAGGAATCATTATCAAAATTATCTTCATTCACTCAAGAAATATTTACTGGAATTCAACTTATTAAATCGTACGCTGTTGAGTCAAAAATATCGAAAGAATTTAATAGGATTTCAAATGAAAGCAAACAAAAGCAGGTAAGCTTGGTAAAAATGCAAGCATTATTTCTACCATTGATGATATTGCTAATTGGATTTAGTAATTTATTGGTTATATATGTAGGTGGTAAGCAATATTTAGAGGGTGAAATTTCAAATATTGGTATAATTGCTGAATTTATTATATATGTTAATATGCTAACATGGCCTGTTGCATCAATTGGTTGGATTACTTCGATTGTTCAGCAAGCAGCTGCTTCTCAAAAAAGAATTAATGCATTTTTAAAACAAAAATCTGAGATAATCAATATTGAAAATGGAAATTTTCATTTAAGAGGGAATATTAATTTTAGAGACGTTGATTTTATTTACCCTAAATCAAAAATAAATTCATTAAAAAATATAAATTTTAATCTTCATTCGGGAAAATCCTTAGGCCTAATCGGAAAAACTGGTTCTGGAAAAAGCACACTTATTAAACTGCTAACAAGGACTTTTAATGCAACTAATGGGGAAATCATGTTTGATAATATTAATTCAAAAGATTTTAATTTACAATCTCTTAGAAATCAAATAGGCGTCATACCTCAGGATTCGTTTTTATTTTCAGATACAATATTAAATAATATAAGATTTGGAAATGAAAGTGCTAAGTTGAGTGAAATTGAAAAAGTTTGTAAAATAGCTGAAATACATGAAGAAATAATTAATTTTGAAAATGATTATAACACATTGCTTGGTGAAAGAGGGTTAAATTTAAGTGGAGGGCAAAAACAAAGATTGTGTATTGCCAGGGCATTGATAAAAAAACCAAAAATATTGGTATTAGACGACTGCTTATCTGCCTTAGATAATAAAACAGAAATTAAAATTGTAAAAAATCTTAAAGAGTATCTTCAGAAAACAACTTTGATTATTTCTAGTCACAAGATCTCCTCTGTGAAAAATTTAAACCAAATAATTGTTTTAAATGAAGGTAAAATTATCCAATCTGGTCACCACCAAAAATTAATCAATGAAAATGGTTATTACAAAAATATTTTTTTAAAACAATCATCAGAAAAATAATACGGATTTAGTTTAATAAAAAAAAAATTCTAATATTTGATAAATTAAAAAATAAATAATATGGACAGGGAAGAAATTTTTTCAAAAATACTTAGAGCAGGAAGAAGAACATATTTTTTTGATGTTAGATCTACAAAAGCAGGAGATTATTACTTGACATTAACAGAAAGCAAGAAATTTACAGACGAAGATGGTTCATTTCACTTCAAAAAACACAAAATTTATTTATACAAAGAGGATTTTACTGAATTTAAGAAAATATTAGACGAAACAACTGATTTTATTATTTCAGAAAAAGGCGAAGAAGTTATAAGTGATATTCATCAAAAAGACTACAAAAAAGAGGATGAAGCTAACTAACATGCCTCTGAGTAATTTTTATAATTTATGAGACTTATTTCTATATTATTTTTATTTTGTGCTAATCTTTTTTCACAAAATTTAAATCAAAATTTAGATTATTATTTTTCTGAATTAAATTTTATTGCCGATGAAAATATTCCAACGCCACATGAAATATTAGGCTTTAATGTGGGTGAATGGCATGTGTCTCATGATAAACTTTTAAGTTACATGTTTGAACTTGAAAAAGCATCAGATAGAGTAAAATTAGAAAAAACAGGTAAAACGTATGAAGGGAGAGATTTAGTAGTACTTATAATAACATCTGAAAAAAATCATAATAACATAGACAATATAATCAAACAAAGAAGTAAAGTCTATGAAAACGAAAAAGATTTAAAAAATAAAAAAATTGTTGTCTATCAAGGTTTTTCGATCCATGGGAATGAGTCTAGTGGTTCAAATGCAAGCCTTTTATATGCATATTACCTTGCTTCAGCCAAAGGTGACTTTATTAATAATATTTTAGAAAATTCAGTTATTATAATTGATCCATCTATGAATCCAGATGGCCTTCAAAGGTTCTCTGGATGGGTTAATTCTAATAGAAATATGAATTTGACATCAGATTCTAATGATAGGGAATATAATGAGGTTTGGCCTGGTGGTAGAACAAACCATTACTGGTTTGATTTAAACAGAGATTGGCTTCCAGCTCAACTACCTGAATCTCAATCAAGACTCAAAACTTTTTATAAATGGATGCCTAATATTTTAACAGACCATCACGAAATGGGAACAAATGCAACATATTTTTTTCAGCCCGGAGTTCCCTCAAGAACCCACCCTTTAACCCCAGAGATGAATCAAATTTTAACAAAAAAAATTTCAAAATATTTTGCTGAAGATTTAGATAATATTGGTTCTCTATATTTTTCCGGTGAAAGATTTGATGATTTTTACTATGGAAAGGGGTCGACTTTCCCAGATATCAACGGATCAATTGGAATTTTATTTGAACAAGCTAGCTCAAGAGGTCATTTTCAAGAATCAGAAAATGGAATATTAACCTTTCCATTCACTATCAAGAATCAGTTAACAACAAGCATTTCAACAATCAAAGCTGCTCTTGATTTAAAGGACGAGATTATTAAATATCAGAACAATTTTTATGATTCTTCTCAAAAGAAAAATAATCATAATGATGAATATTTAATATTTGGAAACGAAAAAGATAAATACAGAACAAAAAAACTTGCTGAAATTCTTTTAAGACACCAAATTGATATATATGAATCGGAAGTAGATATATTAGATAATGACAAAATATATAAAAGTGGGTACTCTTATTTAGTACCTAAAAATCAGAAGCAAATTAATTTGATAAATGCTATGTTTGAGTCAAGAACAAAATTTAATGATAGTATTTTCTATGATGTTTCTGCCTGGACGTTACCTCATGCTTTTAACTTAGATTATAATCTAAATTTTATTTACAAAAAAGAACTAAAAAAAATAGACGAGATTGATTTTTCAGTTGATTTTAATTTAGAGCCAAGCAAGTATGCTTATTTAATAGAATGGCATGAATATTTAACTCCTAAAGCACTAAATATGCTTTTTGAAAAAAATATTAGAGTAAAAGTAGCAACTCAACAATTCAATGTCAAAGGGGTAAAATATGATTACGGTACATTAATGATTCCTGTTTTAGGAAATGATGCTGAAAATTTACATAAAAACATGATTAAAATTTCAGATGAATGTAAACTTACTGTATATACAGTAAATACAGGACTAACTTTAGGGCCTGACTTAGGAAGTAACTCATTTAAAACAATTAATAAAAAGAATATTGCAATTTTAATCGGAGATGGTATTTCTGCATATGACGCAGGTGAAATATGGCATCTATTAGATACTAGATATGATATTGCTATTTCCAAAATTCAACTATCCACAATTCTAAAGTCTAATCTCAGCAAATACACAACACTTATAATCCCAAGTAGCGAAATCATTAGCAATGAAATAATAAAAAGGATTACTGATTGGACAAAAAATGGAGGAACGCTAATCACATATAAAAACTCTATTGATTGGCTTCAGTCTGCAAATATTATTGATTTCAATATAATTGAACAAGAAATATCTGCGAATGATATAAGCTATGAAGATGCAGATAATTTTTATGATGCTCAAAAAATTGGGGGTGCTATTTTTCAAACCAAATTAGACTTAACTCACCCAATAAATTTTGGATTTACTGATGAGTTCATGCCAATTTTTAGAAATTCAACTATTTTTCTTGAGCCAGACAATAACAAGTATAAAACACCTATCAGATACACAGAAAATCCTCTTCTAAGTGGATATATTTCGCAAAATAATCTAAAGACTCTTAAGAATACAACACCAATAAAAATTACTGGCTTTGGAGATGGTAAAATAATTTACCTTACAGATAACACCAATTTCAGAGCTTTTTGGTATGGCACAAATAAGATTTTAATGAATGCTATCTTCTTTGCAGATATTATAGAAACAAATATTAACTAGCTTTCCTATTTTTGATAAAGCTTTTAATAAAATAAATCATAGCAAGTAAAGAGCTTATTAACATTAATAAAACTCTTAGTGCTGCATCAATTCTTCCATCCGAAATAGCTTTAAACAATGGCATTAAATTAGCAAATGAAATCAAGGTCAATAATACTGCCACATGTGCAATTAACTTATTACCACTTTTAATACCATTATTGCAAATTGCAATTAAAACTCCAAGGGTTATTGGAATGAAAGGGCTTTTATTTTCAAGAATACCGCTAAAAATTTCGGGGTTAATATTAATTAAACCCCATACTCCCATTGCTATTAGGGTGATTGCATTGATAAAACTGGCTTTGTGTGATGTCATTATTCAAAATTTTTTGTAAAATTACAATTATATATTAATTAATAAAAATGGCTAAAACTCCTTCCAAAATGATAAGTCTAGGCACTAAAGCATATGATTTTGATTTATTCGATGTTATTAGTGAAGAAAATAAAAATTTAAACAAAGTGAAAGGCGATACAGGCACTTTAATAATGTTTATATGTAATCATTGTCCCTATGTAAAGCATATTAACAAAACAATTGTTAAGCTCGCAAATGAATTTATTAATGATGGTATTAAATTCGTTGCAATTTCAAGTAATGATATAGTTAATTATCCTGAAGATAGTCCAGAGTTGATGAAATTAAATGCAAATGAAAATAAATATATTTTCCCATACCTTTTTGATGATACTCAAGATATCGCAAAAAAATATGATGCAGCATGTACACCCGATTTTTTCCTCTATGACAAAGAATTAAAGCTTGTATATCGAGGCCAATTGGACAATTCAAGACCTGGAAATGGAATCGAGTGTGATGGAAGTGATCTAAAATATGCCATAACTTGTATTCTTAATAACAAACAGAATGAAAGAACTCAAAAGCCAAGTATAGGTTGTAATATAAAATGGAAATAAAATACTTTTCAGTATTAAATTATTGATACGAGTTCAACTTCAAAAATAAGTGTTGCATTAGGAGGTATAATTCCACCAGCACCCGCCTCTCCATAGGCTAAATTAGCCGGAATAATTAGTTTTGCCTTATCTCCTATTCCAAGTAAAGAAATTCCTTCGTCCCAACCCTTAATAACTTGACCAACGCCAAGCGTAAACTCAATTGGTTCATTTCTTTTGTATGAGGAATCAAAAACTGTCCCATTCAGTAACATCCCTTTGTAATGTACACTAACATTATCACCAGTACTTGGTTTTTCAGATTTATTTTGAGTTTGAAACTTGTATAACAATCCAGATTTTGTTTTTGAAAAACCTTGAGAAATATCTTTTAATAATTTAAGCTGATTTTCTTTTTCTTTTTTTAATCTTTCTGATTTTGATTTATTAAAATCATCAAAAACTTTCACTGAATCAAATTTTTGTGCTTTTTCTCCAACCGCATTAATAGTTATTGAAATAATTTCATCATTCTGTGAAATAGAATTAACAACACCCATACCTTTAATAACATTTCCAAAAACTGTATGTTTATTGTCAAGCCACGGTGTTTCCACATGAGTTATGAAAAACTGACTACCATTTGTTGATGGTCCGGAATTAGCCATTGAAAGAGTACCAGGTTTATCATGCCTTAAATCAGTATTAAATTCATCATCAAACTTATATCCAGGATCACCGGTACCATTTCCTAATGGACAACCACCCTGAATCATAAAATCATTGATTACTCTATGGAATTTTAAACCATTGTAGTAAGGATCACCCGATGGTTTCGCTGTATTATTTATTAATCCTTTAGCTAAACCAACGAAATTAGCCACAGTGCCAGGGGTTTTTGTGAATTCTAAATGAACATTTATATCACCTTTTGATGTTTTAATTAGTGCGTAAAGACCATCTTTCATAAAAACTTTTTTTGCGAATATATTAATAAAAAATCGGAAAATTAATTTCCAAAATCACTTAAAAATTTAATCCTAAAAAGTTTCAATTCAAATTCCTCATATTCACCGTCAAATTTTTCTAGGGCCTTTTCAATTTCATCTGTTTCAGAATCAATAAAATAATCATGTAATTCTTCTTGTTGTTCTTCATCAATATATTCATCAATACAATAAGATAAATCCAATTTCGTACCTGAATATACAATTGTTTGCATTTCAGAAATTAAATCCATCATTTCTAATGATTTTGACTCAGCTATATCTAATAATGAAAGTTTTCTATCAATACTTTGAATAATAAAAAGTTTAAGGGATGAATTTTTACCTGCGGATTTAACAATTATATCTTCTGGTCTAGCTATATTATTTTCTTTAACATGCTTTGATATAACATCTAAAAAGTCACTCCCATATTTTTTTGCTTTCCCCTCTCCAACTCCAAAAATTGCACATAATTCATCTATTGTTAATGGATATTTAATTGTCATTTCTGTAAGTGATGAATCTTGAAAAATAACATAAGGGGGTATTGAATTAATATCAGCAATTTTTTTCCTCAGAGCTTTTAATTTAATCATCAAATTTTTCTCTCCTAAACCGCTACTGAACAGGTCCTTTGATTTATTTGATTCAGTTTGTTCACTAACTAAAGGCATCATTAAATCTATCGAATTATCTAAATATTTTAATCCTTTTTCAGTTATTGTTAAAGAACCAAAACTTTCAATTTTTTTATTAATCATATTTTCTACTCTAGCAAACCAGATCACACTATTCCAAAAATCCTTATTATTTGATTTTCCAATACCAAAAAATTTACTTTCACTAATTTTATGAGAAGATAATAAGGCGTTAC
>CACLCL010000011.1 GCA_902605445.1 uncultured Bacteroidota bacterium | reverse complement strand
TAAAGTTGAAAGAGGTGAAGCATTTGGAGCAATTAAAGATGAATTAATGGAATCTTTTTCAGAGGAGGAATTGGAAGAAAAAGAAGATTTAATAAAAAAGTATTTTAATAAATCTGAAAAAGAAGCGATTAGAGATTTAACATTAGAAAAAGGAGTTAGACTAGACGGTAGAAAAACTACAGATATTAGACCTATTTGGTGTGAAGTTGATTACCTGCCTTCTACTCATGGATCTTCCATATTTACAAGAGGTGAAACTCAGGCACTGGCAACTGTGACACTTGGTACTTCAAGAGAAGCAAATCAAATTGATTCACCAACATATGAGGGTGAAGAAAGATTCTATTTACACTATAACTTTCCTCCTTTCTCAACAGGTGAAGCTAGACCTTTAAGAGGAACTTCAAGACGTGAGATAGGTCATGGTAATCTTGCACAAAGAGCACTTAAAAGAATGGTTCCCGCTGATTGTCCCTACACAGTTAGAGTTGTTAGTGAAGTTCTAGAGAGTAATGGTTCTTCTTCAATGGCTACGGTTTGCTCAGGGACCATGGCATTAATGGATGCAGGAGTTCAACTTAAAAAACCTGTCTCAGGAATAGCTATGGGTCTAATTTCAGACGGTAAAAAACATGCCGTTCTGAGTGACATTCTTGGTGATGAAGATCACCTGGGTGATATGGACTTTAAGGTTACAGGAACAGCAGACGGTATTACTGCTTGCCAAATGGATATTAAAATCAAAGGATTATCCTATGAAATTCTGATTGAGGCTTTAAATCAAGCAAAAGATGGAAGATTACATATCCTAGAAAAGCTTACAGATACAATCAAAGTTCCAAACGGAGATGTTAAAGCTCATGCCCCTAAAATGATTACCAGAAGAATTCCTGGCGACTATATTGGAGCTTTGATTGGACCAGGAGGTAAAAATATTCAGGAATTACAGAAAACAAGTGGTTGTAGCTTGGTAATTAATGAAGACCCAGATACTGAGGAAGGAATTGTTGAAATTTTGGGTACTGATCAGCAAGGAATTGATGATGTAATTGCACATATTGAATCAATGCTCTTTAAACCGGAAGTAGGAAGTGTCTATGAGGTGAAAGTTATAAAAATACTTGACTTCGGCGCTGTTGTAGAATATCAAGAAGCATTAGGAAATGAGGTATTGTTACATATAAGTGAATTAGCTTGGGAAAAAACAGAAAATGTTACCGATGTTGTAAATATTGGTGATGTTTTAGATGTAAAATACTTTGGAGTTGACCCAAGAACAAGAAAAGATAAAGTCTCAAGGAAGGCTCTTTTACCTAAACCAGAGGGTTATGTTGATAAACCAAGGAAATCTTTTAATAGAAATAATAAAAGAAACGGATATAATAAAAAATAAATAATATTTTTGTAAGGCTTTTTCCTTACAACCGCATATACTATGAGACAATTAAAAATTACAAAGCAGGTTACTAACAGAGAAACTGCTTCCCTGGACAAATATTTACAAGAAATTGGTAAAGTTGACTTAATTACAGCTGAAGAAGAAGTTGAATTAGCTCAAAAGGTTAAACAGGGTAATCAATTAGCATTAGAGAAATTAACCAAGGCTAATTTAAGATTTGTAGTTTCAGTTGCGAAACAATATCAAAATCAAGGATTAACTCTGCCAGATTTAATTAATGAAGGAAACTTAGGATTAATTAAGGCTGCTCAAAGATTTGACGAGACTAGGGGTTTTAAATTTATTTCTTATGCTGTATGGTGGATAAGACAATCAATACTTCAGGCTCTAGCGGAGCAATCTAGGATTGTCAGACTTCCCTTAAATAAAATTGGTTCAATTAATAAAATAAATAAAACATATGCTTTTTTAGAGCAATCTCATGAAAGACCACCAAGTGCTGAAGAAATTGCTAATGAACTTGATATGACAATCAATGATGTTAAGGAATCGATGAAAAATTCAGGTCGCCATGTTTCTATGGATGCCCCATTAGTAGAAGGTGAAGATTCAAATCTATATGATGTTTTAAGAAGTGGCGAATCACCAAACCCAGATAAGGATCTTCTTCATGAGTCACTTCGAACCGAAATTGAAAGAGCATTAGAGACTCTTACTCCAAGAGAGGCAGATGTCATCAAACTATATTTTGGCCTTGGTAATCATCACCCCATGACACTTGAAGAAATCGGTGAAACTTTTGATTTAACAAGAGAGAGGGTTCGTCAAATAAAAGAAAAAGCAATTAGAAGACTTAAACATACTTCTAGAAGTAAAATCTTAAAAACTTACTTAGGATAGGTATCCACATTGATGATTTTATTCAAAAAAATAATTATTTTAAAATGAATAAACATCTAATCGCCCCATCTATACTTTCTGCTGATTTTTCTAAATTACAATCGGAAATTGAAATGATCAATAATAGTGATGCTGATTGGTTTCACATCGATATCATGGATGGTGTTTTTGTACCGAATATTTCATTTGGAACCCCAGTTATGAAGGCTATTTCAAAATATGCCAAAAAACTTTTAGATGTACATCTTATGATTGTCGATCCTGAAAGATATATAGAACATTTTGTGAATTTTGGTAGTGATATAATTACAGTTCATTTCGAAGCATGCAATGATTTAAGTTTAGTTATTAAAAAAATAAAAAAATTTAAAGTAAAAGTTGGTGTAGCCATAAACCCTGATACTGAAATAAGTGTACTTTCAAACCATATCAAAAATATTGACATGGTTTGTCTTATGGGCGTTTTTCCAGGATTTAGTGGACAAAAATTTATTGAAAAAACAATTCATAGATGTAAGGAGTTAAGTGAATTAATTAAAGATAAAAATAGTACATGTATCATTGAAATTGACGGTGGAGTTGATTCAGAAAATGCAAAAATACTTCTTGAAAATGGTGCAAAAGTATTAGTAGCTGGCAGTCATGTTTTTAAAAGCGAAAACCCTTTAAAAACCATTTCAAAATTGAAATCAATTGGAAATTAATTTACTGAATTGTAAATGAACTGTTCAAAATTCTTTTGAAATATACTGTTATTATAATCCCAATTTAATTTTTGGTAAAGTTTTGATGAATTAATACTATATCTTTTGTCATGTCCAAATCTATCATCAATAAAGTCTATTTTTAAATCATCTATTTTTTCTTTGGAATATTTTTTTATTAATCTATATGTTAAATTGATTAAATCTAAATTTGCTAATTCATTGCCACCACCAATATTGTAAGACTCACCTGAAACCCCATTATTGAAAATTAGATTAATTGCATTACAATTTTCCTTAACAGATATCCAGTCCCTTATATTTTTACCATCTCCGTAAACAGGTATAGGGTAATTATTAATTATTGAACTAATTACAACAGGGATAAACTTTTCAGAGTTTTGATTTAGACCAAAATTATTTGAGGATAATGAGATAGTTGTATTCAAGCCATATGTTTTATTAAAACTCGACACTATGAGATCAGCGCTTGCTTTTGAAGAGGAATATGGTGAACTAGGATTATATCTACTATATTCGTCAAAACTTCCCTTTTCAATACTACCATAAACCTCATCAGTTGATATTTGATGAAATCTAGCATTTTTGAATTCAGGTTTATAATTAAATGGACTTTTCATCCAAAAATCATAAGATATATTTAATAAATTTAGGGTTCCATTAACGTTAGTTTTTATAAAACTATTTGGATTAAGAATCGAATTATCAACATGAGATTCGGCAGCAAAATTTATTAAACCATCAATGGAATATTTTTGAAAGATTTCAATAACTTTTTCTTTGTCACATATGTCAACTTGAAAAAACTTATAATTTGGCAGACTTTCAATTTTTTTTAGCCTATTTAAATCTGACGCATATGAAAGGATATCGATATTTATGAAATTTGTATCACTATTTTTAGGAACCATTTGATTTAAAAAATGAGCCCCAATAAACCCAGCACCTCCTGTAATTAAAATATTCTTACAATTTTTCATATTAAAGTTTCATTTCTTTGATCATTAATTTTAGGCTATCCTCCCATTTATTAATCTTAAAGTTCAATAATTTACTAATTTTTTTTGTTGATAATGCGGAAAAAATAGGTCTTTTAATATCTGAGTTATCATCATAAAATTTATAAATCTTTTTATTGTGATTTGTAAATTCAAGAATTTTTTTTGCAAATTCATATCGTGAACAAATCCCAACGTTTGAAATATTAAATATTTCAGCACCTTCATTTTTTATATTTTGAATAAGGTACATTGTGATTCTAGCTA
The DNA here is from genome assembly GCA_902605445.1 of uncultured Bacteroidota bacterium. Lineage (GTDB taxonomy): Bacteria > Bacteroidota > Bacteroidia > Flavobacteriales > Flavobacteriaceae > MED-G13. The sequence continues at coordinate 28,057 of CACLCL010000011.1, read as the reverse complement.
AGTCCAGTGCATATGTTGGTGAACCAAATTCATTTTCCTTTACTCTAATATCAATTCCTAAATTAGCTTTATCAATAATTTTTTTAACAAAATTGGTTTTGTACTCAGAGAAAAGCCATGAAGTTCTTATTACAAACGAATCCTTTAAGTTTAGTTTTAGTATTGAATTCTCACCCATAAGTTTAGTATAACCATAAAAATTAATTGGGTTTACTTTATCAGTTTCATGATAAGGACTGTCGGTATTACCATCAAATACATAATCTGTGGAAAAATGTATCAATCTAATTTCGTATTTATAGCATAATTTAGCCAGATTTTCTACAGAAATATTATTAATTAAATTAGCAATTTTTTTATTTTTCTCTGATGAATTGACATCTGTATAAGCTGCGCAATTAATTATGATATTCGGTTTAATATTTTTTATTACATTCTCAACTAATTGAAAATTTGTGATATCTAAATCTCCTTTAGAAAAAAAATGAAATAAATGACTTGGATATTTATTACTTATTTTTAGAAAGGTTCTGCCTAGTTGACCTGAAGCACCGGTAAGAATTATTTTATAGTTGTTTACCATCTAAAATCAGGAAAATTTTTATCTTTTTCAGAGATTATTAATAACTCTTTATCAACTGGTAATTGAATATTAATTGATGGATCATTATATCTAATACCCACCTCATGTGAAGGGCTGTAATAATTATCGACCTTATAAGAAACAACCGTATTGTCCTCTAAAGTTAAATAACCATGTGCAAAATCTGCTGGTACAAAAAGGGATAAATTATTATCAGAAGATATATTAATTGAGTAGCTTTCACCAAAAGTTTTGGAACCCTCTCTTAAGTCTATAACAAAATCAAGTATTTTACCATTTTGAACAGAAACTAGTTTTGATTGTGAGTAAGGTGTCTTTTGGAAATGTAATCCTCTGAACACATTTTTTTTGGATCTGACAATATTCTCTTGAACAAAATTTATACTTTGATTAATAGCATCTTTTAAAATATTTTGCCTTAAAGATTCAATAAAAACACCTCTTTCATCAAAATGGGCTTTTGACTCAATAATTAAAAGATTTTCAAAGTTTGTTTTGCGTATTTTCAATTTTATTTTTTTAATTTATCCAAAAGATATTTTCCATAACTGCTATTACTCATCAATCTTGCTAACTTTAAAAATTGCTTTTCATCAATATAAGAAAGTTGAAATGCCATATGTTCTATACAAGCATATTTTTCTCCTGTTTTTTTTTCTAGTTCTTGAAAAAAATTGGATGCTTTTAACATAGAATCATATGTGCCAGTATCTATCCACGAAATATCCTTTTCCAGTTTAATCAGTCTTAATTTATTTTTATTAATATAAATATTATTAATATCAGTTATTTCAAGCTCATTTCTTGAACTAGGCTTTAAATTTTTAACTATTTCAATTACATCATTTGTATACATATAAAGTCCTGATACAATTGTATTACTAATAAATAATTTAGGTTTTTCAACAATCCTTTCTAAATTATTTTTACTGTCAAATTTCACAACTCCAAATTCTTTGGGATTAATAACATCTAAGCCATATATTGTTGAAGAATTTTTCTTTAAGTTATTTAAACCCACTTTTAAATAATCTACTAGCTTGTCACCATAAAAAATATTATCTCCTAAAACTAGACAAACATGACTATTTCCGATAAATTTCTTGCCAATTATGAAAGACTCAGCTATACCATTGGGTTTAATTTGCTTTTCATAAGAAATCTTTAATCCTAACATATTTCCATTACCAAAAAGCTTGTTATACCTAGGTAAATCATCAGGTGTTGAAATAATCAATATTTCTTTTATTCCTGCCAGCATTAAGGTGTAAATTGGGTAATAAATCATTGGCTTATCGTAAACTGCTAGCAATTGCTTTGAAGTGCCTATTGTTAATGGGAAAAGCCTAGACCCATGGCCACCCGCTAAAATTATCCCTTTAATATTATTCATTTTAATTTTGAATAGATTTGTGAATTTTAATCAATTTCATTAGAAGGGGCTGAATATGTTCAATATTTAACATGTTAGCTCCATCACTTTTTGCATTACTAGGTTTAGGATGTGTTTCTATAAATAAACCATCAGTACCAATCGATATTGCAGCCTTAGCAATAGTTTCAATCATTTCAGGGTCTCCGCCAGAGACACCAGTTGGCTGATTTGGTTTTTGTAACGAATGGGTAACGTCCATTACAGTAACTCCAATTTTTTTCAATTTTGTAATATTTCTAAAATCAACAACTAAATCGTTGTAACCAAACATTGTTCCTCTTTCAGTTAATAAAATTTTATCATTTATTCCTTTTATTTTTTCATATGCAAATCTCATACTGTCCGAATTCATAAATTGCCCTTTTTTTATATTAACTACTTTTCCAGTTTTTGCGGCAGAGATCAATAAATCGGTTTGTCTAGCTAAAAAAGCTGGAATTTGTAAAATATCAACATAATTTGCCGCTAAACTTGCATCACTGGGAATATGTATATCAGTCAATGTTGGAATATCCAGTTTAGTACCAATTTCTTTTAATATTTCAAGAGCTTTCTCATCACCAATTCCAGTAAAACTATTTAATTTGCTTCTATTGGCTTTTTTGAAACTTGCCTTAAAAATAAATGGAATATTTAAGTTTTCAGTGATTGATTTTAACCTTTCCGCAATTTCAAAAGTAATTTTTCTGTCTTCAATAACACAAGGTCCAGAAATAAGAAAGAAATTTGAATTTTCTTTTCTTTCAAAAATATTGTTAATATTTTCCTTTTTCATAATGTTTTTTTACTAATTCATAATCTTGTATAACATCTATACCAATCGTTTTATTATTTGAAATTACAACTTTTATTTTTTCACCATTTTCAATAAATTTCAATTGCTCAAGATTTTCATCTCTTTCCAAATAGCTGTCATTGTAAGAGTTAATTCTATTTAATGAATTTGTTGTGTAACCATAAACCCCTATATGAATATTCTTTTTACTTTTATTTTTTTTTGAAAAATTATATGGTATTTCATGTCTCGAAAAATATAAAGCAAAATCATCTTTATCTAGAACTACTTTTACTCTATTAGGGTCAATTATATTATCACTAATCTTATATACTGCTGTAACTATTTCATTCCCGTCCATTAATTCCTTAAAAATAGCATCAATCAATTTATGATCTGTAAATGGCTCATCAGCCTGCATATTGACTATATTAAAATTTGTTTCGCTTGATTTTACAAATTCATAAATCCTTTCTGTACCATTTTTATGTTTTTTTGAAGTCATTAGTACATCATCTGTAAAAGTTTTACAATGTTTAAATAATTCGATTGAATCAACTAATATTATTGTCTGTAATGACATCTTGGAATTTAATGATGACTCGTAGGTGTGTTGAAGAATAGATTTATCGGCGATATTTAATAATAATTTTCTTTTAAGCCTAGAAGATTCAAGTCTAGCAGGAATAAGTATTATATTTTTAGATGTCATAATATTGAACTAAGCCTACTAGTTTATTATCTGTATCTATTACAGGAAGAGTAATTATTTTATTTGTTTGCATTATATTTTTTACGTCATGTAAATTAGAGTCAGGTCTGGTAAACTTAAAATTTTTATTAATGAGACTTTGTAATTGTATTTTTTTCAAATTTAGTTCTAATTTTATTGCTCTTCTTATGTCACCATCAGTGATTACACCAATTATACTTTTATTTTGCAAAAGAAAACCTATTCCATAACCAGAATTTGAGATATTATAAATAATATCAGAAATATCCATATTCTTATCCAAAATAGGTAGTTTATCTGTCTTCATTACATCCTTAACTTTTGTTAATAATCTTTTTCCAATTTTACCTCCTGGATGGTATTTAGCAAAATCAGCTTCAGTGAATTTTTTTGCTTTCATTAAAGTGACTGCAATAGCGTCACCAATTATTAGTGTAGCTGTAGTTGATGATGTTGGTGCTAAATCTAAGTGACATGCCTCACTAATTATATTTGAATTTATAAAATAATTTGAATTCTTAGCCAAAGTTGAATTTTCATTACCCGTAACAGAAATTGTTTTTATTTCATTTTCATTACAAAAACTTAAGACTTTGAGGACATCATCAGATTCGCCTGAATATGATATAAGGAGTAAAATATCGTTTTGATTAATCATACCTAAATCACCGTGATATGCTTCAGTAGAATGAATAAAAAAACTACTAGTGCCAGTACTTGCAAGTGTTGCTGCAATTTTTTTTCCAATTAATCCTGACTTACCAATTCCACTTACAATTAATCTTCCACTACTGTGTAAAATTTCATCAATTATTTTATTAATATTTTCTTGGTTAAAATTAGAAATTACATTTTTAACAGATTTGATTTCATCATCAAATACATCAATAAAGCTTTTAAAATGACTCATATTAGGTGCAAATTAATTTTTTTTGATTTTTTAAATTAAAATTAAAAGTTAAAGTTTTGTTTTTTTTTAAAAAAATTAATTGTCTGCTGAAGGCCATTGTCTAAATCAATCGATGGAGCCCATTCTAAAACATTGTTTGCAAAATCAATATCAGGTCTTCTTTTTTGAGGATCATCATTAGGTAATTTTTTATAAACTAATTTTGAACCAGAGCCCGTGATATTTAATATTTTATTTGCCAATTCTAACACGGAAATTTCAATTGGATTTCCAATATTAATTGGGCCAATAATTTCATCCTTTGATTGCATCATTTTAATTATGCCATTAATTAAATCATCAATATACATGAAGCTTCTTGTTTGTTTTCCCTTTCCATAAATTGTAATGTTTTGACCATTTATAGCTTGATTTATAAAATTAGACACAACTCTTCCATCATTAAATGCCATATGAGGCCCATATGTATTAAAAATCCTTACTATCTTAATCTTTAGATTGTGTTCTCTGTGATAATCCATGAACAACGTCTCAGCACATCTCTTTCCCTCATCATAGCAAGACCTGTAGCCAACAGGATTTACATTTCCATAATAGCCTTCATTTTGGGGATGTTTTTGGGGATCACCATAAACTTCGCTTGTGCTAGCTTGTAAAACTTTTGCATTATTTTTTTTTGCAAGCCCAAGAATATTTATAGTACCTATTGTACAAGTTTTAATTGTTTTAATTGGGTTTTCTTGATAATGTAACGGAGAAGCTGGACAAGCAAGATTATATATTTCGTTAATTTCATCAATATATAGAGGATCAATAATATCATGCTCTATAAAATTAAAATCTGGATTTTTAAGTAAATCAAAAATATTTTCTTTACTTCCTGTGAAGAGGTTATCTACACATATTACTTTATTATTTTCAGATAACAACTTATTACATAAGTGCGAACCTATAAAACCCGCACCTCCTGTGACTAAAATTGTTTTTTTCATTTTCAATTGCCAATGCCTTTGTATACAAATCCAACATTTTCAACGCTCTCTCGATCAAGTATATTCCTACCATCAAAAATAAATGCTGGTTTTTTCATTTTTTCAAATATTTTTTTCCAATCGTAGTCAATAAATTCATCCCATTCAGTTAAAATTGCAATTGCATGGGAATCTCCTACAGCATCATATGGGTTATTTAAACATATTACTTTTTTATTATTAATGAAATCCATATCAACATTTAGATTCTTAAGGTCACTTAATATTTGTTTTTCAGAAACCTTTGGGTCATATATCTGCAGAATAGCTTTTTCATTTAAGAGCTGTTTGGCTACATAAATCGCAGCAGACTCCCTTGAATCATTTGTATTTTTTTTGAATGCCCAACCAAAGAAAGTTATTTTCTTATTAGCAACGGTGCCATGTAATGATTTTAAAATATTATTTCCAAACCTTCTTTTTTGATGATCGTTAATTATAATAACTTGATTCCAATAATCAGCCACTTCATTTAGTCCTAGAGATTTAGAAATATAAACAAGGTTCAATATATCTTTTTGAAAACAACTACCCCCAAATCCCACTGATGATTTTAAAAATTTTGAACCTATTCTTGAATCCATACCGATGGCTTTCGACACCTCATCAATATTTGCACCAGTTTTTTCACATAACTCAGAAAGAGAATTTACAGATGAAATTCTTTGCGCAAGAAATGCATTTGCGGATAATTTTGATAATTCTGAGGACCACAAGTTGGTTGTAAGTATATTAGATTTTGGAACCCAAGAACTATAAATTTCAACTAATAGTTCAATAGCTTTTTTACCGCTTTCAGTTTGTTCCCCACCAATTAAAACTCTATCAGGAACTTCTAAATCTCTCATAGCAGTTCCTTCAGCTAAAAATTCTGGATTTGACAAAATCTGAAAATTAACACCATTGCCAGTTTCGTCAACTATATTTTTAATTGCAGCAGCAGTTTTTACAGGCAGTGTTGATTTTTCTACAATAATTTTATCGGTTCTTGAAACCTCAGCAATTTTTCTTGCACATAACTCGACATATGTCAAATCGGCTGCCATTCCTTTGCCATCTCCATAGGTTTTGGTTGGAGTATTTACTGAAATAAATATCATTTCAGATTCCCTAATATTTTTATCTATATCTGTTGAAAAAAAAAGATTTTTACCTCTAACACTTGACACGACCTCAGCTAGTCCAGGCTCATAAACGGGTAAATTCTCTAAATCAGAGGAATTCCAGCGATTAATTTTTTCTTGATTTACATCAACTACATATACATTGATATCAGGGTTCTTTTGGGCAATAATTGCCATAGTTGGACCTCCAACATAGCCAGCACCAATACAGCAAATATTATTTATTTTCATTTGAAAAAATTTAGTATTTTTTGAATAATATATTCTTGATTTGAGTTTTCAATCTCTGTGTGAATTGGTAAAGACAAAACCGTTTTACTTAATTTATCAGTATTAGGCAAATTAGTATCAGATCTGTAAGGAGACTGCTTATGGATAGGTATTGGGTAATAGATCATGGTTGGTATACCATTTTTAAGTAAGTAATTTTTTAATTCGTCTCGGCAATCTTTATTTACTTTAATTGTATATTGATGATATACATGAGTAGAGTTTTTAATCTTTTTTGGTACTTTAATATCCGATAATTCTGTAAAAGCAGAATTATAATTTTTGGCCATTAGATTTCTATTTTTATTATACTCTTTTAGATATTTTAACTTTATATTTAGTATTTCTGCCTGAATTGAATCTAGTCTAGAATTACAACCAATTATATCGTGTTTATACTTTACTTCCTCACCATGATTTGAAATCATTTTGATTCTTTTTGCTAGTTTATCATCATTTGTAAAAATTGCTCCTCCATCACCAAAACATCCAAGATTTTTTGAGGGATAGAAAGAGGTAGTTCCAATGTCACCAATAGTTCCAGTCATTCTTTTTACACCTGACTTAAACTCATATTCACATCCAATCGCTTGTGCATTATCTTCAATAACTTTCAAATTATATTTTCTAGCTAAAGAAATAATATCATCCATATTAACAGATTGCCCATACAAATGAACGGGTACAATTGCTTTAGTTTTATCACTAATTAGTGGTTCAACTTTTTCTGCAGTCATATTGAATGTGTCTAAATCAACATCACAAAAAATAGTTTTAATTCCAAGGACTAAGGCTGCTTCAGCCGTTGCAATGTAGGTCCAAGAGGGGCAAATAATTTCATCACCAGGTTTTAGACCCAGCGCCATATATGCAATTTGCAAAGCGTCAGTCCCATTTGCACATGGAATAACGTACTTAACTCGAAGAAATTTCTTTAGGTTTTCACAAAAAACTGAAACAATTGGCCCATTAACAAATCTACCTGATTCAATAGTGCTAATTATATTTGTATCAACCTCCTTCTTGATCTTTTTGTATTGACCCATTAAATCAATCATATTTACTTTAGTATTTCTCATATCAAATTAAAATTGGGTCAAATAAGCTGTTAATATCTGTATTCGTCAGTTTTATATGGTCCTTCAACATTTACACCAATATATTTTGACTGGGTATTGTTTAGTTTGGTTAACTCAACTCCTAACTTTTCAAGATGAAGTTTTGCGACCTTCTCATCTAGATGTTTGGGTAATGTATAAACTTTATTTTCATATTTATCGTTATTTTCCCATAGCTCAATCTGAGCTAGTACTTGATTAGCAAATGAATTACTCATGACAAAACTAGGATGTCCGGTGGCACAACCCAAATTAACTAATCTACCTTCAGCTAAAACAATTATGTCGTTCCCTTTTATAGTGTATAAGTCAACCTGAGGTTTTATTTCTTTTTTTGTGTGGCCGTAGTTTTTATTTAACCACGCCATATCGATTTCATTATCAAAATGTCCGATATTGCATACTATTGCTTTATCCTTCATATCTTGGAAATGAATATCTCTCACAATATCTCTATTTCCAGTTGCTGTTATTATGATATCAGATTCACTAATAACACTTTCTAATCTTTTGACTTCATAACCATCCATTGCAGCTTGTAATGCACATATGGGGTCTATTTCTGTTACAGTGACAATACTACCTGCCGACTTAAAGGAGGCCGCGGTACCTTTACCTACATCTCCGTAACCACAAACCACAACTCTCTTACCTGCCATCATAATATCGGTGGCTCTTCTTACTGCATCCACAGCACTTTCTTTACATCCATATTTATTGTCAAATTTACTTTTAGTTACTGAATCATTGACATTTATAGCTGGTAACTTTAACGAACCTTCTTTTAACCTGTCATAAAGTCTCAATACACCTGTTGTAGTTTCTTCACTTAATCCTTTTATGTTTTTGACCAGTTCTGGATATTTATCAAAAACCATATTAGTGAGATCTCCGCCATCATCTAAAATCATGTTTAGTGGTTCCTTTTTTTCTCCAAAGAATAAAGTTTGTTCAATACACCAATTAAACTCATCTTCAGTCATACCTTTCCAAGCATAAACTGAAATTCCAGCATCTGCAATTGCAGCGGCAGCGTGATCTTGTGTTGAAAAAATATTACAAGAACTCCAAGTGACTTCAGCGCCTAAATCTATTAAAGTTTCAATTAACACAGCTGTCTGAATTGTCATATGCAAACACCCGGCAATTCGTGCACCTTTTAAAGGTTTGCTTTTTTTATACTCAGCTCTTAAAGACATAAGACCAGGCATCTCAGATTCAGCGAGTTTGATTTCGTCTCTTCCCCATTGCGCCTCATTAATATCTTTTACTTTGTAGGGTATATATTTTGTTTTACTTTTTATCATTACTTTAATTTAAATGTTTTTTTTATAATTGGTACATAATCTAGCTTTTCCCAGCTAAATAACTCTACTTCTTTAACAATTTTCTTGCCATCTTTTTGAAATGTCTTAATAATTTTTCTTGATTCTCTTCCCATGTGACCATAAGATGCAGTTTCTTGAAAAATTGGATTCTTCAAACCATACTTTTTAATTATGCTGTAAGGTCTTAAATCAAATAATTCAAATACTTTTTTTGCTATTTCATCATCACTTATTTTAATTTTAGTGGTTTGATATGTATTGATATACAAAGCAACAGGCTTAGCAATTCCAATTGCGTAGCTTATTTGTACCAATACCTCATTGCATAGACCAGACGCGACTAAATTTTTTGCAATATGACGTGCTGCATAAGCTGCACTTCTGTCAACTTTTGAAGGGTCTTTCCCTGAAAAAGCACCACCACCATGAGCACCTCTACCACCATATGTATCAACGATAATTTTTCTGCCTGTTAGACCTGTATCACCGTGTGGACCTCCAATTACAAATTTACCTGTAGGATTGATAAAAAACTTAATTTTGTCATGAAATAATTTACTGTAATCTGGATTTTTTTTTAAAATTCTTGGGATTAATATATTTTTTATGTCATTTTTAATTTCACTCTGCATTTCTTTTACATTTGAGAAATCATCATGTTGAGTTGATAAAACAATGGTATCAATTGACTTAGGGATATTGTCAGCATACTCAATTGTAACCTGAGATTTTGAATCGGGTCGTAAATATTTAATTTCGTCATTTTCTCTTCTCAACAAAGCTAGTTCCTTTAGGAGATTATTAGAAATTTCCAATGGAAGAGGAATATAATTTTTTGATTCATTTGTAGCATATCCAAACATAATTCCCTGGTCACCTGCACCCTGATTTTTAGAATCTTCTCTATCTACCCCACGATTGATATCTTCAGATTGTTCGTGAATCATCGACAAAATCCCACATGATTCAGAATCAAATTTATATTCACTTTTGGTATACCCTATTTCTTTTATTACATCTCTAGCAACTCTTTGAACGTCAATATAAACATTGGATTTTACCTCTCCAGAAAGAATAACTTGACCTGTAGTAACTAATGTTTCACAAGCAACTTTTGCGTCTGGGTCGAAGGCAAGAAAATTATCTAGAATTGCATCACTAATTTGATCTGCGATTTTGTCTGGGTGACCTTCACTGACAGACTCTGATGTAAAAAGGTAATTCATTATGCAACAAAATTAAAGGATAATGCTTTAATTCAAAAATTTTTCAATGCTAGAATGAATTGAGCTATCAACCATTTCTTTCCAAGTTTCATCTCCATTTCGAATAGATTCTCTAATTCTAGTTGCTGAAATAAACATTGCACCACTATCACTTGGCGGTTCATACTCATTAATTTCATATCCAACACCCCGTCCATAATTTACAGATTCGATATCGGGGATAACTATTACCTTAACATCATCATTAACTGATTTATGGTATGTTTCAATCATTTCAACAGTTTGTTTGGTTGTAAAGGGATTTCTATCATCTGGTTCAATATCTCTCACCATAATCAAAGCTGGGATACCAGCATCCAATTTTTGACGTATAAGTTCTATGTGACCGAAGTGATAAGGCTGGAATCTGCCAATAAATATTGCATACTTTTTGTCAATATTAGTTGTAGGTAAGCCTCCATGATTAATTTTTTTCCACATAATCAATTATTTTTTTAACAGATTCTTTTAATGATAAATTTTCTATCAAAATTTCAGGCATAAGTGGCTTTTCATAAGGTGCACTAACACCTGTGAAATTCTTTATTTCACCAGATATTGCCATTTTGTAAAGTCCTTTGGGATCTCTTTTGATACACTCTTCAATTGGTGTATTTACAAAAATTTCAACAAAATGTTCACCTAATATTTCTCTTGCCATTTCTCTGTCATTTCTGTAAGGTGAAATAAATGAACAAAGTACAATTTTTCCTGAATCAACAAATAGTTTAGAAACCTCAATTATTCTTCTAATATTCTCATTTCTATCCGAAGGGGAAAAACCTAAATCTTTATTTAAACCTGATCTTACATTATCACCATCTAAAATATAACTATTATATTGTTTTTTATTCAATTCTTTCTCAACATTATTTGCAATTGTAGATTTTCCAGATGCAGAAAGTCCAGTAAACCACAGCACCATGGCTTTATGGCCAGAAATAGCTTCACGATTTTCTCTAGTTACAGAAAATGAATATTTATGAATATTTTTTGACATTTACATAAATGAAACGTAAAACTAAAAAAAAAATTATGTCTGGCGACTAATTTAAAAGGTAAGTTTATAAAGAAAGGGGTTGCCTTTTTTTTCATTCTCTGTAGTTAACCAAAATGTATTTTGGTTAATTATCTTAATAGATTCAATTTGAGTTTTACCAACTGGAATTTCAACCATATTTAAATCTCTTATTTCAGAAAATAATGCAAAGTTTTCTATCTTAATTAAATAATATTTTTTAAAGTTCTTAGTGGCAGTTAATACTAGTAAATTAAGTTCTTTATTATAATCTGCTGCGGTGACAATTGAACCTGTCTTAATAGTACCAACTTTTTCAGCAATATATTCACCTTTGTTTTTTGGAACCTTGTATATTTCAGTTAATTTTTCATTCCTATTTTTAGTAAATATCAGAAGATAATCATCATAACAAACCAGAGACTCAGCGTCGTATTTTGATTTTTTTCTAAAACTAAATTTCTCTTGTTCTGGATAGTAAAAGCTGATAATTTCATTTGAATCCTCCTTTGGATTATTAGGAACTTTAATTATTCTTAAGTTTTTTCTAGTATCATAATTATTACCTATATCTGCTATATATAAATAATCATTATCACTAGCTAAATCCTCCCAGTCATAGTTTTTTAATGATTTGAACTTTCTTTTAAAAATAATTTCGCCTAAATCATTTAAATAAAATAATTCAGCTGGATTACCCGAGTCATTATGTGTTACTAAAAAGTCACCATAATATTCTAAACCCGAAGTTTCATTAATATTTCTTGACAGTTTATGGGTCTCTAAAATTTGTTGACAAAAAACAGAAATAGGAAATATCAAAATGATTATAAAGTGGCCCAGGGAGGATTCGAACCCCCAACCCCCAGAGCCGAAATCTGATATTCTATCCAGTTGAACTACTGAGCCATTTTTCATGATAGATATTTTCTTACAATTTCAGAAATTGTTTTTCCGTCTGCAGAACCAGCCAATTTTTTTGTCACTGCAGACATAACAGCACCCATATCTTTTAAACTTTTCGCATTGATATTTTTAATTTGATTTTTAACCTCAAATTCAATTTCATCATTTGTAAGCTGTTTAGGCAAAAATCTTTGAATTATTTCTGCTTCTTTTAATTCAGTTTCTGCTAGTTCATTTCTACCTTTTTTTAAATAAATTTTAGAGCTTTCCTTCCTTTGTTTAACAAGTTTTTGAAGTATTTTTAATTCTATTTCGTTATTTATAATTTTTTTTTGACCAGCGTTTGTTTTAGCAATCATCAGTTCAGATTTAATCGCCCTTAAAGCAGTTAGAACTAGCTTATCCTTACTTTTCATTGCCAACTTTAATTCCTCAGTAATTTTATTTTCTAAATCCATATCAATCAACGTTATCGTGTAAGAACGAATTATTTTTTCTAATTTTTACCTCATTTGACTCATCTTCACTCAATGATGTTCTTGAAATATTTTGCTGTTCTGAATTATTAACCTCATCAATATCAATTCCCTTTCTCTTAAATGCTGGTTCATCGTTAATATCATTAATTTTAGACTTGTTAAACTTATAATTAAATTCTTTCATTCGCAACCTTCTCTCTTCTGATCTATGTTTTTGAAAATCAGAAATTGAATTTTGTTCAGGTAAAACATCATTTTTTTTGTTTAAACTTTCAATTAAATTATTTTCTTTACTATTATTTAGTTTACTTTCAAATTCAACATATCCTTCATCAAATACTAATTTTTCAGAATTATCAATTAGAATCTCATCCTCTTTATTTTCTTCTTCAATAGCTTTTTCAAATAATGACCACTCAACTAAGTTTTCATTATTTATATCCTCCGAGGACTCGCTTAATAATTCCTTATCATCACTTGTATAGCTTAAATCATCAAAACTAGATTCTTTAGTTTCAAAATCATAATCATCTTCATCAAGAATATTTTGATCTTCATGTTCATCCATTTCCAAAACATGTACAATTTTTTCTGAGTTGGTCAATTCTAAATCATTTTCTTCAACTTTTTTTTCGTCTAAAATATTCTCTTCCAAATTCTGATCATCACTGATGATTGTTTTATGCTCAGAATTATGTAATTGAGAAAATAAATTTTCTTCTTCTAATTTATGTATGATTTTTTGAGGTTCTGTATTAGAAATTTGATTTTGTTGATCTGAATCAAATCCAGTTGCTATCACAGTAACCGAAATTGAATCATTTAGCTCATTATCTTCGCCAACTCCCATAATAATATTTGCTCCATTTCCAGCCTCGTCCTGAATATAATCGTTTATTTCTCCTATTTCATCAATTGTAATTTCATTTGTTCCCGAAACAATTAAAAGTAAGACGTTCTTTGCACCAAAAATTTTATTATCATTTAATAATGGTGATTCTAAAGCTTTTGAAATAGCTTCTTTTGCTCTGTTTTCACCAGATGATTTGTAAGCTCCCATTATAGCTGTACCACTATTAGATAATACTGTTTTAGCATCTTTTAAATCTATATTTTGAGTATAATGATGTGTTATTACTTCAGCTATTCCTTTAGAAGCGGTAGAAAGAACCTCGTCAGCCTTGGAAAAACCGGCTTTAAAACCCAAATTCCCATAAACATCTCTTAATTTATTATTATTTATAATAATCAAAGAATCAACATGCTCTCTCAAATTCTCTAAACCAATTTGAGCTTGTTCATTTCTAATCTTACCCTCGAACTCAAACGGAGTAGTTACTATGCCAACTGTAAGAATTTTTAACTCTCTTGCCATCTTTGCTATTATTGGTGCCGCTCCTGTTCCTGTTCCTCCACCCATACCAGCTGTAATAAAGACCATTTTCGTATTTGTTTGAAGCATTTGTATTATATCTTCACAACTTTCAAGTGCTGCTTGCTTTCCAATATCAGGGTTAGCTCCAGCACCTAAACCCTCGGTTAAATTTACCCCTAACTGAATTTTGTTTGGAACTCCACTATTATTTAAAGCTTGGGCATCAGTATTGCATATAACAAAATCTACCCCTTTAATTCCTTGCTTAAACATATGATTGATTGCATTACTACCACCTCCTCCAACGCCAATTGCTTTGATTACATTTGACCTGTTTTTTGGTAAATCAAAATTTATTCCGATGTCTATATTATCCTCCATATTTGTTTATTTTATAATTTTAATTTTATTATTCAGCATTATCAAGAAAATCCTTAACTTTTTCTGTTAATTTGTCTAAGAAAGAATCACGATTTTTATGAATTTTTGTTTTATTTGATATTTCAGTGTTCTCTGTTTCAGCACTCTGATTTTCATCTTTTTGAAAATTCTCCGCAGTTGAATTAGCCACCTGATCTACATCATTTTTCTCTGATCTGCCTAAACCATCCATTAAAAGGCCAACAGCAGTTGCATACAAGGGACTTGTTACATTTTGATCTGTATCACCAGCTAAATGCTCGTTTGGATACCCTACCCTTGTATCCATACCTGTAACATATTCAACTAGCTGTTTTAAGTGCTTTAATTGGCTACCACCACCTGTCAAAACAATTCCAGCAATCAGTTTTTTCTTTTGCTCTTCATGACCATAGTTTTTAATTTCCAAGTAAACTTGTTCAATAATTTCAACTGCTCTTGCATGAATTACTTTAGAAAGATTTTTCAGTGAAATTTCTCTAGGGTCTCTCCCTCTTAGCCCAGGAATAGAGACAATTTCATTTTCTCTATTTTCGCCCGGCCATGCAGAACCAAATTTTATTTTTAATAGCTCTGCTTGCTTTTCAATTATTGAGCATCCCTCCTTTATGTCTTCAGTAATAACATTACCCCCAAATGGAATTACAGCTGTGTGTCTAATTATACCATCTTTAAATATCGCTAAGTCAGTTGTACCTCCTCCAATATCAATAAGGGCAACACCAGCCTCTTTTTCCTCAACACTCAAAACTGCATTAGCTGAAGCCAGAGGTTCCAAAGTAATACCATCTAAATCAAGACCTGCGCTTTTTATGCATCTTCCTATATTTCTAATTGACGAAACTTGTCCAACAACAACATGAAAATTTGCTTCTAATCTTCCACCATACATTCCTATTGGTTCTTTAATTTCAGCTTGGCCATCAACTTTGTATTCCTGAGGAAGTACATGAATTATTTCTTCGCCAGGCAACATTACTAATTTATGCACCTGATTTATCAATTTGTCAATATCATCAATATTAATTACTTGTTCCGAATTTTCTCTGGTTATGTAATCACTATGCTGCAAACTCCTAATATGTTGTCCAGCGATACCAACCGTTACACCCTCAATCTTATGTCCGGAGTTTGTCTCTGCCTGTTCTACTGCCTGCTGAATTGATTGAATTGTCTGCGTTATGTTATTTACTACACCTCTATGAACACCAAGACTTACTGATTTACCAACACCCAAAATTTTTATTTTTTTAAATTCATTTCTCTCTCCAATCATTGCAACAATTTTTGTTGTTCCAATATCTAATCCTATAGAAATATTATTTTTATCCATTTCAATATTATTTAACAGCTACAATTTGATTTTCAAACTGTAAACTAATGTGTTTATACTCATAATTTAATTTTTTTGACTTTTCTCTAACTATGAAAGCTTTTAAATTATTAAACTTTTTCTCAATATTATTCGCACCACCTACAATGATTTCCGACTTGTATTTTTTCAATTTCAATTTTAAATTATTAAAATCATCAAAAAATATTTGAGTTACATTGTCATATAAAAAATCATCTTTTTTTATTAGATGCAAAGCCTTAATTAGATGTTGCTTATTTTTGTACCAGTTTTTACCAATAATAATAGGGATCTCAGGTGAAAATAATTTTGACAAGCTTATATATTTTAGATTTTTATCAATGTAAAACATTGAATCATTTGTAATAATTCTTGCAATTGGTTCTCTTTGAATAATACTTAAATTTAGCTTACCACCAACGGAAAAATGTACCTCAGCTGACTCAATATAAGATATTAAATTAAGGTCTCTTTCAATATTGTTAAGTCTGGTCGTTTTCTTGCTAAAATCAAACATATTTTCAACAATTGATTTGATTGAGTCTTGAGTTATGTATAAATTATCTATTGGACTAATATGAATATTTATATCAGAAATTTTTCTACTATTATTATTATAATTAGAGAAATAATAGACAGTTGCAATTAATGCTATGGTCAAAAATAATAGTATTTTAAGTCTTAGGTATTGCATTTTAATATTTCTTGTTTTATTAACTCAACCTCATTGGCTATATCACCAGCTCCCATTAATACATTAATTTTATTACCAGTGTTTAAAATTGAATGTGAAATCTCTGATTTTTGACAAATAGTTTTATTGTCCAATCTAATTTTTTCGAGTAACAAACTTGAACTAACTCCTCCAATTGGCTCCTCTCTCGCTGGATAGATTTCAAGTAGAATTACATTATCAAACTTTGATAATTCATTGGCAAAATCGTCAATTAAATTAA
The DNA here is from genome assembly GCA_902605445.1 of uncultured Bacteroidota bacterium. GTDB lineage: Bacteria > Bacteroidota > Bacteroidia > Flavobacteriales > Flavobacteriaceae > MED-G13. Next base: position 10,956 of record CACLCL010000011.1, on the reverse strand, counting down.
TTGTTCTTGAAAACAAATGAGGCTGGAATATGGCCAATATCTTATCATTTGGATAAATTATTCTCAAGGATTTATGAATTTTACTAATTTCCTCTGGATGATGAGCGTAGTCGTCGATAAGAATTATTTTTTTTGAATTTATTACATATGAGAATCTACGTTTAACTCCTTTAAAAGTAGATATTGCATTTAAGATTATAGATTCAGGAATTCCAAGCTTCAGAGCTAAAATAACAGCAGCAAGACAATTTAATACATTATGCTCACCGGGTAATTTTATTTTAAAATTTTTAAAAATATTATCATCAATTTGAATGTCAAATTGGGAAAATCCAGATTTGTATTCAGTATTTATTACCTTATATTTTGAATTACTTTCAAAGCCGTACTTTTCACCGCCAATATCCACCCCATCGTTAGAAATTAAAAAGCCTCCATCAATCAAATTGTTTTCAAAATTTTTAAAGGCTTCATTCAAATTATCACTATTTTCATAAATATCCATGTGATCATTGTCAATTGAAGTTATACAAGCAAACTCGGGTCTCAGTTTTAAAAATGATCTATCAAATTCATCTGCCTCTATTAAAAAATATTCATTTCCCTTAAATAAAAAATTCGAATTATAATTTTCCATTATTCCCCCAACAAGAGCACAAAAGGATATGTTTGCCTCATGAAGTATGTGAGCTAAAATTGAACTTGTTGTTGTTTTTCCGTGAGTGCCTGCAATGGCAATACATCTGCTATCTTTTGAAATATGTTCTATAATTTGAGCTCTTTTGTAAATTTTAAAATTATGAGATTTGAATTTTTTAAAAAGAGGATGATTTTCGGAAACAGCCGGGGTATAGATTACTATCGTCTTATCCTTGTTTTTATAAAAATAATTCATATCAAAACTTTTGATATCATGACAAATTACAGCTCCATTTTTTTCTAAATCATCTGTAATACTAGAGGGCTCTCTATCATAACCAAAAACCTCATATTTTTTCATCATAAAATACCTGGCCAGGCCACTCATTCCTATACCTCCAATTCCTAAAAAAAATATACTATTTATTAAATTTAAATTCATTGTGCTAACAATTTATTTATTTCATTTACTATTTTTTTAGTCGCATCTGGCTCTGATAATCTTTTAATATTACTGGAGAGTTTATTTCTCAATAGGGATGAGGAATTGAGATCATTAATTTTAGACTTCAAAATATTAATTTCATCTTCCTCAACAAGAATCGCTGCGTCATGTCTTACAATTTCTTTGGCATTTTTTAATTGATGGTTTTCTGCAACATTTGGAGATGGAATAAATATTACAGGCTTACCAACAATTGACAATTCTGAAACTGAGCTTGCACCAGCTCTTGAAATTATAAAGTCACAAGCAGAATATGCGTAATCAATATTTTCAATATAATCATAAAGCTTTATATAATCTTCTTTAATTTTTTTATTGTAATAATCATAATATAATCTACCACACTGCCATATAACTTGAAGATTTATAAACTTTAAATAATCTTTGATTGAGTAGATTGCTTTATTTATTTCTTTAGATCCCAGACTACCCCCAATAACTAGCATAATTCTTTTATTTGAATCTAATTTGAAATAGTTAATAGCTTTTTCAAAAGAATCATTACATTTCAAAATATTTTGTCTTACGGGGTTTCCTGTCTTTATAATTTTTTCTTTCGGAAAAAATCTATCTAAATTTTCATATGAAACACATATCTTATTAACTTTTTTTGATAATATTCTGTTTGTGATTCCTGGGTAAGAATTTTGCTCTTGAATTAAAGACGGTGTTTTTAATAAATTTGCAACGTATAAAATCGGTCCACTTGCATACCCCCCAGTTCCTATTACAAGTTGCGGTTTAAAATTTTTAATAATGAATATCGATTGAAAAAAACTAACTAATATTTTAAATGGTAGTAATATATTCTTTAAAAAATTTTTTCTATCATATCCTGAAATCCATAATCCTAAAATATCAAATCCATGTTCAGGTACAATTTTCATTTCCATTTTGTTATTAGCGCCTATAAAAAGTATTTCTAAATTTTTATCATTCAATATAAGTTCATTTGCTATTGAAATGGCGGGGTAAATATGCCCTCCAGTACCTCCACCTGAAAATATAATTCTTTTGTTTCTCATTTTATCCAACCGCTTTACTTAAACTCAAGGGACTCTTTGATGCTTCCTGATCAGCCATTCCGTTCCTAACACTTTGAATTATTCCAACCGAAATGCATGTCATCCAAATTGATGTTCCACCACTACTTATTAGTGGAAGTGGCTGACCTGTTATTGGAAATAATTGAACAGAAACACCAATATTTATAATTGCTTGAAAAACTATTGGAATTCCAAGTCCAATAACCAAAAGTGAACCAAAAATACTTTCCGATTTATTTGATATTATTACAACTCTCAAAAGAAAAAGTGTGTATAGTAATAAAATTAATAAACCTCCTATCAAACCGTATTCCTCGATAATAATCGCAAAAATAAAATCAGATGATGACTGTGGTAAAAAATTTTTTTGAATACTTTTTCCAGGTCCCAAACCACGTATACCTCCTGTTGCAATTGCAATTTTAGCCTTTTCAATTTGATAATTATCTGATGTTTCTCCCTTTTTCACGAAGCTCTCAATCCTACTCTCCCATGTATCTACACGATTTGGAAAAACTGATGGAAATGATTTAATCAACAATATGAAAAGTGTCAAAGTTATTATTCCAGAACAAATAATGGTAAATAAATATTTAATGGGATATCCTGCAACAAAACATAATAATAATACCATACAAAATAATATTGCAGCTGTTGAAAAGTTTGCTGGAAGAATTAGTGATAGAATTATAAATACAGGAAACCATAATGATAGTAAACTGTGCCTAAAACCAATTTTTAAATTTTTTATTTTGGCTAAATACCTTGAAGTATATATCATTAAAACAACTCCAGCAAATGTTGATGGCTGGAATGAAAAACCTACTATAGGAATTTTTATCCATCTGTTGGTATTGGTTAATGAATCCCCTGGACTTGGTTGAAATAATGTATACAACAATATAAATACAACAACTGGAATCATTAAAATTGAAATTCCTCTAAAATAGTGGTAGGGAATATTTTGCACAAAATAGATGAAACAAAATCCAATAGAAAGGTGGACAAAATGTTTGAATAAAAAACCGAAGGTGTTTCCACTTTCAGAAATATAAGCTAAGTTACTGGCAGCACTATAAACAGGAAGAAATGAAAAAACTGCAAGCAATATTAATACTGCCCATAAAGTTCTATCTCCTTTTATATTTTCAATTATTAATTTCATTACAATTTTCTTACTGCTTCTTTGAATTGCCTTCCTCTGTCTTCAAAATCTTCAAATAAATCAAAACTAGCACATGCAGGTGATAATAAAACTGAGTCCCCCGAAGATGAAATTTTATAAGCTGCATTTACCGCGTCTTTCATTGTACTAACTTCAGTTATATATTCAACCATATTCTCAAAATGATCCATAATCTTAATATTATTTGTTCCCAAGCAAATAATAGCCTTAACTCGTTTGGAAACAACTTTTGATAGTTCAGTATAGTCGTTTCCTTTATCAATTCCACCAACTATCCAAACAGTGGGAGACTCCATAGACTCTAGGGCGTAATAAGTCGCATTAATATTTGTTGCTTTTGAATCATTAATATATCTGACTTTATTAATGGTTAAAACATTTTCTAATCTATGTTCAATTCCCTGAAAATGCTCTAAACTTTTTCTGATTGTCTCCTTCCTTATCTTTAAGAGATTGGCAACTGTAGCCGCTGCCATTGCATTTTTTAAGTTATGATTACCTTTTATTGTAAAATTATCTATTGGCATGTTTATATTATTTTTTCCGTTAATAATGTGAATTTTGTTACTTAATTTGTATGATCCTTTTTTAAACTTTTTAATTGTTGAATAGGGCAATAACTCTGATTTGATTTTATTTAATTTTAGAAATGAGCTAATGATTTTACAATCTCCGTCATATATCAAAAAATCTTGCTTGGTTTGATTCATAGCTATTCTAAATTTTGATTTTATATAATCTTCAAAACTTTCATATCTATCAAGATGGTCTGGAGTTATTGCGGTAAGTATAGCAATATGTGGTCTGAATTTTTCAATTGAGTCTAGCTGAAAACTACTAACTTCAACAACACTATAATCAATATCTGCATCACAAACACTAGAAAAACTTTTTCCTATATTTCCAGAAATTGATGATGTAAAATTTGAATTAAAAATAATTTCATGTATCAATGAAGATGTTGTAGTTTTACCGTTACTACCTGTTACTGCGATAATTACAGATTTACAATATCGAGATGCAAATTCTATTTCGGAAATTATTTTATATGACTTGGATCTCAAATATTTAATAATTTTATTTTCATCAGAGATTCCAGGGCTTTTAATTACTATATCCGGAGAGTATATTTTAGCATTTTCATGAGACTCTTCTTCAAAATCGATTCCTTCATCAGAAAAAATCATCTTTGTTTTATTATTAATTTTATTAATATCTGAAACTAAAACTTCATGACTATATTTATTTGCTAATAGTGCACATCCTAATCCACTTTCACCAGCTCCAATTATCAATACTTTTTTCAATTATCTAATTTTTAAGGTTATTATTGAAATAATGGCTAAAAATATTCCTACTATCCAGAATCTCGTTACTATTTTACTTTCATGATACCCCTTTTTTTGGAAATGATGATGAAGAGGGGACATTAAAAAAACTCTCTTACCAATTCCAAATTTCCTTCTTGTATATTTGAAATAAAAGACCTGTATTATAACAGAAAGATTTTCAATAAGAAATATCCCACATATTAGAGGTATCAACCATTCTTTCCTTACAGAAATTGCAATAACAGCTATAATTCCACCAATTGTCAAACTTCCCGTATCTCCCATAAAAACTTGTGCTGGAAATGTATTATACCACAGAAAACCAACTAGTGCTCCAACAAAAGCACCTATAAAAACCGTAATTTCTCCAACTCGGGGTATGTACATTATATTTAAGTAATCTGAAAAAATTATATTTCCCGATACCCAAGTAAATACACCTAGAGTTAAAATAATTATAGCAGATGTACCTGCTGCTAGCCCATCTAGACCGTCTGTTAAATTTGAGCCATTTGAGACTGCAGAAATTATCAATACAACAAACACAACAAAAATTAACCAAGTGTAAGATTCCAGGTCTGGGTGAATCCAAGTAATTAAATCTGAATATTCAAATACATTATCTTTAACAAAAGGGATTGTAGTTTTTGTAGTTTTATACTCTATTGTTGTGACCTGATCACCTAATTTGTTGAAGTTATGTTCTTTGACCGTGACCTCAGGATGAAAATACAAGGTTAAACCAACAACTATTCCTAAAATAAGCTGACCTGTAATTTTATACTTTCCCCTAAGTCCGTTTTTATCATTTTTGAATAACTTTATGTAGTCATCAATAAAACCTATTAGTCCCATCCATAATAAAGACACTATCAATAGAATTATATATATATTTTGAAGTTTAGAGAAAAGCAAAACAGGGATTAACGTAGCCAGAACAATAATGAGTCCTCCCATGGTAGGTGTTCCTTTTTTTTTGGATTGTCCTGAAAGACCAAGATTTCTGATTGACTCACCTATTTGCTTGTACTTTAAAAATTTAATGATTTTCTTCCCAAAAATTGTTGAAATTAAAAGCGATAAAATTGTAGCAGCAGCAGTTCGAAAAGAAATATATGTAAATAGGGATGCACCTGGAATCTGATAATTTTTTTCTAAAAATTCAAAAAAATAATAAAGCATATTTTTATTTTTTATTATTTAAAATTTCTTTGACAACATCAAAATCATCAAATTTTCGTTTTACTCCATTAATCTCCTGAAAAGACTCATGTCCTTTGCCAGCAATTAGAATTATGTCATTTGATATAGCCAAACCACAAGCTAACTTTATAGCTTCTTTTCTATCTAAAATGGAAACAGTTTTCTTTTGATCATCAGACTTTACACCTCTTTTCATTTGTTCAATTATTGAATCTGGATTTTCATTTCTGGGATTATCACTTGTGAAAATTACTTTAGAACTTAAAGAGCTGGCAATTTCACCCATTATTGGTCTTTTTGACTCATCACGATTTCCTCCACATCCTACTACGGTGATAATTTTGTTAACCCCTTTATTGATTTCATTAATTGATTTCAATATGTTTTCTAATGCATCAGGTGTGTGTGCATAGTCAACAATTGCAGTTATATTATTTTTTTTGTAAAATTGAAATCTCCCGGGAACAGAATCTAATTCGCTTATTTTCTCCAGCAACTTCTGAGTGGGTATTCCCAATATTGAGCCAACACAATAAGTTGAAAGAATATTATATGCATTAAATTTGCCTGGTAATTTTGTCCAAAGTTCGTTGTCACCAATTTTTAACAACATTCCATCTAGAGTTTTATCTAAAATTTTAAGCTTGTAATCTGAAATGGAGTTTAGAGAGTATGTAAATTTAAGAGCTGTTGTATTTTGTGTCATATAATTTCCATTTCTATCATCAATATTTGTTAAAGCAAATGCATCTTTTGTCAAATTGTCAAAAAAACTCTTTTTTGTATCTCTATAATCTTCGAAGCTTTTGTGATAGTCAAGGTGATCATGAGTTAAATTTGTAAATATACCTCCAGTGAATTTTAATCCATTAATTCTCTTTTGGTGTATCCCATGTGAACTAACTTCCATAAAACAGTAATCTATTTTAGATTTAACCATTTCATTTAAATACATGTTCATAGTTATGGGATCAGGCGTAGTATGATTGGACTCAAATACTTTTTTATCAATGACGATTTTTACTGTTGAAATTAATCCTGATCTAATACCAATCTTTTTAAATAACTCATACAACAATGTTGATACTGTTGTTTTTCCGTTTGTTCCCGTTACTCCAATAAGATTAAGCTTTGAAGATGGATTGCCATAAAAATTAGAAGCTATAATTGATATTGCCTCTCTTGAACATTTAACAAAAATATAAGTAACTCCATCTTTTGTATTTTCTAAATTTTTGTCGTGCACAATACATTTAGCACCACTACTAATAGCACTATCTATATAATCATGACCATCAACTTGGTTACCTGCAATTGCAATAAAAATATCATTTTCATTGATATTGCTTGAATTAAATTTAATGTCACGTATTTGAATTGAGGTATCTCCAACAGAATTTATAATGTTTACCCTATTTAATATTTCTCTTAATATTTTCAAATCAAATTAATTTTTATTTCCTGACCTTTAATCAATTTTGTTCCAGGTAAAATTGATTGGCTGACATTTAACCCATTACCATCTATCACAACACTAAAACCTGCATTTTCCAGAATTGGGATAAGTTCATTAATGCCAAAATCATTTAAGTCTGGCATTATCAAACTATTTAATTCATTAACAGCATTAATCTTTTTTTCACCACTATTTTTTATATATTTTTTTTCAGAGTAGTACTCAACTAATGGAGTATTTGAATATATTTTATGTGCTATTTCCTTGAATACTGGTGCAGCAACAATATTTCCGTAATACCCTTTATTTTTATTTGGCTTATGAATAACAACAATACATGAATACTTGGGCTTATCTGCTGGGAAATAGCCAACAAAAGATGAAATATACAAGTCGTCTGATTTCCAATATTCTGTTTGACTTGTCCCTGTTTTGCCAGCCATACTATATTCATCTGAAAAAATATTATTTGCTGTTCCATGTCTTTTTTCAACTACGTTTTTTAATAAGTTTTTAACGATTGCAATTGTCTTGGGAGAACAAACTGAATCATTTATAATTTCAGTTTGAAAGTTTTCAATAGTATTGTCAAAATATTTTACCTGCTTGATGAAAAGTGGTTTTACCATTTTACCATTATTTGCTATTGCATTATAGAAGGTCAAAGTTTGGAGGGGGGTTAGCTGAATTCCATAACCAAAAGCCATCCATGGCAAGTCTAAACCATCCCAATTTTTTTTATCACTTGGGTGTGTGAATACAGGAGATCCTTCACCAAGAATGGGTAAGCCTAATTTATTATTAATGTTCATTGAAAATAGGCCATCGACAAATAAGTTAGGGTTTTCAGAGTAATTGTCATTTATAATTTCAGCAAAGGCAGTATTTGATGATAATTCAAATGCTTTAGCTAAAGAAATTTTACCATAGCCCCCAACCCTAGAGTCTTTTATTTTTTTCCCATAAAAATTAATAATACCATTTTTGGTATCAATTATTTTTGAAGTATCAACTACATTATCTTCGAGAGCTCTTATTAATGACATTAACTTAAAAGTAGATCCCGGTTCATGAGATTCACCAACGGCGTAGTTAAGTTTTTCATAGTAATTTCCATTTTGACTTAGACCTAAATTTGAAATTGCCTTAATTTCACCAGTCTCTGTTTCCATAATTACTACACAACCATGGTCAGCTTCATATTTTTTTAATTGACTTAAAAGTGTATGATGAGTTAAATCCTGTAATTCAATATTTAAAGTTGTATAAACATCATACCCGTCTCTTGGTTCTATTTGATTAAAGTCCATGATTGGCTTCCATTGACCTTGGCCAATTTTTTGGGATAATCTACTTCCGTTTATTCCTTTTAGATATGTAGGTCCAAAAGCACCGTCAATTCCTGGTCTTATAGAATTTCCCAGATCATCATATTTTTCATAACCCAGTGTTCTTTTTGCAATTTCTCTTATAGGGTAATCTCTATTAGTTGTTTGATTATATATAAATCCTCCTTTATTTGGACCAAGATTGAAAAGCGGAAAGTTTTTAAATTTTGTGAACTCTAAATAACCTAGGTCCCTAGCGATTAGTAAATATCTATTTTTATTCGATCGAGCTTTTATTAACTTATTAATATAAAATTCAGCGGTTTTCCCATAAAAATTTGATAATTCAACAGCTAATTTCTCTATGTAATTTTTGAAATTTTTTTCTGAAGGGGCTAGTGCATCAAATCTAATTTCATATTTGGGTACAGAGCTAGCTAAAAGTTTTCCCTCATCTGAATATATATTTCCACGATTTGCAGGAATAATTTCTCTTTTAAATTCTCTTTCTTTAGAAATATCTATATAATGATCCCCATGAAAGAATTGCAATTCGATAAGTTTAAATACCAGTGAAATAATCAGGGTAATTAGTATTAAACCAATAAAATATAATCTAAGTGTAATATTTCTTTTATTTATTGACATTTATGGTAATCTTAATTGGTGGAGTGTTTGACGAAATAATACCTTTTTCTGACAGCTCGTCTTTAATAAATGACTCCATTTTATATTTCATGAGAACTCTTCTTGTATCTAGAAATTCGGACCTTAGAGATTTAATGTCTTCTTTCAAATCTGCAATTCTAAATACCTTTCTATCAACTGAATGTGATGATGAAATCATGATTATGGAAAGAATCAAAAACATGAAAATATAAATCCAGTTTTTTGATGACTTTTCATCAACTAAAAAAGAGGCTCTGATAAAGTTTAATATTCTCTTTTTCATAATCTATATCTTTTCTGCTACCCTAAGGATTGCACTCCTAGATCTTTTATTTATTTTAATCTCAGCATCTTTAGGTCTTATTAACTTTCCAATAATTTTGAAATCTAATATTGAATTACCGTAAAAATCCTTTGTAACCTCAGAATTAAAGTCACCATTCTTAATGAATCTTTTAACCATTCTATCCTCAAGGGAATGATATGAAATAATGCATAATCTACCGCCGGGAACCAATAGTTCACTTGATTGTTTTAATAAAGATTTTAAAGATTTAAGTTCTTGATTTACTTCTATTCTAATCGCTTGATATACCCTTGATAGATTTTTATTTAAAAATTTTTTTGAAAATAAATGGCTGATTGCATCATTCAAATCAAATGTTGATTTAATAAGTTTTGATGTTCTATATTTTTGGATCTCATTCGAGATTTTTTTACCAATTTTTAAATCAGCATAATTATTGAAAATTTCTGTTAGCATGCTCTTTGAATATTTATTGACAATGAAAGATGCATCAACTTCATTATTTTTATTCATTCGCATATCTAAACTTGAGTTAAACCTATAGGAAAACCCTCTTTCGGGACTATCAATTTGATGAGAGGAAACCCCCAAATCAGCATGAATCCCGTGTACTTTTTCGATTCCAATATTTTTTAAAAATTTTTTCAAATTCTCAAAATTCTCATTTATAAATGTGAAATTACTATCACCAAAATCATTATTAATCAATGCATCATAATCTCTGTCAAATGCAACAAGTCTACCTTTTGATGAAAGATTTTTTAAAATCTCTTTACTATGACCACCACCGCCAAAAGTTGCATCTATATAAATTCCATTTTTTTTTATATTTAATCCTTTAATAGATTCACCTAGTAATACAGGTGTGTGATAACTATTCATTATCGTCGCCCATTACCTCCTCCGCCAATTTTGCAAAATCTTCTCTTGAATCAACTATTGCATTTTCGTATTTATCTTTGTCCCATATTTCAATAATATTTACAGAAGATGAAAAGACAATGTCTCTTTTAATATTTGAAAATTCTATTAGATCTTTAGGGATTAAAATTCTATTATTATTATCAACCTCAATAAACTTTACTCCTGCTGTGAATCTTCGAATAAAGTCATTGTTTTTTTTCTTAAATCTGTTCAAAGAGTTCACACGTTTAATTAGTTCCTCCCATTCATTAATCGGGTACAACTCTAAACAATTTTGAAAAACGGCACGCTTTAAAACAAATCCTTTTGACAATACACTACTCATTTGTTTTTTTAAGGAAGATGGAATTAGGACTCTTCCT
>CACLCL010000010.1 GCA_902605445.1 uncultured Bacteroidota bacterium | reverse complement strand
TTGGATGCCAAGCAACTAGGTATTTTCCTGGATGATACTTTGAGAAAATAATTTTACCACTAATTGGATATCTAGTAACATGTACATTTATTGGTGACATAAATATGCTAACTTGCAATCTTTTATCTTTAAAAAATTCTGGCTCAAAAACCTCTTCAATAATTACTACTTTACCATCAACAGGTGATAAAATATAATTTTCGTTTGAATTTATTTTTATTTTCGGATTTCTAAAAAACTGTAAAATTAAAATAAGTATTAAAATGGAGATTAATTGTATACTGGTTTTTAAAATACCATCATCCAAAATAAATTCGATTAAAAAAACATTAAAAATTACAACAAATAAAAAAATCAAAATTATTTTATGGCCCTCTCTGTGAAACATTTTTAGCTAAGTTTTAAAAATAAATAAATGTAAGGACTCGCAAATATAATACTATCTAATCTATCTAGCATACCACCATGACCAGGAATTATTCTGCCACTATCTTTCACATTAGATACTCTTTTAAATTTTGATTCAATTAAGTCGCCAAGTGTACCAAAAACACTTATAATAACTGCAATCATTAGCCATTCTGAAGTTGATAACGTATTGTTAACAAACCTAGAAACAAGTGATGCAGACAAACAACAAAAAAATAACCCACCTAAAAATCCCTCGACAGTTTTATGAGGTGATATACTATAAAAAAGTTTTTGTTTTCCAAATTTCTTTCCCACGAAATAAGCAAAACTGTCATTGAACCAAATTAGTATAAAGCAGCCTAAAATCAATGATGGATTAAATTTTCCATCAAAATTTGCGATTAAATAAATAAAAACAAAAGATGAGGCTAAATAAAATATAAAGTTTAAATATTTTTTTATTAAAAACTTCGACAGATTTTTTGAGGAAAATAAATCCCTCATTAGAAATATTGATAAAAATATAGAAATAATTAAGAGTGTATCTTTTGAATCATTAAAAAATGAATTTGAATCATTTAAAGAGTTAAAATAGAATTCTGCATATGAGAAATATAAATAAATAATTGAAAAAAATACATAAATACTTTTGCCTTTTTGTTGTGAAATTTTATTAAACTCATAGCAACAAATAATACCGAAGATAAAGGTTAGTATTGTAAAACTTAAATATGTCTCAAGTGACACAATAAAAATTAGTGTGTATATGATTCCGCTAATAAGTCTTTTGTATGATTCTTTCAATTTATTCCTTTTTCTAACATTAATAAGTATAAGTTTTTCATTGTTCTACCATGACTAAGAAAGTTGACATTAGTTTGAGCACTATTAAAGTTTTTAATTGATGTTATATTAGATGGAATTTTTTCTTTTCTTGACTTAATTTCTGATAAGCCCTCGCTCAAAGTATTCTTTAATTTTGTTGTGTCTGTGATTACAATAAAATTATTTGGAAATTCACCAATTTTTTTTTCTAAAATCTGATTTGAGGATATTAAAATGGAGCCATCACTAGCGATTAGGTTTTCACAATCTGTTATGAAGCATTTTGAATTATTCAGGTTCGAACTGGGTTTAATTTGTAGCTCATAATCTTTTATAAAATTTTTATTTAACAATAAAACATCATGTTCAAGCCAACCATTCTCTTTTAATATTTGATCAAAATTATATTTAATTTCGCTATAAGTTTCACAGTACAGAAATTTCCCACCATTATTTACAAACTTTGAAATAAATCTTTCTTCAATTACAGCTTTTTTTGGTGGTAAAAATTTACTTTGTTTTGGTTTATTTACCTTTTTAGAATTATCTTTTTTAAAAAATCTGTTAAAAAAACTCAAAAACTTAGATTTATTTATTTTACTTTTTTGTCAAAAGGTCTTTTTCCAAATATTTCCTCCAAGTTATCCTTAAAAATAACTTCCTTTGAAAGAAGAACCTCTGCTAATTGAATGAGTTTCTTTTTATTTTTCTTTAAAATAGAAATTGCCCTTTGATATTGCTTTTCAATAATCGCAGAAATCTCTTTATCTATAGTTTCTGCGGTTTGTTCACTGTAGGGTTTGGTAAATCCATATTCGTTGCCATTACTGGAATCATAATATGTTAGGTTACCCACTTTATCATTTAATCCATAGACAGTTACCATAGCCCTTGCTTGTTTTGTAACTTTTTCTAAATCGCTTAAAGCCCCAGTAGAAATTTTGTTAAAAATTACTTTTTCAGCTGCTCTACCACCAAGTGTTGCACACATTTCATCTAACATTTGTTCAGGTCTTACAATTAATCTTTCCTCAGGGAGATACCAAGCAGCACCAAGAGATCTACCTCTAGGAACTATGGTGACTTTTACAAGTGGTGCAGCATGCTCTAACATCCAACTTACAGTAGCATGTCCAGCCTCATGATAAGCTACTGCTTTTTTCTCATCTTCAGTAATGATTTTATTTTTCTTTTCTAACCCCCCTACAATTCTGTCAACAGCGTCAAGAAAGTCTTGTTTACCTACAGACTTTTTATTTTTTCTAGCAGCAATTAATGCAGCTTCATTACATACATTAGCAATATCTGCACCTGAAAAACCAGGTGTTTGTTTAGAAAGGAAATCAACATCAACAGACGAAGCTTTTTTAAGAGGCTTTAGATGAACTTCAAATATTTTTTTTCTTTCTCTTACATCGGGTAAATCAACATATATTTGTCTGTCAAATCTTCCCGCTCTCATTAAGGCCTTGTCTAATACATCGGCTCTGTTTGTTGCTGCAATGACAATAACATTTGTATTAGTTCCAAATCCATCCATTTCTGTAAGTAATTGATTCAGAGTATTTTCTCTTTCGTCATTTGAACCTGTAAAGTTACTCTTACCTCTTGCACGTCCAATTGCATCAATTTCATCAATAAAAATTATCGATGGAGACTTCTCTTTAGCTCTTTTGAATAAATCTCTAACTCTTGATGCACCTACACCAACAAACATTTCTACAAAATCTGAACCAGATAGTGAGAAAAATGGAACTTTTGCTTCACCAGCAACTGCCTTTGCAAGTAAGGTTTTACCTGTCCCAGGTGACCCAATTAAAAGTGCACCTTTTGGTATTTTACCTCCTAAAGCAGTATATTTTTTCGGATTTTTTAAAAAATCTACTATTTCTTGTACTTCCTCCTTGGCTCCCTCTAGACCGGCTACATCTTGAAATGTCACTTTAACTTTTGCATTAGCATCAAAAAGCTTAGCCTTGGATTTACCTATGTTAAATATTTGACCACCTGCACCTCCTGTACCAGATGACATTCTTCTCATAATAAATATCCAAATTGCTATTATTAGTATAAATGGTAGCATTGAGATAAGAATGTCTCCCCATATGTTTTGTTTAGTAACATAATTAACTTCTATATCTTGATTGAACTCTCGACTAGTTGCAGAAAGTTTATTTTCAAAGTTTTGTAAATCACCAAATTCAAATGTGTAATTAGGGGTTAGTTTTGCAATACTTAAAATTGATTTTCCGGATGAATTTCTATGAACATCCTTTAGTAGGGCATCGTTGGTTAAGAAAACATATACTTCTCTTTTATTTACGATTTCGATTTTATCTACATCACCGTCCTTTACAAAGTTAAAAAACTTTGATGGAGTTGTAATATTTGATTTCTCAGTCCCAGAGCCTGAAAATAAATTTAAAATAATAAAAGCAATAATAACTGACCCAAAAATCCAATATTGATTAAATGGTGGTTTTTTTTGCTGATTCTTTTTATTTTTCATCATAATTACTGTATTCAATTTTTTTTACATCACCCCACAAACTCTCAATATCATAAAAATCTCTTTTTTCTTTTTTAAAAATGTGTACAATTACATTCACGTAATCAATTAATACCCACTCAGAGTTTTCTATTCCTTCAATACCCCAAGGCTTTTCCTTTAAATTTTTACTAACCTTTTTGGTAACAGAGCTAGAAATTGCATTAACCTGTATGTTTGAATTACCATCACAAATTACAAAGTAATCACTGACTCTATTATCGATTTTTCGTAAATCTAGTAAACTAATATTGTTGCCCTTTACATCTTGTATACTTTGTACAATAATATCAATTAAAGAATTAAATTTACTACTATTCGCCATTTAATGTGTTTTGGTTGTGCAAATTTATTATTTTTTTTAATTTATGCACATGAAAATAATCAAACTTGATGCCACAGATTCAACAAATTCATATTTAAAAAAATTAATAAATAATACTGAAATTGAACAAGGAACGACTGTAATAACAAATGATCAGAAATTGGGTAGGGGCAGAAGAGGTAATTATTGGCAGGGAGAGGCTTTTAAAAATCTATATTTTAGTTTTTATAATAAAATTTCAAAGAAGACAAATTCCACTGGATTTTTTTTGAATGCTATTGCGTCAATTTCGGTATATAGTCTTCTAAAAGAATATAAAATTACAAATATTCAAATTAAATGGCCTAATGATATTTTGGTAGATTCAAAAAAAATTTCTGGAATTCTAATCGAAAATATTTTTTTAGGTAAAAACCTAAAACACACTGTAATTGGAATAGGTTTGAATGTAAATCAATATAAATTTACTAAAATGCATTCAGCAACTTCAATGATAATACACACCAAATATCAAATAGATATTGAATATTTAGCCATTCGTTTACAACAACTATTAATTCAAAATTTATCAAAAGCAAAAAATGATTCAAAAGGTATCATTGAAGATTATAATTCAGTATTATTTAGAAGAGAAACTTTTTGTAATTTTTTAAATAATGAAAATAAAATATTGAGCTTAAAATTATTAAAAGTTGATAGTAATGGATATTTAAACTTGGTGGATAAAAAAAATAAGTTGTTCAGATATTCTTCAGATGAGATTAAAATGATTATCTAGCTCCATTTTTCAGGATTTTTGTTCCATATTTTTAAAACTTCTAAATCCTTTTCTGAAATTACCTCTTTTCTAATTGCTTCTTCTAATAGAGTTGGATAATCGCATAGTACATGTAAGATTACTGATTTTTTTTCAAAATTATTTTTTGAAATTTCAAAACCATAATTAAATATTGCTGCCATTCCCAACAAATTGAGTTTATTTTTTCTTAATTCATCAACAACTCTCAGGCTACTGGTTCCAGTGCTAATCAAATCTTCAATAACCACAACATTTTGTTTTGGATAAAAATTTCCCTCAATTTTATTTTTTCTACCATGTTTTTTTTCTTCAGGCCTGACATAAATGAAAGGTAAATTTAATTGATTTGCGACTAGAACACCGATTCCAATTGCACCCGTGGCAACGCCTGCAACAACTTCAATTTCATTAAAGTTTATTTTAATCATATTACAAAAAAAATCAACAATAACATCCCTGTATTTTGGATGTGAAAGGACAATCCTATTGTCACAATAAATTGGGGATTTCCAACCAGAGGCCCATTGAAATGGCTCTTTAGGATTAAGTTTGATTGCATCAATTTGTAATAATATTGCTGCTGTTTTGGATTTGTTAAAATTTTTCATAAACTAATAATTAAAAAAATAACTTAGCTTTGTTAATATGACAATGATAAAAATCTTTTTCAAAGATAAACCTTTAATAATCTCATCAAAGAAAGCAGACTTAAAAAATTTGATAATTATCCCAAAATCTATTCTTGAGTCTGGTAATTTTTTAAAACTTCTTTCAAAAAAAAGCATCGTTAGCTTAGGTTACAAATCAAAAAAGCCAGAAAAAGTAATCAAAAAACTTGAAAAAATATTTCCTATTATTATTGCTGCAGGTGGTAAAGTTTACAATCATAAAAATGAAGTCCTGTTTATATTCAGAAATAAAAAATGGGATTTACCAAAAGGAAAAGCAGAAAAGAACGAAAGCATTGATGTGACAGCATTGAGGGAGGTTTATGAGGAAACTGGTGTGAAGGATTTATCCATTTCGCAACCATTAGAAAAAACCTTTCATATTTTTAAAAGAAATTCAAGCTATTTTTTAAAAGTCACCTATTGGTTTGAGATGAAGTCTGATTACAAAGGTCGGCTCAAGCCACAATTAAAGGAAGGTATTTCAAAAGTTCAATGGATTGACAATAATGAAATTTCAAAAATTACTTCGGATTGTTATGCTAACATCAAAGTTTTACTGAATTAGGAAGATATTTTTTAAAATCTCCTTCGTTTTTCATTAATTCTTTAATAAACGAAGATGAAATATGAGCTTTATCATTAGTAGGTGTTAAGAAAATAGTTTCAATCTGGGATAAATGAAAATTTATTTGCGCCATTTCTTTTTCATATTCAAAATCTGTAGTGTTTCTAATTCCCCTAATTAAAAAATTTGAATCCATTTTTTTGCAAAAATCCACGGTAAGGCCTATATAACTTTTAACAATAATTTTTTTGTTACCCTTATATTCATCTTTGATAAAATTTGTTCTTTGCTCAAGGCTAAACATGTAATTTTTTTTAATATTATTGCCTACAGCAATGATAATTTCGTCAAAAATTTTAGATGATTTTTCTATTAAATCACAATGACCTATGGTGATTGGATCAAAGGATCCAGGAATAACAGCTCTTTTCATTAAATTTTATTTATTGATTCATAAATTGAGTTTACAAATAAATTTTTTAAACTTATTTTAGCATGCTTAGCTTGTTGCGGAAGGATGCTCTGTTCGCTTAACCCTGGAACAGTATTTACCTCCAAAAAGAATATACCATCTTTATTAACTATAAATTCACTTCTAGAATAACCTTTTAAACGAAGTAATTTATATATTTTCATAGAAATTTCCCTTAAATTTTTTTTTAGTTTTACAGAAATATCTGCAGGGGTTATTTCATCTGATTGGCCTTTATACTTTGCTTCAAAATCAAAAAAATCATTTTCTGTTTTTATTTCAGTAATTGGTAAAACTATTACATCCCCGTTATATGTAATTACTCCAACTGAAAATTCATTGCCATCAATAAATTCTTCTATTAAAACCTTCTCATCAAATTCAAGAGATTTTGTAATACACAACTCTAATTCATTTTTGTTATAAGCCTTGAAAACACCATAACTGCTGCCTGATTTACTTGCTTTGACAAAACATGGAAGATTTATTAATCTTATAATTTCATCAATCTTATATTCTTTTTTAATTGATACAGACACTGAATTAGGGACTTTTACTCCGTTTAAATTTAAAAATTTATTACATTCAATCTTATCAAATGTTAGTTCTGATTCACGAGCACCTGAGCCAGTCACAGGAATTTTTAATTTGTTAAAATAATCTTGAATTTTTCCGTCTTCACCAGGCGAACCATGTATTGCATTAAACATACAATCAAAATTCAATTCTGGCATCAATTCAACCTTAAAGTTTGACTGATTAATTTTTAGTTTATTGTGCATTTTGTCAATTAGATACCAATTTTCTCTTTCAACTAATATTTTGTGGCAATTAAAATCGGATTTTAATGCTTGGTATACAACTTCAGCACTTTTTATTGAAATTTCATATTCGCTTGAAAAACCTCCCATGAGAATTCCAATGTTTTTTTTCATAATTTATTAGTTTTAAAAAGCTAATATAGCTTTTATTTAAATTAATTAATTTAGCAATAAGTTATCATGTTATTAAAAAAATATATATTAAGTAAGAGCTTCAGGACTAATATTCTATTAATATTATTAAGTGCAATATTTTTATTACTAATGTTGTTTTTCTTTCTAAGATCCATAACGCAGTATAATTCAAGCGTTATTCTTCCTGATTTTACCACAAAAACTATTTCTGAAATAAAAAATGAAATGATAAATTTAAATTTAGATTATATCATTATTGATTCAAGCACTTTCAATCCTGATTATAAAATTAATGCTATCATAAACCAAATCCCAAAACCAAATTCAGAAGTAAAGCCAGGAAGAAAAATATACTTTACATTAAACGCCTCGGATTATAAAAAAATAAAGGTTCCAAAATTACGTGGGGTAACTATCCGTGAAGCTAGAAATGAAATTGAGTCGATGGGGTTCAAACTTGGACAAATTTCTTATGTAAATGATATTGCTTTAAATGTTGTTATATCTGTCACTCATAATGGTGAAAAAATTTATGAGGGTGATTTTTTAAAAAAATCCTCTATAATTGATTTGGTATTAGGAAATGGAAAATAAAATGTTGCATGAACATTACGCGTTCATAGTTGATGAGGGTCAATCCCCAACAAGGATCGATAAATATCTAATGAATTTTATCGAAAATACAACAAGAAATAAAATTCAATCAGCAGTCAAAAAGGGTTGTGTTATTGTTAATGGAAAAAATGTTAAGTCCAATTATAACGTAAAGCCTAAAGACAATATAAAAGTGGTATTTGACTATCCCCCATCTGAAAATTTAATTATTGCTGAAGAAATGCCATTAAACATCGTGTATGAAGATGATGATTTACTTGTTATTGATAAACCTGCTGGATTAGTTGTTCACCCTGGACATGGTAACTATTCAGGGACATTAGTAAACGGCTTAGTTTACCATTTTGAAAACTTACCACTTAACAATACATCAAGACCAGGTTTAGTGCACCGATTAGACAAAGATACAAGCGGCCTGCTTGTTGTTGCAAAAAATGATGCTTCGATGGCATCACTCTCATCTCAATTTGCTGAAAAAAAAACATCTAGAGAATATTTTGCGCTTGTTTGGGGTGATGTCAAAAATGAAAAGAAAAAAATTGTTAATCACATTGGAAGGAATCCAAAAAACAGGTTGCAAAATATTGTGTTAGATGCTGAAAATGAAAACCTTGGAAAACTAGCAATCACTAATTACGAGTTAGTTGAAAGTTTAGGTTATGTAAGTTTAATAAAATGTAAATTAGAAACCGGAAGAACTCACCAGATAAGAGTTCACATGAAACACATTGGTCATACTCTTTTTAATGATGAAAGGTATGGAGGTAATTCAATTTTAAAGGGAACCTCATTTACAAAATACAAGCAATTTGTAGATAATTGCTTCAAAATTTTACCAAGACAAGCTTTACACGCATATTCACTTGGTTTTTATCATCCGACCACACAAAAATTTGTAGAATTTATTTCCGAACTTCCTGATGACTTTTCTAATTGTTTAAAAAAATGGAGAAGCTTTTCTAAAAATAGTATGGCATCATAATTGTTTTTTTGTTAAAATCTTAATTAAATTTGTATTTAAAAAAAATGAAAGTTTTATTATCACCTGCTAAATCCCTTAATCTCACATCTACTCTCCCTGTTGATTATAACACTCAATCATGTTTCAAAGAGGAAGCAAAATTTATTAACTCAATTTTGAAGCAGAAAACTCCCTCTGAGCTAGCAGAATTGATGAATATTTCATCCACTATTGCTGAACTTAATTATGAAAGAAATCAGTCTTGGTCATTACCATTTACCAAAAAAAATTCTAGACCTGCCGTTTATGCCTTTAGTGGAGATGTTTATAAAGGTCTAGATTCCTACAGCATAGATGCTAAAAATATAGACTTCCTTCAAAGTTCCGTAAGAATAATTTCTGGTCTGTATGGTTTGCTTAAGCCCTTAGACTTAATACAGCCTTATAGACTTGAGATGGGCACAAAAATGCCGATTGCAGAAAAGAGAAATCTTTATGAGTACTGGAGAATAAAAATAACTAAAGAGCTAATGAGTGATTTAAAGCTTTCAGAACCAATCATAAACTTGGCAAGTAATGAATATTTTAAAGCAATTGATAAAAAGGTATTAAAAAATGAGCTATTTAATGTGGAATTTAAAGAACTCAAAGATGGAAATTATAAAACTATTGCGATATACTCCAAAAAAGCTAGAGGATTGATGACAAGATTCATCATCGATAACAGAATAACCTCAATTGACAAAATAAAAGAGTTTAATCTTGATAAATATATTTTCAGTGAAAGCTTATCTAGCAAGTATAATTTTGTATTTTGTAGATAGTCAAAATAATAACTAAATCAATCAATTTTATTTGTGTAAATATCAATGAATTACAAAATATGAGTTATAAATATGGCATATATTTTGATGTTTCCCCAATATGAAATATTTCTTTAATTCATTAATAACCTGTTTTTTACTATTACTTATTTCTTGTTCTCAAAATAATCAGTTTCCAAAAAGTGTAAGCGTATATAACTTTGATGACCTATTTAAAAGTATTGACTTAAGTGGTAATAAAACATACCTTATAAATTTTTGGGCAACATGGTGTGCCCCATGTGTTAAAGAAATTCCACATTTTGAGTATGTCAATCAAAAGTATTCCAGTGATAGCTTAAAAGTTATTTTGGCTAGTTTTGATTATCCAAGTCAAATTGATAGTAAGCTAATTCCATTTTTAAACAAGAACGAGATTAAGTCAGATGTTGTTCTAATTGATGATTTAAATATCATGGATTGGATGTCTGTTGTTTCTGAGTCTTGGGATGGAGCTATTCCAGCAACTTTAATAATAAATAAAAGATCCCAAAAATTTTATCCCCAAGTTTTTGATAGAGTAAAGCTTGAAAATGAGCTTAGTTTTTTTCTTGAATAATTTGGCTTACTTTTGCTTTCATGGATTTAAATCAAAAAAGCTGGTATGATGAATTTTTATCAAGTGAAAATTCAGTAATTATTGATGTCAGAACCCCGGAAGAGTTCAGTGATTTTAGAATACCTAACTCTATAAATATTAATTTTTACGATAGCGAGTTTTTTTTCAATCAAGTGAGTAGTCTGGATAAAACTAAAAATTATTTCATTTATTGTAAATCAGGAGTTAGAAGTAATAATAGTTGTAAAATTATGCAAGAGCTTGGATTTAAAAACGTTTATAATTTAATCGGTGGAATTTCAGACTGGGATGGAGAGAAAATATACAACTAATAATGGTAAGAATAATATTTTCAATTTTAACTTTGTTTTTATTCCTAAGATGTACTTCAGGGGTTAATAGTATTTCAAATACAGAATATGAAAAACTTAAGGGTAATCATATTTTAATTGATGTTAGAACAATTGATGAACATTTACTTGGTAATATTCCAGGGTCAATTAATATAGACTATAATTCCAAAAAATTTGAATCAGAAATTTTTGCTTTTGATAAGGGTAAAAAAATTATTCTTTACTGCAAAACAAATAACAGGAGTTCAAAAGCAGCTAGCTTTCTTTCTCAAAATGGTTATTCAAATATTTTTATTCTGGAGGAGGGCTTTAAGGGCTGGTTATCAGATCAAAAAATTAAAAAATAAATTTAAAGATCTTTCCATAAATCCATAGGATAATTTCCTGATTCAGTTAGTTTATTGAGTTTTTTTACACTTAATTTTTTGTCATTTTTGTATGTGACACCAAACCAATTACTTTCTGAATCAATTACTTTTATTTCAATTCTATTTTTAGAAAGAAGATCTTGTGCGGCAAATGGAAGATATATTTCATCGCTATCAATATTTTTAATATTTCGGATTTCATTTATTAAATAATTTTCTAGGTGATTGAAAAATTTTTTTTTGCATATCCAAAAATTCATTGAAACAAAACTGTTCTTGTTAACCTCAACATTTTTATCTAAATCAACAATTGAGTCATCACCTTTAATTATTTTAAGGTGTTCATTAATTGAGACCAAGTTTTCATCTTTTACCTCACAAACTCCTCTAGAGACAGTTCCAAAGTCAGATAATGTATCCTTTAATTTGTATGTTACAAGTCCGTATGTATTTTCACTTGAATTATTTTTCATAAATAACTTAGCATTTTTAAATGCATTAAAGCCGTAGAAGTCATCGGCATTAATTATCGCAAAGCTATCATCTATATAATTTTTTGCACACCAGACTGCATGAGCTGTTCCCCACGGCTTTATTCTGTGGTATTTATTGGTAATATTTTTAGGTAAATGTTTATTGTCTTGGACAATAACATCAAATTTGACATGATTGGGTAATAGCTCCGAAAAGTAGTCTTTTAGAAACTTTTGATTTTCTTCTTTTGTAATAACAACAATGTGATTAAAATCATTCTTGATTGCATCAAAAATACCATATTCCATTAAAAACTGGCCTTTTGGGCCAATTTGGTCAAATTGTTTCAATTTTCCATATCTGCTACCACTGCCAGCAGCCATAATAAGTAAAATCATATTCAAATATTATAATTGAAAAAAATAAAAAAACCCTCAATAAGAGGGTTTTTTTAAATTATTGAGTACGCGACTACTTACCTTTGAGGAAAGGAAGTCCAGTCTTAGTGTTTTCAACAACAGTTTTACCTGCTGGTAAATCACAAGCACCAGCTTTAGCCTCTTTTGCGAAATAATAAATAGTCTGATTTCTTCCTCCTTTTAAAACAACATCCTTAGAATGTAAAAAGTAAGTTTTTCCTTTACTGTTTTGGTGTGAATAACCCATTTTTTTTAGTTTTTAAATTATTAATTCTTAAATATAGGTTTTTTTTTTAAAAAAAAAGAGATTTTAACCATATAAATTAGAAATTTGTTAATAAATGCTACTCTGTAGACCATTTTTTAGTTGTATTTGAAATAGTATTAATTTATTTAGTTCTTTGCTGAATAAAATATTTTACCCTATTTGAAGCATTCTCAGAAATATCTTTCCAAAACAAATTTATGTCTGCAAAGTGGTAATTATTGATGAGTCTAAAAAAAATATTTTTACTTGCCTTTTTAGGTATTGTAGACCAAACGATTCCATCATAAACTTTAACTCTAACATTTTTTGAATATATTTTTTTATCTATATACAGCATTCCTTTATGTTGATCGTAAGATGTTATTGTATCTGTATTCCATGTTATTGGATTTATAACATATTGGTTTTTTTTCCACGAAAAATAAGCTGGATGTTTACCTTTTTTTGGTTTTTTATTCATCCTAAATGTATTCCAGTTTACAAATCCGTTTATTTGATTTGGGCCATTCAAGTGATTAATTGAGGTAAATTCATTTTCATCTACGTAAATACCAGCTAAATAAGCTGCAATTAATTGATTTTGTAGTTCTTTGCCATCAAAATATTCTTTGAGTAAATTTTTTGCATGGAAAGCTCCTTGACTATGCCCTACAATAATAATTGGTCTCCCATTATTGAACTTTTCTAAATATATGTCAAATGCATTTTTTATATCTTGAAAAGCTATTTTTCCTGCATCAATACCGCCATTTGAAGTGTAAGGTTCAAAAAATGACCTATAATGTACTTGTCTGTAAAAAGGACTAAAAACTCTTCCTGCATTAGCCCATGCAGAAGCTTGATATTGTATTGCAATATTTTTGACCCTGTTGTTTTGTAGTGTGTCAAATATGTCAGAATTCCAAGAATCATTTTCCTTACTGGTTAGTAAGGTTGGATATATGTAAAAAATATCAGCTTTTAATTCACTTTTTTCGATGGAATAATATTTATCAATTAACGAGTCATTTGTGTATGGGTGGGCTGCCCAAGAGCTTAGCAATTCATAATTTGGTGACTCTGGTATTTCATTTAATTTAAATTCTTTGGTTGAAAAGCCAGACTTACAAGATGTTATAGTAAAAAATATTAAAATTTTTAAGATAATAATTCTCATTAAAATTTTGAATTGTGACATTCTAATTAGCTATTACTGTAAATTTATGGCTTTGGTTTAAAATTTGTATATTATACTCAATAATTATACCACTAAACTCATATGAACTATTTAAGACAATTTGCGATTTTATTCTTTGTAATTTCAGTCTCATACAGTCAAGATATTAGAATTAATGAGGTTTCATCATCAAATTCTATGTTTTATGATGAAGATGGAGATACGCCCGATTGGATTGAACTATATAATCCAGGGGCAGATGAGGTTTTATTGAACAATTGGAGTCTTTCTGATGTTGAAAATGACAATAATCCCTGGACATTTCCAGATATATCTCTTGATGCAGATGAGTATCTTTTAATATGGGCATCGGATAAAGATAGATCTAATATAAATTTTATAAGGACTCTTATAAATGAAGGTGACTCATTTAAGTTTATAATCCCAGATGAAAATACGCCCTTGGAGTGGATTAACAATGATTTTGATGATAGTTCTTGGGACTCTGGAAATTCTGGTTTTGGTTACTCTGACAATGATGATAACACCCTTGTCCCTGCAGGCACGTTATCTGTTTTTGTAAGAAAAAATTTTTCAATTCAAGACGTATCCACGATTAATAATTTAATTCTTGATGTTGATTATGATGATGCATTTGTTGCTTATATTAATGGTGTAGAGGTTGCAAGAGCAAATATTACAGGAGTTCCGCCTGCATACAATTCAGATGGATTGTATGTTGACCATGAAGCTCAAATTTATAATGGTGGAATTCCAGATCGTTTTGATATTGCTAATGCCATTCCATTATTAATAAATGGTGATAATGTTTTAAGCATTCAGGTTCATAACGTATCACAAACATCCTCAGACATGACATTAATTCCATTTTTATCAGCTGTTTTTGATGTTGACACCGAAGAAGGGATTGCACCACCACAAATTTTAAATCTATCACAGGATTCTCCACTACATACAGATTTTAAGATTTCATCTGAGGGTGAAAGTGTATATTTACGTGATCCAGATGGAAATTTAATTGATTCAATGGATGTTCAGGCATTGCCAGTGAATATTTCCGCAGGTATTTCCTTCGGATCTGGACAATTAACAATATATGATCTACCAACACCAGGGGAGGAAAATGATACCACAGAATTTGAGGGTGTATTTGGTAATGAGCTATTGTTCTCCCACGATGGAGGAAACCTTGATCAATCAATAAGTTTAGAAATTACTGGAAACGGAGATGGAGAGATTAGATATACAACTGATTTCACTGAACCTACAGAAACATCTCAGCTGTATACTGGCCCAATTAATATCAATCAAACAACTATAGTTCGTGCCAAAGCATTTAAAGAAAATTATATTTCATTACACTCATACACAAGAAATTACTTTTTTGGAATTCAAAGTGATTTACCAATAATGCATCTTGTTACTGATGAGTACAATTTATTTGATTATGATTATGGCATTTATGCCTATGGTCCAGATGATTATGGAGGTTATCCTTATTTTGGCGCTAATTTTTGGGAGGATTGGGAGCGCCCAGTTCACATTTCTTATTATCAAGACAACACACTGCAGTTTAATTCCAATGCTGGAATAAAGATTTTTGGTGCTTACAGTAGGGGTTGGGATCAGAAATCATTAGCATTATTTGCTAGGGGTGAGTACGGCAATGGTGAATTTGAATTTCCGTTCTTTGACAACTTGGAATATGATGAATTTGAATCTCTTGTTTTAAGAAATTCTGGAAACGATTGGATGAGGACTAATATGAGAGATGCAGCAATAACCAGCCTAATGGATGGCTCTCATATTGATTTTCAAAGTTTCAAAACAGTATCAACATATATTAACGAAGACTATTGGGGACTGTATAACCTACGTGAAAAAGTAAGTGAAAATCTTGTTGCATCCAAACATGATGTTAATCCCAATGAAGTAACAATGCTTACGAATAATGCTGAAATTGTTGATGGCGATAATGCAGAGTTTTTAGCGCTTAGACAGTTTTTTTATCAAAACGATTTGTCTCAAACTGAAAATTATAATTATGTAATTGACCAAATTGATATTGAAAATTTTATGGAATATCATATAGCCCAAATATATATGGATAATCGTGATTACCCTGGAAATAATATAAAATATTGGAAAGTTCCAGGTAAAAAATGGAGATGGATTTTATATGATACAGATTTTGGATTTGCTGGTCAATGGTGGAGTGATTGGGATCAAAATTACGCACATACATTTAACACCTTAGATTTTGTTATTTCAGGCCAACAAACAACTTGGGCAAATCCAGATTGGGCAACATTGTTTCTGAGGAAATTAGTACAGAATATAGAGTTTAGAAATTTATTTATTAATAGATACGCAGATGAAATGAACACTCGATACCTTGCAACAAATGTAACATCTCACTTTTTATCTATATACGATAACATGTATAATGAAATGCTTAATCACATTGACCGATGGATTGATAGCGAGCCATGGGTTAACACAGGAACTGTTTATCAATTTGTTGACAATATGAATAACTTTGCAATTAATAGACAACCGTTTGCAAAGTCACACATATTAGAAGAATTTAATTTAAATGATTATCATGAAGTAACATTATTTAATGAAACTCCAAATTTTGGTTTTATTATTCTAAATGATAATTTAAAGATTCAAGAAGATGAATGGAGTGGAGATTATTTTGAAGATGTTCCGATATCCCTATATGCAATAGCAGAATCTGGTTATGAATTCTCACATTGGAGCGGCTTGATTGATTCAACATCCCAGCAAATTCAAGTCAATATAAATGACTACTCTGAAATTCAAGCTCATTTCGTTCCAAGCTCGGGATTAAATCTAGTCATAAATGAAATTAATTATAAATCACCTGATGATTTTGATACAGGAGATTGGATTGAGCTTTACAACCCCAACCCTGATGATATTGATATTTCTGGTTGGGTTTTGAAAGATAATAATGATTCTAACCAATTTGTTTTTCCTCAAAATACAACGATTCAAGGATACGGTTATTTAGTAGTTGTTAGAAATTCTGAAGATTTTACATCATTTTACCCAGAAATTAGTTCAATTATTGGTGAATTTGATTTTGGATTATCCAGCTCAGGTGATTCTGTTAGATTATTTAATTCTGACTTGATAATTCATGATGAAGTTAATTATGGTGTAACATCTCCTTGGCCAGATTTACCCAATGGCGGAGGCTACACACTTGAATTGATCGATCCAAGTCTTGATAATTTATTACCTGAGAGTTGGAGTAATATTAATTTCCATGGTAGTCCAAATGCAATAAACTCAGCTACAGCATCAATTAATGAAGAATCGGAATTATTTACTCAAATATATCCAAACCCAGTTGTTAGTAATTTATATTTTATAATTGAACAAAAAAATACTGAATTTACTGAAATAAAAATTACAGATTTAAATGGAAGGTTGGTCAAAACCGTATTTAAAGGAAATTTGGTTTCTGGAGTACATAGATTTGCTGAAAATTTGTCGATGTTAAGTTCAGGAATTTATATACTAAATTTTTCTACCAATTCAGGCTTAAATCAAAGTCATAAATTGGTTAAATTTTAAAATTAATGATTATGAATAATGTTTCTCTACTCATACTAAGGATTATTTTTGCAGGTTCAATGCTTTATGGGCATGGGATTAGTAAGTTGACTAAATTAATTGAAGGAAATGTAAGTTTTTCAAACCCAATTGGAATTGGTGAAGTTCCCACATTAATACTAGCGGTTTTTTCTGAGTTTGTAGCTCCAATTTTCATTATTATAGGATATAAAACTAAACTCTTTAGTTTTTTTCCCGCTGCTACCATGTTTGTTGCTGTTTTTGTGGTTCATTTTGGTGACAGTTTTAAAAGTTTTGAAAAAGCATTACTTTTCCTAACAGGCTTTGTTATTATCATGTTAGTTGGGCCTGGAAAATACTCCATTGATAGAAAAATATTTTAGCAATTAAAATTGTCTATAAATTTTTTAACAGTTATTGTATTCACACAAAATAGTCTTATTTTTGTGTATGATTTAATTATCATTATCCACTAACCATTATGAAATTAAAAATTAAATTTTTTTTAATATTATTATTTGCAACAATATTTTTAAGTGCGCAATCCATACTAGTTAGTGGAGTAGTTGTTGATGAAGGTGGTGTTCCGTTACCTGGTGTTACTGTTCTTGTTGAAGGAACATCAAATGGAACTTCAACAACTTTTGAAGGAACATATGCTCTCAAAGTTGATAGTAGTAGTCAAAAACTTCAATTCTCTTACATCGGATTTGAAACTCAAATTATCCAAATTGGAAATCAAACCAAGATTGATGTTATCCTAAATGAAAGTACAGAGTCGCTTGATGAGGTTCAGGTCGTTGCATTTCAAAAGCAAAAGAAAAATAGTGTTATCGGTTCTATAAATACCATAAGTCCTTCTGAATTAAAAATACCATCTTCTAATATTACAAATGCTTTAGCTGGAAAATTAGCTGGTGTTATTTCATATCAAAGATCGGGTGAACCAGGCGCCGATAATGCTGAATTTTTTATTAGAGGAGTGACAAGCTTTGGTTATGCCAATAATCCGTTAATTTTAATCGATGGGTTAGAAGTTACCACAAATGATTTGGCTCGAATTGAACCAGATAATATTGCCAGCTTTTCAATAATGAAAGATGCAACAGCTACGTCTCTTTATGGTGCTAGAGGAGCAAATGGCGTTATTTTGGTAACAACAAAAGAAGGTAAAAAAGGAAAAGCAAGAGTCTCTTTTAGATACGAAAACTCACTTTCTGCCCCCTCACAAACCAATGACTTTTTGAGTGGTGTAGATTATATGAATTTGTATAACCGTGCTACAAGAACTAGAGATCCGTCAGCCCCCTTGATTTATAGTATTTCAAAAATATATGGAACCTTAAATGGAGGAGACCCAAACATCTATCCAAATGTAAACTGGTATAATGAATTATTTAAAGATTATACCTTCAATAGAAAGGCTAATTTAAATGTAAATGGTGGAGGTGATATTGCCCAATACTATCTATCAGTATCTCACAATAACGACACTGGATTGTTGAAAGTTGATCCCCTTAATAATTTTAATAATAATATTGATATCAAAAGATCTAATTTAAGAGCAAATATTAATATTGACTTGACAAATTCTACAAAAATTGCAGTCAAATTTTATTCTCTTTTTGAAAGGTACAATGGTCCATCATTATCTGCAAATAGTATATTTGGCTCAGTAATGCAGGCTAATCCATCAAATTTTCCAAAATATTTTAATTACCCTGATAACCTTGGTTATAATCATACCTTGTTTGGAAATAAAGGTAATGGTGGCTATCCAAATCCGTATGCTGATATGGTAAAGGGTTATAAAGATAGATTCACAAATACAATTTTTTCCCAAGTACAAGTTGAACAGGACTTAGATTTTATAACTGAGGGATTAAAATTTCGTGGAATGGCTTCTGTCAGAACCTATACTGAAAATGAAAACTCAAGAGAGTATACTCCATTTTTCTATGGAATGGCAGAAGTTGAAACAGAACTAGGCGTTTTAAATTATTTGTATAGAATTCAAGAGGGAACAGAATTTTTAAATAATCCTTCAGTCAACAATTTAGGTACTAGTAGGTTTTATTATGAGTTTGTAACTGAGTATAATAACAAGTTTAATGATTTACACGATATAGGTGGGTTACTAGTATTTAATTTTAGTGAATCCTTAAACACGATTGGTGGTAACAGCGCATTTTCAACATTGCCATCCCGAAACATGGGCCTTTCTGGTAGATTTTCTTACAACTATGATTCAAAGTATTTCACTGAATTAAATTTTGGATACAACGGATCTGAGAAGTTTGCAAAAAATAATAGGTTTGGTTTTTTCCCATCTGTCGGGGTTGGTTGGATATTATCTAATGAAGATTGGTTTGTAAATAAATTTCCGTATGTGAATATGCTAAAAATTAAACTAACACATGGTTTAGTTGGTAATGATGGAATTTCAAGTGCAGACGACAGATTTTTTTACTTGTCAGAGGTTAATTTACAAAGTGATAGTTATGGATACACTTGGGGTTCAGATTTTAATAACTATTATCAAGGTTACGTAATTGATAGATATTCGAATGCAAACGTAACATGGGAAGTAGCTGAAAAATCAAATTATGGTATTGAGATTGGTTTATTCAATTCTTTAAATATGCAAATTGATTATTTCACCGAACATAGATCAAAAATATACATGTCAAGAGATTACATTCCTTCGACAATGGGCTTAACTACCACCATTAGTAGTAACTTAGGTGAGGTAAATTCAAAAGGCTTAGACATTTCAATCGACTATAATAAGGCATTTGATTCGGGGCTTATAATTTCTGGAAGAGCGAATTTCACATATTCAACCAACGAGGTTCTTGTAAATGGAGAGCCTGATTACACATATGAATATCTTAGCAGGATCGGTTACCCTGTTAATCAAGCATGGGGTCTAATTGCTGAAAGGTTATTTATTGATCAAGAAGATATTGATAATTCCCCAGAGCAATTCAATGGCTTTTCTTCATCTGCTAACGCATATCTTCCGGGTGATATAAAATATACCGATGTAAATGGAGATGGTGTAGTTAATGAATTAGATAGAGTACCTATTGGTAAACCAACAGTTCCTGAAATTGTTTATGGTTTCGGTATCTCAGCTTCTTATAAGGGCTATGATTTCTCTATCTTTATGCAGGGTGTTGCTAGAACTTCATTCTTTATTAACCCAAGTGATATTTCCCCTTTTGTTAACGAAAGAAATGCACTAAATGTAATTGCCGACAACCATTGGTCAATAAATAATCCAGATCCGAATGCTTTTTGGCCTAGGCTTTCAACTTATTCTATTGCTAATAATGAGCAGCAATCGACATGGTGGCAAAGAGACGGAGATTTCTTGAGGCTCAAAAATATTGAATTTGGATATACATTTCCACAAAATGATTCTGGTTTATTTTCTGGACTTAATACAAGAATTTATTTTACAGGATTAAATCTGTTTACATTTTCAAAGT
The DNA here is from genome assembly GCA_902605445.1 of uncultured Bacteroidota bacterium. Lineage (GTDB taxonomy): Bacteria > Bacteroidota > Bacteroidia > Flavobacteriales > Flavobacteriaceae > MED-G13. Next base: position 14,228 of record CACLCL010000010.1, on the reverse strand, counting down.
TTGATTTATGGGATACAGAGATGGGTGGAAATGGTTTGGGATATCCTCCCCAAAAAGTTTATAACATAGGATTACAAGTTAATTTTTAAATGATAAATTATGAGTAAAAAAATTATATTAATAGCACTTCTTTTTACCATGTCGTGTGACGATTATCTTGATATTGTTCCAGATCAAACACAGCAAATTGATTTACTTTTTGAAAGAAGGGAAGTTGCATATACCGCACTAGCTACATGCTATGCATATCTTCCAAAAAATGATGGTGTTTATACAACTTTTATGACCATGAGTGATGAAGTTACCACACCAATTGCTAAAGAAACAGACGGTATAAGAATAATGAAAGGTCAACAATCAGCGTCAAGCCCTAAATTTGGTTTGTGGTCAGGTTGGCAGGATCAAGGTTCTTTGTGGGAAGGTATAAGACATTGTAACATACTGATTGAAAATATTTATAATGTAATTGACATGACTGAAGAGGAAATGAATATGTGGGCAGCGGAAGCTAAATTTCTTAAAGCATATTATCATTTTTTATTATTTACCTATTATGGACCAATTCCTATAGTTGATATTAACCTCCCTATTTCTGCATCTGATAATGCAGTAAGGATAAAAAGAGAAACAGTTGACAGATGTGTAGAGTATATTGTTCAAACAATTGATGATGCATTGATACATTTACCTTCACGTGTATTAAGCTCCAATGATTTGGGAAGAATCGATCAGGTTATTGCAAAGTCAATTAAGTCAAGGGTTCTTGTCTATGCTGCAAGCCCATTGTTTAATGGAAATTCAGAAATGTATTCTGGATTTGTTAATGAAAACGGTGAGCATTATTTTAATCAGTCTTATGAATCCTACAAATGGGAGTTAGCAAGGGATGCATCACTTGACGCAATTAACACAGCTCTTGAGAATGGGGTTGGACTGTATGAGTTCATAAGCACACCACCAAACTATGAGGACGAATATGAAGAACAGCCTTTTGTTCAGACATTGTACGACTTAAAGTATTCAATTGTTGATAAATGGAATTCGGAGTTAATTTGGGGTAATTCTAATCCTGTACGAGATAATGATTGGTGGCAACTTCAGGCAGCATGTATGATGAAAGACCCTAATGCAACATCTGTTGAAGCAGCTTGGCAATGGATTGCTCCAACCTTAAGAGTTGCTGAGATGTTTTATACAGAAAATGGCTTACCAATTGATGAGGATTTATCGTATGATTTTTCTAATAGGTATAGTACAACGAGTGTTAGTGGAGCCCAAAATTTACAAGCTCAATATGGTGGTATTACAGCCAAACTAAATTTAGATAGAGAGCCGAGATTTTACTCCTCTTTAGGTTTTGATAGGGGTTTTAACAGAACATGGGGTAATCTATGGCAATTAAGAATGAAAAAAGGTGAAAGTCATGGAAGAATTGCTAATTCTGATGACTATTTAATCACAGGATACGCCCTAAAGAAGCTTGTTCATCCCGATTCTGAAGGAGATGGATACTCGAAAATTGTCACCTATGCGTGGCCAATGATTAGAATGGGCGAATTGTACTTAAATTATGCTGAATCCATAAATGAGCTTTCAGGTCCTTCGGAGGAAGCTTATAATGCTTTAAACACCATCAGGGAAAGGGCTGGTATTCCAAATGTTGAGACTTCTTGGTCTGACCCTATTAATGCACTAAATTTAAATAAGCATACGAGCCAAGATGGATTAAGGGACATAATTAGACAAGAAAGATTAATTGAGTTGTCTTTTGAAGGAAATAGATATAATGATTTGAGAAGATGGAAGTTAGCACATGAATATTTTAATACACCAGTTTATGGTTGGTCAGTTGATGAAAGTACTTCCAGTGGATATTACAATATTATTCAAGTTGGCGTAAGATCATTTAGCTACCCTAGAGACTATTTTCACCCAATTAGTATCAATGAAATAACAATAAATCCAAATTTAATACAAAACCCTGGATGGTAAAAAATCAAATATTATGCGTGTAAAAAAACTTATTTCAACTTTATCTTTATTCTTTTTCCTTTTATTAGCATGTGATACTGAGAATAATCAAGACACAACGCCACCTGGAATTTTAACAATCGATAGTATTGTCCCGACAAACGGTGGAGGTATAATTAATTATTCTTTACCATCTGATAGTGATATTTTATTCGTTAGGGCAGAGTACACAAATACTTTAGGAAATGATGTTTACAGAGTTTCCAGTTCTTACAACCAGTCCATCGAAATTGATGGTTTAAATCAAGATACACCGGTAGAGGTCACATTATACGTAATCGATGAAAGTCAAAATGTTTCTGATCCTGTTGTTGTTGATTTTGTCCCACTGCCTTCGTTTATATATTTAGTTCAAGAAAGTATTTCAATAAGTCCTGAGCTTGGAGGGGTAAAAATGGAGTGGGAGAATGTAGCACAAAAGACAGTATATGTACATGTACATATTGTTAACGATTCTGATGAAGAAATTAGAATTTTATCATCTGACAGTGAGTTTGAAGAAGTTTTTGTCAGGGGATTACCCTCTGAGGAAATTACATTTTTTACCAAGGTTGAAGATTTTGATGGTAATATTACTGAATTAGAAGAAAAAGCAATCATAACACCATTATTTGAAGAAGAAATTGATAAATCAACTTGGACTTTAATGAGTCAGCTTTCTGTAAATGGTGATGCATGGGAAGGAGAAACAATTGCATTTTGGGATAATATAGTTGATACAGCTGAAACCAATGCTGATAATAGTTACTTTATTATTTGGAGGGATGCAAATGGAGGAACTTTAAATTGGCCTCTTGATATCGTTATTGATTTAAATAAAAATGCTAGAATTCACAGGTTTAAAGTTTGGCAGAGAGCATACTGGTATGGAGGACCTATTGGTGCCCCTTATTATTACCAAGCTGAAAATATGAGATCCTTTGATTTATATGCAAGTGAAGATACTGTTAATTGGACCCTATTAGGTCAATTTGATATAGGTGATCCAAGCGATGAAAATGGTAATATCTCTCAAGATTTTATAGATGAAGCAGCAAATGGCCATGATTTTGATCTCGATGGGGTTTCTGACAAATTTAGATATTTAAAGTTTTCGATAACATCAAATTATGGAAGTGACACTTATGTTCATGGTTCCGAAATTACCTTATATGGTTTAGACAATGTAGATTAGGATGAAAAAAATTCTCTTCCTCTTACTATTATTTTTATATACAGGGCTACAAACCCAAAATTTAACAAGATTAGGTCCATATTTAAAAGATGATAATAGTAATAATGTAATATTAAGGGGGTTTAATTTAGGTGGTTGGATGCTTCAAGAACCTTACATGTTACAATTTGTCGGCGCAGCAAGTTCCCAGCATGAATTTAAACAAAAGTTAGTTCAGTTTATTGGTCAAGAAAATACAGACAACTTTTATCAAAGCTGGTTAGACAATTTTATTACTGAAGCAGACATTCAGTCTTTGGCATCCCTTGGGTTTAACAGTGTAAGACTACCTATGCATTACAACCTATTTACACTTCCAATACAGGACGAACCTATTACAAATCAAAATACATGGATAAATACTGGCTTTGATTTGGTTGATAATTTATTGGATTGGTGCTCTCAGAATAATATGTATTTAATTTTAGATCTTCACGCAGCTCCAGGAGGGCAAGGCTATGGCTCAGACATTAACGATTATAATCCAAATTTACCTTCACTTTGGGAAAGCGAAGAAAATAAAAATAAGACAATAGCACTCTGGGGAGAGCTAGCTGACAGATATAAAGATGAGCCATGGATTGGTGGATATGATTTACTTAACGAAACTCACTGGGCTCTGCAGGACAATGAACTCAGAAACTTTTATTTGGATGTGACCAATGAAATTAGGCAGTATGATCAAAATCATATAATTTTTATTGAAGGAAATGATTACGCAAATAATTTTGATGGTTTATTCCCGCCATGGGATGATAATATGGTATACAGTTTTCATAAGTATTGGAGTTACAATGATTCTTTAGATTGGATAACATGGGTAAGAAACACATATGGCGTACCGCTATGGATGGGTGAAGCTGGTGAGAATTCAAATCAATGGTTTAATGAAGCAATAAAAATGTTTGAAGAGAACTTTATAGGTTGGGCTTTTTGGCCATGGAAAAAAGTAGAATCAATTTCTGCTCCATATTCAATCAACTCTAACACAAATTATAAAGCTTTGATTGATTATCTAAAGGGAGATGCTAATGCTCCAACAATAGAAAATGCCGTTAACGGATTAATGGAATTGGCAGAATCTTCAAACATAATTAATAATAAATTTCAAAATGATGTAGTTGATGCAATGATAAGGCAAGTAAATACTAATCAAACACTACCATTTACTGAAAATAACATCCCAGGAATAATATATGCACCAGACTATGATTTGGGACTTTTAGGTTACGCATACAATGATTTGGATTATGCAACCTATCACGTAAGCAATAATCAATTCCAAGCTTGGAATCAGGGATGGCAGTATAGAAATGATGGAGTAGATATTGAAAATAGTACAGATAGTGATAGCAACGGTTATCAGGTTGGTTTTACAGCCGAGGGAGAGTGGTTAGTTTTTACTGTCAATGTTGAAGAATCAGGTTTTTATAATTTAGTTACTAGATATGCTTCAACATCATCCGGGCTTATAAATTATGAGATAGATGGTTATCCTATAACTGAAGAAATTACATTGTACAATACCGGTAGTTACTCAAACTTTGTCAATAAGTTTTCACCCGGAATATATTTATACGAGGGTACTCAAAAACTTAAAGTAAATATGATTACAGGAGGTTATAATCTATCAAATTTTAATTTTAGCGTTTCCGACGATATTCCAAGTTTTTCAATTCAATATGCAGAAGCAACTGAGAATGAATCAACAATTGAGATACTCTTAAACCATCCAGTTAATCAAAATCAGCAAATTAATATTGAGGATTTTGTAATCAATGTGAATTCACAAAATTATGAAATTACTGAAATTGAAATAAGTGAAGAAAATCCTAGTATATTGTCAATTTCCCTTTCTGAAAATTATAATTTTTTGGATGAAATCACTGTTTCAATGAATGTAGAGAATCAAATTGAATCAATTTACCAAGAATTCCTAGAAGTCTTTATAGATTTTCCTGTTAATAACAACGCACCAGAAAGAATTTTAATTCCTGGAATAGTTCAGGCTGAGGATTTTTCAAGTCAATCTGGACTTAGTATTGAAGAAACATCTGATTTTGAAGGAGGATATAATATTGGATACACTGATTCTGGTGATTTTGCAGAATATCCTGTACTTGTTACTGAATCAGGCAACTATGATATAAAATTTAGAGTAGCCTCTGAGTTTGAACAAGGCTCTATTTTACTACAATTGATTGACGATTCAGGTTCTCAAAATTTAACCCAAATCACCCTCCCTGTTACTGGTGGTTGGCAGAGCTGGGAAACTGTTTCTGTTGATGTAAATTTAGATCAGGGGATTTATGATTTAAGAATGAACGTTGTTCAGCCAGGTTTTAATTTAAATTGGATTGACTTTGAATACACTGGAGATTCAATGTCGATCGAAGAAACTTTATTAAAACAATTTAATTTATATCCAAACCCTACATCTGATTTCATAAATATAGTTGGTGAGATTCAAAACTTTAACATTGAAATATTTGATATGGTTGGAAAAAGAATTTATCAATCTAAAAATGAAGATATTATCAATATTAAGAATTTAGATTCAGGTATATATCTATTAAAAATTATCTACAATAACAATTATGAGTCGTTTATTGTCATAAAAAACTAGTATGTCGAATATATTTCGCAATTATATATTTATTATTTTGAATATAATATTTGTTTTTAATATTACAAATTCAACATTTTCTCAAACAGTATACATTGAGGACAGAAAAATGTTTCTTGATGGAGAGGAGTATAGAATCAATGGGATTTGTTATGCCAGAGGAGAAGGTAATGGAGAAAATTCAGGTTATTCTTATGCTGATGACATACCTCTTCTTGTTGATGCAAATATAAATACAATTAGAACTTATTCGGCGATTACTAATACAGCTGAGTTAGATGCATTTGCTGCAGCTGGTATAAAGGTTATTATGCACTTAAATGAAAATAGTTACACTTGGTACGTTAACCAATTTAAAAATCATCCTGCAATATTAATGTGGGAATTTGGTAATGAGTTTAATTACAATCCACAATGGTTTGATAATGATATTCAAAATTGGTATAATTTACTTGAATCTTGTGCTTCAACAGTCAAAAGTATTGATTCTAATCATCCGGTTAGTACCGCTCATGGTGAAGTTCCCAATTCTCAGGCGCTAAATTCATGTCCAAGTATTGATGTATGGGGTATGAATATTTACAGGTGGTTAAGCCCTGAAACTGCAATCAGTGAATTGGCTGCGCAAACTGATAAGGCAATTTATATTTCTGAGGCAGGTGCCGATAGTTATAATTCAAATACAAATTCTGAAAATTGGCAACAACAAGCCGATGCTACAGAGATAATTTTGAATAATATTATTCAAAGCTCTGATTTGTCAATTGGTGTAACACTATTTGAATTTTGTGATGAATGGTGGAAAGCTGGAAATCCAAATCAGCAGGATACTGGTGGATTCTCAAATTCAATTCCTTATGATAATTATGCTAATGAGGAATTTTGGGGTATTGTTACAAGGGATCGACAGCCAAAGCTTTCTTATTATGTAGTTCAGGATATATATGAGCAGACTTCACTCTCAACTCAAATTAGTGATGAGCATAATATTCGAATATTCCCAAATCCAGTAGAAAGTGGATTATTACATATTGTTCACAATGTAAATTACCCAATTAATATAGAATTATATGATGGAGTAGGAAGAAGGGTTTTAAGTGCAGAGTCAATTAACAATAAAATTGATATTTCGGAAATTTCTGAAGGAATTTATAATCTTCACATACATCTACAAGAAAATGTAGTTTACAAGAAAATTATTGTCAGATAATTTTCTTTCTAATTTTATTCCAATATTTAAAAAAGGAAAGATATTCGCCTTCAACCTTGTACAACCAATCCCGCTCGTCTTCCATACCAGTATAATGTTTATTTAAAGGGTGCTCTTTAAAAATAAATTTATCAATACCATAATCTTTTTTCAGTTGATCGAAGTTACCAACATAAATCTGGATTTTCTGAATATTATTTGATAGTTTAAGAATAAAATCGATACAGGTTTGAGATACAGGATATTTGTCAAAAATAATGGGTTCAAGTATAAGTATTCTGTTACACTTTTCATCCATTCTCCAATTTGGATCAAGATTATAATAGTTGTATAATAAAGTTGGAATTTTTGGGTCAATATTAATGGGGGTCTTTTTGGGAAGAATAGTTTTCAAATTCAAATCGATTTTATCATTTACCTCATCAGGAATTCTCATAGAAATTAAGTCTTCATAACTTTTATCTAAAAATGTATTTTTTTGATTGTCAAAAAAAAATTTATTTATATTTTCCTGATTTGCATAATATTTCTTGTTTGAATTCGAACCTGCTACCCATTGCCAACTTAAAGCATTACTAGCCCAATCTCCATCAAATAGATAGTAGTACATCCATCGTGCAGGAGTTTTCCAATGACTTTTAGCGATATTTGTGGCCACTGAAGCAACATACATTCTCATATGATTATGCATGTAACCGTTTTTATAAAGATTTTTTATCTCCTCATCAATCGCATTAATTTTTGTTTCTGCATTGACTAATGATTTTGATATTTTAAAATCATTTACCTCTTCCTGAGGTCTTTTCAAATCATTATTAATATCATCATTTTTATTTACCCATATTTGTTGCCAAAAATCTCTCCAAGCAAGTTCTTGAACAAATTTTTCACATTTTTTTAAACTAATACTTCTTTCAATTATTTTATTGTAGATAAATCTAGTTGAAATTACTCCTCTTGAAATATAAGGAGACAGTCTGGTTACATTTCCGTTTTTATAATTTCTAGTTCCTGCATATTTTACAGGATTTATTGATTCAATTTTTCGAACTATATCATTATAATTTGTAAAGAATTTATTCATATAATAAGTAGTGCAATAACTATACCGCATCTTCTATATATTTGTGTATTAACTTCGAAAAATTTACAATGGAAAACGCCAAGTTTCGTGATTATTATTTGTGATATATTTTATTGGAAATAGATATATATAAAAATAACCGCACCTGAAATTATATTGATAACAGGGAACATTTTGTATACAAAAAACAAGTATTTTGGATTAATGATTATGAAAATGGTGGGCAGAAAATATGAGAAAAAAGCAAATAAACCAATCCATTTACTCAAATACAATGAACATATAACTATTGAAAAACCAAAATAGAATAATGTAAGTAAAGATGCCTTTTTGAATCCCAACCAAACAGCAGTTGTATTCAATTTTGCTTTTTTATCAGAATCAATATCGGGCAGTGATGAAAATAAGTGCATACCCATTGCCCAAATCCAAGCTGCAAATACTAAGGGGACTGAAAGGTTATTGAGTGGTTGAAAAATTAAGAAAACAAGTATACCTGGTAAAATATAAAGAACATTTGAAATTGAATCTAGAAATACTCTGGATTTAAACCTTAATGGTTTAAGTGAATAAAAAAAAGACAGAATAATCCATAATCCAAAAATTATTCTTGAGTAAAAATTTGGTATTAACCATGCAAATGCAACACATATTACTGTTAAACTTGAAAGCAATGACCAAAAGACAATATTTTGCCTTTGTTCATAAAGCTTTTCATAGTCTTTTTTCTTGGGGTTAAATTTATCAGTATCCCTGTCTGTATAGTCATTAATTCCATATAATAGAAAATTTGCAGGCCAAAGAAAAAATAAGAGTCCAAGCCAAAACAAAATATTTTGAAAATCATATATGGAATTTGCAGCCGAAACCATTCCAACTGCCCAAGGTCCTGCTAAATATGACCAAAATCTTGGTCTACTTATCGAGATAATCCAATTAAACCTTTTCATTTGAATTTGTAAAGTTTGTGTCAAAATTTGAAAGCGGTTTTCCATGGGTTATTCCGTTTATACGCTTATAAACAATTTGTGCACTTATCAAACACATGGGAACTCCAATTCCTGGATTTGTATTAGCCCCAACATAGTATAAATTTTTAACTTTTGATGATTTTGTTTTTGGACGAAATATTGCTGTTTGCATTAAATTTTGTGATAGTCCTAATGCAGTTCCTTTAAATGCATTGTAATATTTTGAAAAATTATCACCAGTGAAAATACGTTCGAAAATAATATTTTTTTCTAATCCCTTTAAATTCATTGTTTTAGTCATATGTAAAATGATTTTTTTTCTATATTTTTTAATCATATCATCATTAAGTTTCAAATTAGTTGCTGTTGGTACGAGAACAAATAAGTTCTCACATCCTTTCGGTGCAACTGAAATATCAGTTCTACTTGGTGCACATATATAATATGACGGATTTTTAGGAAGATTTTCATTATAAAATATTTGGCTAAAAGATTTTTTCCAATTTGACGAAAAGAAAAGATTATGATGTTCAAGCTCTTTATATTTCTTTTTAATTCCTAGGTATAAAATAAATCCAGATGGTGCCAAAGTTCTGGAATTCCAAAAGTTTTTACTGAATTGTCTGTATTTTCTATCTAATAAATAAGTTTCGGTAAAATGGTAATCGGCGTTAGATACAATTATATCAGATGAAATAGTTTTATTGTTAACAATAACTCCAACAGCCTTTTTTCCATCAACAATTATTTTTTTTACTGGGGTGTTAAAAATAAATTTCACTCCGTTTTTTTTAGCTATTGAATACATAGATTCAAAAATTTTAGTCATGCCACCCATAGGATAAAAAACACCCATTTTGAAATCTATATGATTCATTAATGAATATACAGCTGGTGCTTTATAGGGTGATGTTCCTAAGAATAATAGTGGATATTGTAAAATTTTTTGAATTATAGGACTTTTGACAAATAAATTAATATGTTTATTAAGCGAGGATATTACTGAAAACTTAGACCATAAAAAAATGGTTGATTTGTCAATTAGGTCAAAAATATTATTGAATGGCTTATAAATAAATGTATTTTTTGAAATTTCGTACTTCCTTTTAGCTTCATGAAGATATATTTTAATATTTTTCATAACCCCCGGTTCTAATGACTCAAATGTAAGTGAATCCTTATCTATATCTGATGTCATTACTATTGGTTTAGACAATTCCTCGAGCCAAATTTTGTATGATGGTACTAATCTCTTTAAATGAAAATGGTCACTTATATTTTCACCAATCAAAGAGAAAAAATGTTCAAATATATCAGGCATTAAATACCAGGATGGACCCATATCAAATTGAAATCCTTTTGCTTTAAAAACTCCTCCTCTTCCTCCAAAGCTTTCATTTTTTTCAATAACCGTGACATCATATCCCTTTTTAGACAAGAGAATAGCTGTCGCAAGACCTCCAGCACCTGAACCAATGACTAAAACTCGTTTACTCACAAAAATTAAATTACAGTTTACTAATCGATGATTTCAGCCTTATTTATGTAAACATTATTAATTGGCCAATCATAATCATCAGTATTAACACTTGAAATCTTATCAACAACATTCATGCCTTTAATTACCTTGCCAAAAATAGTGTAGTCTTGATCTAGATGAAAAGCACCTTTTTTAGATTGAACTATAAAAAATTCATAGGGGGATGCCATTTTATGTGGATTATTAATCAAACTACTTGGCATGCTTACCATACCTCTAACATGTTTATATCCACGGTCAAAATCATTTGGTAATAAATATTTGCCAAGTTCATTCCTTTTATTAGCAACTAACTTACTATCACTATTACCGCCTTGGATCATAAAATCATTTATAACTCTGTAGAATTGTGTGTTATCAAAATAGTTCTTTTCTGTAAGGTAGATAAAATTAGCTCTATGAAATTTTGTTTCCTCAAATAGCAAAATATCAATATTTCCAAAGTCAGTGTGTAATCTTACTTTATTTTTTTTGAGTTTTTTTTCATATTCTAAAAAAAACTCCATGACATTTTCATTGTTAAGTTTAAAGCTATTGTCCTTAATAATTTTATTTTTTTGGACATTGTTAGAAACTTTATAATCATTGTTTACAATTTTACCCTTTTCATTGCAAGAAAAAAAAATTATCAAAGAAAAAAGGTTTAGTAACTTCTTCATTTTCTTTAAATTTAAGAGCCCTTTCAAATTATTCTTTGATAATTTTCTTAATTATTTTCTTATCACTTTCAAGATCTAAGATTTCTACAATGTATAGTCCATTTGTTAAATCTTGAATTTGAATTGAAGTATTATTTTTCTCACTTTTTAATAATTTCCCATTTAAATCATAAATATTGACGTTAAAGCTGGCAGATCCTGAAATTTTAATATTTAAATTATCTGTTGTTGGATTTGGATAAACACTAATATTCAAATTGTTATACTCATTTATAGAAAGTAATGAATTCAAATCAAATTTGTAAATTTCTGAAACATACTGGTTATAACTTGTGCCATTAATTATGTACACCTCTCCTTCTAAAATAAAAGATGCTGGTGCCCATCTAGAACTGCTTGGGTGAGGTGGTAATTCATACCAAGTATTTAAACTGGGATCATAAGCCCAAAATTCACCGGTTTCCATCGAACTATGATCTTCACCATCACCACTAAGAACGTATCCAATACCATTATAAGAGAACTGTGTTCCAGCCACTCTTCCTTCTGCTGGTAATGATGCTACCTCATCCCAATTTTCATTTATGGTATCAAATCGAAACCAATTATTAAAAATACCATTTCCATGGCCAAAACCAGCATATACAAAATTGTCAATTCCAAATTGGAAAGGGTGGTGTCTTGGTGCAGAGGGTAAATTGTCTTTTTGAGTCCAAGTGTTTAATGGAATATCGTATACCCACCAATCGTTCATATTTCCTGATGAGCCATTACCCATTCCAACATAGACTTTATCGTTATGAGCAATTAATGCTGGGTGTGCTCTTGCACTGCATGGACAAGATGCCAATTGTGTCCAACTCATATCTTCATAATTAAATACCCATAGGTCATTTAAATAGTTGTTTCCATCATACCCAAAACCAAAATATGCCTTACCATCCCATGTATCCCCAATAGCGTATCCTCGTGCAGAACCAGGAAAGTTATTGAGTTCTGTCCAAATATCATTTACTGGGTCATATTGATAAAAATCATCATGAACACCAGAATTTGAGCTACCAGCTACGATGTATCCTAAATTATTTAAACTAAAAGCAAATGAATGATGTGTTTGGTTGAAAGAATCTGGTAATGAAGAAACTTGAGTCCAGTCTTGGCCTTTGATGGAGTGCTGCACACCTAAAAAACAAATGATATATAATAAAATTTTTAAACGCATATTTTTTATTTTAAAAAATTAATTCCCAAAAATTTAAAAATCTTTGGGAATTATATGGTGGAGTCGCCGAGAATCGAACTCGGGTCCAAACAAGAAGTTTAATATACTTCTACATGCATAGTTTCTATTTAATTTTCGATGACATACTGACTAAAAACAATCCATATACCACTTAGTTTCTTAATTTCAAAAATATGTCGAAACCCATATTTTCTATGTCAACATTTACGATGTTTCTTTTTGAACGCCGTTAACAAAAGCTTTCATGAAACATTTAGCTTTTCCACCTTGTGGAACGAGGCTAATCTTACTGTAATTCAGATTATGCAGCTAAAGCGTATTTATTTTCGCCGTTTAAAGATTAAAACAGATTTTAACGCGTACAATTTTACTGCGCGACATGCTTAATATTAACCTTGGCTTGCTGTCAAAACCAATCGACCCCATATTATCAATGAACATAATGAGGTGCAAATATATAAAAAACTTGTAGAAGCAATTATAAGGAAGTATTTTTGGTTTATGAAAATTGGAATAATTAGGGAATATAAAACACCTGCTGACAAAAGAGTTGTTTTTTCACCCAGTAAATGCATACAGATAATTAACCAATATCCCACGATTGACTTATTTATTGAAAAAAGTGATATTAGGTGTTTCGCAGATAAAGAGTACAGTAATTTAGGTCTTAATTTGGTATCAGATTTGTCTAATTGCGATATTTTAATTGGTGTTAAGGAAGTTCCAATTGAAAAGCTTATAAAAAATAAAAAATACTTCTTTTTTTCACACACAATTAAAAAACAGCCATACAATAAAAAACTTTTACAAGAAATCTTAAAAAGTAATATTGAGTTACACGATCATGAGACAATTACAGATAAAAATGGCAATAGACTCATTGGTTTTGGTCACTTTGCTGGAGTTGTTGGAGTATACAATGGTTTAAGGGCTTATGGGCTTAAAAGTAAAAGATTTAATATTCCAAAAGCTATAGATTTAAAAGATCGTTATGAATTTAATAGAACTTTAAAATCTATTTCAATTCCAAATATTAAAATTTTACTATCGGGTAAAGGTAGAGTAGGAAAGGGGGCACTTGATGTTTTAAATTTTTTGAAGATTAAAGAGGTGTCAGCAGAGGATTTTGTCAAAAATAGTTTTAACGTTCCAGTTTTTTCAAATATTGATGTATTAGATTATAATTTTTCAGAAATTATTGAAAACACCCAAGCAAATTTTTATAATTTTCCTGAAAAATTTATTTCCTCTTTTTCAAAATTCTCATCAGTAACTGACCTTTATTTCGCCGGCCATTATCACAATCCAAATGCACCTAAGTTGATATCTTTGGATGACTTACAAAAAAACTCTTTTAATATTAAAGTCATTGCTGATATTAGTTGCGATATTAATGGACCGATTGCATCTACCATCAGACCTTCTACCATTAACAATCCAATCTATGGCTTTAATAAAAAGACACTAGTCGAGTGTGATCATCTAGACAAAGATGCAATTTCTGTTATGGCTGTTGATAATCTTCCTTGCGAATTACCCAGAGACTCCAGTGAAATGTTTGGTGATATGTTTTTTGAGCATGTTTTACCATCATTTTTCAATAATGATAAAAATGATATTCTCAAAAACTCTTTGATAACTTCAAACGGCA
>CACLCL010000009.1 GCA_902605445.1 uncultured Bacteroidota bacterium | reverse complement strand
AAGTTGTTATCTCAAAATTAATTGATCATTTCAGCTATGATAATGTTATGCAGGTTCCCAAGCTATTGAAAATAGTCATATCAAAAGGCGTTGGAGCTGCGGTTAATGACAAAAAACTTGTTGAACATGCAATAAATGAAATCACTGAAATTTCTGGACAAAAGGCAATTGCAACAATTTCTAAAAAGGATGTGGCATCATTTAAACTAAGAAAGGGTATGCCTATAGGAGCCAAGGTTACATTACGCGGGGAAAGAATGTATGAGTTTCTTGATAGGTTTGTAACAACTGCACTACCTCGAGTAAGAGACTTTAATGGAGTAAAAAGCTCAGGATTTGATGGAAGGGGAAACTATAATTTAGGCATAACTGAACAAATTATTTTTCCAGAAATTAATATTGATAAAATCAACAAAATTTCTGGAATGGACATAACTTTTGTAACCAGTGCTGCCTCTGACAGTGAAGCCCTACACTTATTAAGTGAGCTTGGCTTACCATTTAAGAAAAAAGAAAAATCAGAAAACAAACAAGAAGTACCTGTAGTAGAGGAAGCACCTACAGCAGAGGAAGTACCTGCAGCAGAGGAAGCACCTGCAGCAGAGGAAGCACCTGCAGCAGAGGAAGCACCTGCAGCAGAGGAAGTACCTGCAGCAGAGGAAGTACCTGCAGCTGAGGAAGCACCTGTAGCTGAGGAAGCACCTGTAGCTGAGGAAGCACCTGTAGCTGAGGAAGCACCTGCCGCTGAGGAATCACCTGCAGCAGAAGATACAGCAGATTCTGATGAAAATAAATTGTCAGATAATAATGATGACGAAAAAAATGAAAAAAATTAAAAATTAATACACTATGGCTAAAGAATCAATGAAAGCTCGTGAAGTCAAAAGAGCAAAAACCGTCGCTAAATATGCTGAAAAAAGAAAGGCACTTAAGCAGGCAGGTGATTATGAAGGTTTACAAAAGCTTCCTAAGAATGCTTCCCCAATCAGAATGCATAATAGATGTAAACTTACTGGGAGGCCAAAGGGCTACATGAGAAACTTTGGTATTTCAAGGGTGCTTTTTAGAGAAATGGCAAATAAAGGTTTAATTCCTGGTGTTAAAAAAGCCAGTTGGTAAAAAAATAAAGAAAAATGAATACAGATCCAATAGCTGACTATTTGACGAGAATTAGAAATGCGATAAGAGCAAATCATAAAGTTGTTTCTATTCCTTCTTCAAATTTGAAGAAAGAAATAACTAAAATTCTATTTAATCAAGGATTTATACTAAGCTATAAATTTGAGCAAGATTCTGCTCAGGGTGAAATAAAAATTGCTTTGAAGTACACAAAAGATAACAATGAATCAGTAATAACAAGAATTTCAAGAATTAGTAAGCCTGGTTTAAGAAAATATTCTGCTTCATCAGATTTACCCAGAGTACTAAATGGGTTAGGAATTGCTATAGTTTCAACATCAAAGGGTGTTATGACTGCTAAGCAAGCTAAACATGAAAATGTAGGTGGCGAAGTAATTTGTTTTGTTAATTAGAAAAAATTAAAAAAATGTCAAGAATAGGAAATAGTCCGATTACAATACCAGATGGAGTTTCAATTGAAATTTCTGCAAATAAAATTCTTGTGAAAGGAAAATTAGGTGAGATTGAGCAAGAATTTTTTGATGTATCGCTCAAAATGAATGACGGTATTTTAAATATTGAAAGAAATTCTGATGAAAAAGCTCACAGGTCAAAACATGGTTTATACAGATCTCTCATTAATAATATGGTAATTGGTGTCTCCCAAGGTTGGACAAAAGAGCTCGAACTTGTTGGAGTTGGATATCGTGCATCTGCGCAGGGACAAAAACTTGAACTAGCTTTAGGTTTTTCGCATAGTATTGTAATGAATTTAGCAAATGAAGTAAAGGTAGAAACTGTTTCTGAAAAAGGTGCAAACCCAATAATTAAATTAACTTCTTTTGACAAGCAGCTAGTTGGTCAAGTTGCAGCAAAAATTAGATCATTCAGAAAGCCAGAACCTTACAAAGGAAAAGGAATTAGATTTGTTGGAGAACAAATAAGAAGAAAAGCAGGAAAACAAGCTTAATTTTATAATTATGAGATTAACAAAGATTAAAAGAAGACAAAGGATTAAAAACAGAGTTAGAAAGATTATATCTGGGACTGAATCTCAGCCAAGGCTATCTGTTTTTAGAAGTAACAAAGAAATTTATGCTCAGTTAATTGACGATGTAACTGGTAATACAATTGTATCATCATCTTCAACTGAAAAGGAAATTTCAAAAGTAAAAGGAAATAAAACTGAAACAGCATCTGTCGTGGGTAAAAAGTTGGCAGAAAAAGCTTTTTCTAAGGGAATTAAACAGGTTTCTTTTGACAGATCAGGTTATTTATATCACGGAAGAGTGAAATCATTAGCTGATGGTGCAAGAGAGGGTGGACTTAAATTTTAATATATGTATCAAAACTATAAAAGCGTTGAGAGAGTAAAGCCAGGTGGTCTTGAGTTGAAAGATAGTCTAGTAGGTGTCCAAAGAGTAACTAAGGTAACAAAAGGTGGAAGAACTTTTGGATTTTCTGCAATTGTTGTTGTTGGGGATGAAAATGGCGTTGTAGGACATGGTCTTGGAAAATCTAAAGATGTTTCAAGTGCAATTGCTAAGGCTGTTGAGGATGCTAAAAAAAATCTTGTTAGAATTCCTGTTGTCAAGGGAACACTACCCCACGAACAAAAAGGTAAATTTGGTGGTGCGAGGGTAAATATCATACCAGCAGCACCAGGAACTGGGGTTATTGCTGGAGGTGCTGTTAGGACTGTACTTGAAGCAGTTGGAATTAGTGATGTTTTATCTAAATCACAAGGATCATCAAATCCTCATAATGTGGTCAAAGCTACTTTTGATGCTTTGTTAAGATTAAAAAATGCTAATACAATAGCTAATAATAGAGGTATTACCCTAGAAAAGTTATTTAAAGGTTAGAATAAAATGGCAAAAATAAAGATTACTCAAACAAGGAGTTCAATTAATAGAACCAAAAAGCAAAAGCAAACATTAGCTGCCCTCGGCCTAAGAAGGCTAGGTATGACAGTTGAACATAATAATACTCCTAACATTTTAGGTATGTTAAATAAAGTGAGTCACTTAGTAACTGTAGAAAAACAATAAAAATGGATTTAAGTAATTTAAAGCCTGCAAAAGGTTCGATTAATAAAAACAGTAAAAGAATTGGAAGAGGTCAAGGCTCTGGAAAAGGAGGGACTTCAACAAGAGGTCATAAAGGAGCTAAGTCAAGATCTGGATATTCTAAAAAACTTGGTTTTGAAGGCGGGCAAATGCCGCTGCAAAGGAGAATTCCAAAATTTGGATTCAAAAATATAAACAGAGTTGAGTATCAAGGCATTAACTTAGACACTATTCAAACTTTAATCGATAATAAAAAGATTAAATCAAAGCTAGACTTTGAATCAATGGTCAAGCTTAGACTTGTGAGAAAAAATGAACTGGTAAAAATTCTAGGTAGGGGAAAACTTAAGGCAAAGTTAAAAATATCTGCGCACAAGTTTTCAGATTCCGCAAAAAATGCTATTGAATCCTTGGGCGGAGAAGCAATTAGTTTATAATATTATTTATGATTGATGTTTTAAAAAATATATGGAAAATAACTGAGTTAAAAGATAGAATTCTTTTAACGCTTAGTATGCTTTTGGTCTACAGGTTTGGAGCACAAGTAGTTTTACCAGGGATTGATGCAAGTAAGTTGGGCCAAATTGCTGAAAATACTGAACAGGGTATCTTGGGACTTCTCAATGCTTTTACCGGAGGTGCATTTGCTAATGCTTCTGTTTTTGCACTTGGAATTATGCCGTACATTTCAGCATCAATTGTTGTGCAGCTTATGGGAATAGCGATTCCATATTTACAAAAACTACAAAAGGAGGGTGCAAGTGGTCAGAAAAAAATTACGCAAATTACAAGATGGTTAACAATTGGAATTTGTTTAGTTCAAGCACCGGCTTATTTGACAGCATTACCGGCTCTTGGTATACCACAAGATGCTTTTTTATTAGGGCAAGGAGGTTTATTTTATTTTTCTTCTGTGATCATACTTGTCACTGGATGTGTTTTTGCTATGTGGTTAGGAGAAAAAATTACTGACAAAGGAATTGGTAATGGTATTTCTTTACTAATTATGGTTGGTATTATAGCTACCATGCCTCAATCCTTCGTTCAGGAGTGGGTTTCCCGTGTTTCTGAATCTAATGGAGGCTTGATAATGATATCGATTGAACTTGTTATATGGACAGCTATCATACTAGCATCTGTTATGCTCGTTATGGCAGTTAGAAAAATTGCAGTTCAATATGCAAGACGTAATTCATCAGGTGGATTTGATAGAAATATTGTTGGATCCAGACAATACATTCCGCTTCGTTTAAATGCTTCGGGTGTAATGCCTATAATCTTTGCTCAGGCAATAATGTTTGTTCCCAGTTGGATCGGCGGTTTAGGTTTATTTAAAGATACCCAAATCGGGCAATGGATAGTTATTCAATTCTCTGATATTTTCGGCCTTTGGTACAATATTTTATTTGGACTTTTAATTGTTGTATTTACATACTTTTACACTGCAATTACAGTTCCTACAAATAAAATTGCAGATGATTTAAAAAGAAGCGGTGGTTTTATTCCTGGAATTAGACCAGGAACCGAAACATCTAATTTATTAGATTCAATTATGTCCCAAATTACATTACCTGGTTCGATATTTCTTGCATTAGTAGCAGTATTTCCTGCTGTTGTTGTGAAGTTTATGGATGTACAAGCTGGTTGGGCATTATTTTTCGGTGGAACATCATTGCTAATTATGGTTGGTGTTGCAATTGATACAATGCAGCAGGTAAATTCATTTTTATTGAATAAGCATTATGATGGTTTAATGAAAGCAGGCAACGATAGAAAACCAGCAATATAAATAATATAAATATGGCAAAACAGGCACCAATAGAACAAGAAGGAACAATAATTGAATCATTATCTAATGCTATGTTTAGAGTAGAGTTAGAAAACGGCCATGTAGTTACTGCGCATATTTCTGGCAAAATGCGTTTACATTATATCAAGCTATTGCCTGGAGATAAAGTGAAATTAGAAATGAGCCCTTATGATTTAACGAAGGCTAGAATAACTTATAGATTTTAAATTATGAAAGTAAGAGCATCAGTAAAGAAAAGAAGTGCAGATTGTAAAATCGTACGAAGGAAAGGGAGACTTTATGTAATTAACAAAAAGAATCCAAGGTTTAAACAAAGACAAGGATAATATTATGGCAAGAATAGCAGGTATAGATATACCAAAAAATAAGAGAGGTGTTATTTCTTTAACCTATATCTTCGGAATAGGAAGAAGTAGAGCATCTAAGATTTTAGATTCAGCTGGTGTTGATGAAAGCAAAAAAGTGGCAAATTGGTCCGATGAGGAAATAGCTAAAGTAAGGTCAGCAATTGCAGATTTCACAATTGAAGGAGAGCTTAGATCTGAGAATCAATTGAATATAAAAAGATTAATGGATATTGGAAGCTACAGAGGAATTAGACATAGGTCTGGATTACCACTCAGAGGACAAAGAACAAAAAATAATTCAAGGACTCGAAAGGGTAAAAGAAAAACTGTTGCAAATAAGAAAAAAGTAACTAAATAATATTAAGCTATGGCTAAATCAGGCAGTAAAAAAAGAAAAGTATTAGTAGAATCACACGGTGAAGCACATATTGTTGCTTCATTTAATAATATAATTATTTCCTTAACCAATAAAAATGGAGATGTAATTTCATGGTCATCTGCAGGAAAAATGGGATTTAGGGGAACAAAAAAAAATACACCTTATGCTGCTCAAATGGCTGCTGAAGATGCGATTACTATTGCTAAGGATGCGGGTTTGAAAAAAGTTAAGGTATTTGTGAAAGGTCCTGGAAATGGCAGAGAATCTGCTATTAGATCAATTCACAATGGAGGTATTGAAGTAACTGAAATTGTTGACGTTACACCTACTCCTCACAATGGTTGTAGACCTCCAAAAAGGAGAAGAGTTTAAATATAGTATAACATGAGGATTAATAAGTTGTCGAAGGAAAGACCTTAATTCACAATTATCCTCAAAAAATTTAAAATATGGCAAGATATACTGGTCCAAAATCCAAAATTGCAAGAAAATTTGGTGAACCAATTTTTGGTGAAGATAAATCTTTTGAAAAAAGAAACTATCCACCTGGGCAACACGGAAATAACAAACGAAGATCAAAAAAATCTGAATATGCAATTCAGCTTATGGAAAAGCAAAAAGCTAAGTACACATACGGTATTTTAGAAAGACAATTTAGAAATCTTTTTAAAAAGGCAACTGCCTCAAAGGGAATAACCGGTGAAGTTTTACTTCAGCTTTGTGAATCTAGATTGGATAATGTCGTTTTTAGAATGTCTTTATCAAATTCTAGAAGAGGAGCTAGGCAGCTTGTTTCACATAGACACATTTTAGTAAATGGCAAAATAGTAAATATTCCATCATACAATCTTAAGGCTGGTGATGTTGTTGCTGTAAGAGAGAAATCAAAATCATTAGATTCAATTAATAACGCACTAAAAAGTGCACAAAACGTATATGAATGGATAGTTTGGAATACTGATAAGATGGAAGGAACTTTTGTTTCAATTCCTGAAAGATTACAGATTCCAGAAAATATTAACGAACAATATATAGTAGAATTATATTCAAAATAATAAAGATATGGCAATATTAAATTTTCAAAAACCAGATAAAGTTATAATGATTGATTCCTCAGACTTTGAGGGACGATTTGAGTTTAGACCTTTAGAACCAGGATATGGTTTGACAGTAGGAAATGCATTAAGAAGAGTTTTATTATCTTCTCTAGAAGGATTTGCAATAACATCGGTCAAGATAGAGGGGGTTGAACATGAATTTTCAACAATCCCGGGAATTCTTGAGGATGTAACAGAAATTATTCTGAATTTAAAACAGATCAGATTTAAAAGACAAATAGAGGAAGTTGACAATGAATTGGTTTCTATTTCAATTTCAGGTCAAGATAAAATTGTGGCTGGTGATTTTCAAAAATTTATTTCAGGATTTCAGATTCTTAATTCCGACCAAATTATATGCAATCTTGACTCAAAAGTTAAGTTGCAAATTGAGTTAACAATAGAAAAGGGACGAGGTTATGTAACTTCTGAAGAAAATAAAAATCAGACTGCGCAATTGGGAACAATTTTTATGGACTCTATTTTTACACCAATTAAAAATGTAAAATACCATGTTGAAGATTTTAGAGTTGAACAAAAGACTGATTATGAAAAGCTAGTCTTTGATATTATTACAGACGGTTCCATTTCACCACAGGACGCACTTACAGATGCTGCAAGGATTTTAATTCACCACTTTATGTTATTTTCAGACGAAAGAATTACTCTTGAAGCTGATGAAATAGCCAAAACTGAAACCTATGACGAAGAGTCACTACACATGCGTCAATTATTAAAAACCAAACTTACTGATATGGATCTTTCTGTAAGGGCATTAAATTGTTTAAAGGCGGCTGAAGTTGAAACCTTAGGTGATTTAGTTTCATTTAATAAGAATGACCTAATGAAGTTTAGAAATTTTGGAAAAAAATCATTAACTGAACTTGAGGAGTTGGTATTACTTAAAGGTTTAAGTTTTGGAATGGATTTATCAAAATATAAACTTGAAAGAGAATAAATAATTTACCAAATTAATTAATCAAAAATGAGACATAGAAAGAAGTTTAATCACTTAGGCAGAAAAAAAGGACACAGAATGTCAATGTTGGCTAATATGTCATCATCGCTCATAATACATAAGAGAATTAATACAACACTTGCCAAGGCAAAAGCTTTAAAAAGATTTATTGAGCCTTTAATTACAAAATCAAAATCTGATACTACTCACAACAGGAGAATCGTTTTTTCAAGAATCAAACAAAAAAATGCTATCTCAGAACTTTTCAGAAATATTGCTGTGAAAGTTGGTGATAGGCCGGGTGGTTACACAAGAATAATTCGACTTGGAAATAGACTAGGTGACAATGCTGAAATGGCAATGATTGAACTTGTTGATTACAATGAATTATATGTATCTACAAAAAAGAAAACAACCCGAAGAAGTAGAAGAGGTAACAAAAAAGAAAAACTAACGGATAACAAAGATAATGATAAGGCTAAAAATGATATTGTAGAATCTACGAAGGATGAAGTCCCTTCAAAAGAGTCTCCAGTTGAAGAAGCTCCTGCGGAAGAAGCTCCTGCTGAAGAGTCTCCAGTTGAAGAAGCTCCTGCGGAAGAAGCTCCAGCTGAAGAAGCTCCAGCTGAAGAGGCTCCAGCGGAAGAAGCTCCAGTTGAAGAAGCTCCAGTTGAAGAAGCTCCTGCGGAAGAAGCTCCTGCGGAAGAAGCTCCTGCTGAAGAAGCTCCTGCTGAAGAAGCTCCTGCGGAAGAAGCTCCTGCTGAAGAAGCTCCTTCCGATAAGGATAAAAAGGAAAAAAAATAAATTTAATTTATATTCAAAACTTTTTTATGAGATTTTTTTTAATAATATTATTTTCGATCAATTTATCTTTAAGTCAATCAAATTCGCAAACTGACTTTAGGTCGGCCTTAACCGGTAAAAGTGCCAATTTTGGATCATCTTTTTTTTATAACCAACCTAATAAAGTTATCCTTGGATCAACTTATCTTTTTGATGAGTGGAATAATGACGGAGAAATTCAAACAGTAACCGGAGAGAGGTTTTTAGTGAGAAATATAAATCTTAATCTAAGTAGAAATGCTTTTGAAGCCAAAGTAAATGATAATGATTCTATTTTCTCATTTAACTTTAATAACATAAAACAAATAGTGATTAACGGAAAGTCTTATAAAAACTATTATTTCAACGAAGAAAATAGAGTATATGAGCTTATATACTCAAATGAAAAATTTTCTATTCTTAAAGGTTTTTCTGTTAAACTGGTTACTGGCTCAGGAAATCCCATGGTAAATAGGTCAAATGATAAATATGTGAAAAAAGAATCATATTTTATCAGAGATGCAGAGGATAAATCTATTCAGAAATTCAAACTTAATAAGAGATCTTTTAGTAAATTATTTTCAAATAAAGATTTAGATTTAGAAAGAATTGAAAGATTTTCTAGTTCAAAAAGAATTTCCTTTAAAGACGAGGAGGATGTTATTCAATTACTAAAATTTGCATTCAGTAATTAAATATTTTGTTTTAAAATTTTATTTATTTAATTAAAAAATTATTTTTGATTAGTTTTTTATAAATGCACTATAATCAGAAGAAAAAAGCAATTTTACTTTTAGAAGACGGAACCATTTTTTACGGAAAATCTGTTGGAAGGGAAGGTTCTGCATTTGGTGAGGTTTGTTTTAATACAGGTATGACTGGATATCAAGAAATTTTTACTGATCCTTCATATTTTGGGCAATTAATGATTACAACTAATGCATATATTGGAAATTACGGAGTTAAAGAAAATGAAGTTGAGTCAAACAGCGTTAAAATTGCTGGTTTAATTTGTAGAAACTTCACTTATAATTTTTCAAGATATGGTGAAACCGACTCTTTGTATAATTTCTTTGAAAAAAATAATTTATTAGCCATTTCCGATGTTGATACAAGAGCTTTAGTTTCATACATAAGAGATAACGGTGCAATGAATGCCGTAATATCAACAGACATTGAAAATATAGATGGCTTAAAAAAACAACTTTCAAAAATTCCAAGTATGGATGGCTTAGAATTGGCTTCTAAAGTTTCAACTAAACAGCCATATTTTTGTGGTGATGAGAACTCTAAGTATAAAATAGCTGCTTTAGATTTAGGGATCAAAAAAAATATATTAAGAAATCTTGCTAAAAGAGATTGTTATATAAAGGTTTTCCCATATGACACCTCCTTTAAGGAAATGAAGTCATGGAACCCCGATGCATATTTTATTTCCAATGGTCCTGGTGATCCAGAACCATTGAAAAGTGCGCAAAGGGTTGCTAAGGAAGTTATTGATAATAATTTTCCGTTATTTGGTATTTGTTTAGGTCATCAAATAATTGCTTTAGCCAATGGCATTTCAACATTTAAAATGCATAATGGCCATCGCGGAATAAATCATCCAGTTAAAAATCTAATTACAGGTAAGGGTGAGATTACATCTCAAAATCATGGCTTCGCTATTAATAGAGAAGAAACAGAAGCCCACAAGGACATTAAAATAACACATATTCACTTAAATGACAATACAGTTGCTGGAATTGAAATGAATAGTAAAAATTGTTTTTCAGTTCAGTATCACCCTGAAGCAAGCCCTGGTCCGCATGACGCTTCATATTTATTTGATCAGTTTATAGAAAATATTTCAAAAACAAAGTAAGTACATGGCTAAAATTAAAGAGATTATCGCAAGGCAAATATTTGATTCAAGAGGTAATCCCACTGTTGAAGTTGATGTTATAACAGAAAATTTAATTGTTGGAAGAGCTGCGGTACCATCAGGAGCTTCCACTGGTGAACATGAAGCAGTTGAGTTAAGAGACGGAGGTGCAGATTTTCATGGAAAAGGGGTGTTAAAGGCAGTATCAAATATCAATAATATCATTTCTAAAGAATTAGTTGGTAAGTCTGTTTTTGATCAAATTTCAAATGATAACTTAATGATAAAAATTGACGGTACTGAAAACAAATCAAGATTAGGAGCTAATGCTATTTTAGGTATTTCTCTTGCCATCTCAAAGGCAGCTGCTAAAGAAAAAAACATGTCACTTTTCAAATATTTAGGACCTAATTCTCACCAATTACCCATTCCGATGATGAATATTATTAATGGTGGCTCTCATAGTGATGCACCTATAGCTTTCCAGGAATTCATGATTATGCCTGTTTTAGCAAAAAGCTTTTCACATGCAATGAAAATGGGTAGCGAGATATTTCACTCTTTGAAAAAAGTATTAAAATCAAGAGGTTTAAGTACAAGTGTCGGAGATGAGGGTGGTTTTGCTCCAAAATTAAATGGAACAGAGGACGCCCTTGAAACAATTCAAAAAGCTGTAACGGAATCTGGTTACAAATTTGGAGAAGATATAATGATTGCATTAGATTGTGCTTCCGCTGAGTTTTATAAAGACGGATTTTATGATTATAGAATTTTTGAAGGCCCAAATGGAGAGTTGAGAAATAGTAAGCAGCAAGCTGACTACCTTGCTGAACTTTCAAAAAAATATCCAATAATTTCAATAGAGGATGGAATGGATGAAAATGATTGGGATGGTTGGAAATATTTGACAGAAATTCTTGGGAAGAAAGTTCAATTGGTAGGTGATGATTTATTCGTTACAAATACAAAAAGATTAAAAAAAGGAATTGATGAAAATATTGCAAATTCAATTTTGATAAAAGTTAATCAGATTGGCTCATTGACCGAAACAATAAATGCCGTTAACATGGCTCACAAAGCTGGATATACAACTGTAATGTCACATAGATCTGGTGAAACCGAGGATAACACTATAGCTGATTTATCTGTAGCATTGAATTGCGGTCAAATAAAAACAGGCTCAATTTCCAGATCTGATAGAATTGCAAAATATAATCAATTATTAAGAATAGAGGAAGAATTGGCTGAAGTCGCTACTTTCCCACAGGCAAAAGCTTTTAATATTAACCTTTAGGTATAAATGAAATCTCTGCGGCTATAACTTTAATGTTTGCCAGATATTTTGTAATTTTATAAAGTTTAAAAACAACTTCAAACTATTTTATCGTGTCTGACAAAGCAACTATAAATATTGATGGTGAAAGCTATGAGTTTCCAGTATACAGAGGAGTTGAAGACGATATATGTATCGATATTAAAGCACTCAGAGGCGCCTCAGGTGTAACCACTATTGATCGTGGCTTTAAAAATACAGCGTCATGTGAAAGTAAAATCACTTATCTTGATGGTGAAAAAGGTATTTTGAGGTACAGGGGATATGATCTTGATGAGTTGGCAAAAAAAGCCTCATTTTTAGAAGTTGCTTACTTACTTATTTTTGGCGAATTACCAACAAAATCAGAATTAGATAAATTTCATGATGACATAGTTGATAATAGTATAGTAAATGATGATGTGAAAAAAATTGTTGATGCCTTTCCAAGCTCTGCACATCCAATGGGAGTATTATCCAGTTTAACCAGTGCATTGACTGCATTTAATCCTGATGATATTTCATTAGATTATGATAGAAGTAGAGAAGGAATGTACAATACAATCGTTAAGGTGTTAGGAAAAATACCAATATTAGTTGGTTGGTCTTTTAGAAAGAAAAATGGCCTTCCTCTTCAATACTCAATGAAACTAAGAAATCTTGACTATACTGACATGATTCTTCATTTATTATTTAAAAAGCCTAATGAGGAGTATCGTCCTGAAAAAGCTTTGATAAATGTTTTCAATAAGCTTTTAATATTACATGCAGATCATGAACAAAATTGTTCAACTTCAACTGTGCGTATCGTTGGTTCAGCACATGCTGGCTTATTTCCTTCAATTTCAGCAGGCATTTCCGCTTTATGGGGTCCATTACATGGAGGTGCTAATCAAGCAGTATTAGAGATGCTAATGTCAATTAAGGAAGACAACGGAAATACAAAAAAATATATCAGAAAAGCAAAAGACAAAAGTGATCCTTTTAGATTAATGGGTTTTGGACATAGAGTTTATAAAAATTATGACCCAAGAGCTAGGATAATCAAAGATGCTGCACATAAATTTTTAAAGTCTAAAGGAATTGATGATCCACTACTTCACATAGCCAAGGAGCTAGAAGAAAATGCATTAAAGGATAAATACTTTATCGATAGAAAATTATTTCCTAATGTTGATTTTTACTCAGGTGTTATATATCGTGCGATGGGAATCCCTTCCGATATGTATACCGTTATGTTTGTTCTTGGTAGACTGCCCGGTTGGATTGCACAATGGAGAGAGATGAGATTAATGAATGAGCCTATAGGTAGACCTAGGCAACTTTACACTGGTCCTACAGCAAGAAAATTTAAATCCAAAAAATAATTTATTACATATTCATTTTAAATGCTAAAGCTAAATGTAAATAACGAAACATCAAGGCTTTCAGTAGTAGTTTTAGGTACTGCAAAAAGTAACGGCATAACCCCTAAAATTGATGATTGCTATGACCCTTCGAGCCGACAAAATGTCTTAAATCAAACATACCCGAGTGAAGATGATATGATCGATGAAATGAATCAGTTTAAGCAAGTTTTATATAAATATAATATTGATATTATTAGACCAAGCATTATTGATGATTATAATCAGATTTTTTCGAGAGATATAGGTTTTGTTATTGATGATTATTTTATCATTTCAAACATCTTACCTCAAAGGTCTAAGGAAATATTAGCGATTGATAAAGTATTAGTTCAAATTCCAAAAAATAAAATAATTCAATTACCAGATGAATGTCATATTGAGGGTGGTGATATAGTTCTTCACAATGATTACATTTTTATTGGCACTTATGATGGGGATAATTATTCTAGTCTTAAAACAGCGAGAACAAATTATAAGGCTGTCAAATTTTTAAAAGAAAAATTTACAGAAAAAAAGATTATTTCATTTGACCTAATCAAATCTGATTTGGAGCCAAAAAAAAACGCATTACATTTGGATTGTTGCTTACAGCCAGTGGGTAATGGTAAGTTGGTAGCTTGTCCAGACGCGTTTTTGAAAATAGATCAGTATCAATGGCTGATAGATTATTTTGGAGAGGAAAATATTTTAGAAATTTCTTTAAGTGAAATGAGTGAAATGAATTGTAATTTCTTTTCAATTGATACCAATGTTGTAGTAAGTGAAAAATCATTTACTAGGTTAAATTCGTGGTTAAGAAGTTTTGATATTGCAGTTGAAGAAATAAACTATAAAGAAATTTCTAAGCAGGGCGGCCTTTTAAGATGTTCAACCTTACCTTTGAAAAGAGCATAGCACTATGATAGAAAGAACTAATTCTGTTTTAATGATAAGACCTTATGATTTTGGTTATAATGAAGAGACTGCACAGGATAATTATTACCAAAAATTAATTCCTAATACTAGTCTTCAGGCTTTGAGAGAATTTGATCAAATGGTTGATAAGCTTAGAAGTAATAGTATAAATACACATGTTTTTTTAGATGATAACATAAATCACACCCCTGATTCAGTTTTCCCAAATAATTGGATTTCGTTACATCAAAGTGGATATGTTTGCTTATATCCCATGCTTGCAAGAAACAGACGATTAGAGAGGAAGTCTGAAGTATTTTCTTTTCTAAATTTAAACGGATTTAAAATTGATAATATTATCGATTATTCTCATCATGAATTAGAAAATATCTTTTTAGAAGGAACTGGAAGTATGGTTTTAGATAGAAAAAATAAAATAGCTTATTGTTCATTGTCAAAAAGATCAAATCAAAAGTTATTTAATCAATTTTGTAAAGATTTTAAATTTAAGCCAATTACATTTTCTTCTTTTCAAACATATAATAACAAAAGAGTACCAATATATCATACTAACGTGATGATGTGTATTGCAGTTGATTATGTTATAATATGCTTGGATTCAATTGATAATAATGATGAGAAAAAAAATATCTCTGATTGCATAAAAAATTCAGGCAAGGAATTAATAAATATTTCTGAAAAACAAGTTGAAAATTTTGCAGGAAATATGCTTGAGTTAGAGAATAATGAAGGAGAAAGTGTTTTGGTAATGAGTAAATCAGCTGAAGATTCGTTAACCGAACATCAAAAAAAATTGATATATAAATATTCAAAAATTATTTCTTGTGATATCAATACCATTGAGATGTGTGGAGGTGGAAGTGCTAGATGTATGATGGCAGAAATATTTTTACCAAAAAAATAATATTATTAAATAGTATCTTTACCTCCAATAATGTATATACAAGAAATCATTAAGAATAGTATTACAGATGCTTTTGAAAATATCTTTCAAACTAAGCCTAATAATATTGAGCTTCAGCAAACTAAAAAAGAATTTGAAGGCGACGTTACACTTGTGGTTTTTTCTCTCGTAAAAGAGTTAAAAATGAACCCCAAAGAAATTGCCGAAAAAATAGGTGATTATTTGGTTCAAAGTAGCTCTGTTAAATCATATAATATTGTTTCAGGATTCTTAAATCTTTCAATTGCAGATAGACACTATTTAGATTTTTTTAATTCCGTAAAAGACAATTTGGATTATGGATATATTAATAGTATTTCTAATGATGCTATAATGATTGAATATTCATCTCCAAACACTAACAAGCCCTTACACTTAGGTCATATTAGAAATAATCTTTTGGGACATAGTATGGCTGAAATTTATAAAGCATTAGGAAAAAAAGTTTACAAAACTCAAATAATAAATGACAGAGGTATTCATATTTGTAAAAGTATGATTGCATGGTTGGATTATGGTGACGATGAGACCCCCTTAAGTACAAATATAAAAGGAGATAAATTTGTAGGAGATTACTATATCAAATTTGATGAGATTTATAAAAAAGAGGTTGAAGAACTTATAAAAGGCGGAGCTGCCAAAGATAAGGCAAAGCAAAATGCCCCTATTTTTTTAAGGGCAAAGGAAATGCTAATTAAATGGGAGTCTGGTGATAAAGAAGTTGTAGGGCTTTGGAAAAAAATGAATGGTTGGGTGTATGAAGGTTTTGAGGAAACCTACAAAAATTTAGGAGTTGATTTTGATAATTATTATTATGAAAGTGACACGTACTTGTTAGGAAAAAAATTTATTTCTAGCGGATTAAAATTAGGAGTTTTTTACAAAAAAGATGATGGTTCAGTTTGGTGTGATCTAACTGAAGATGGACTAGATGAAAAGATTGTCCTGCGTGCTGATGGAACAGCTGTTTATATGACTCAAGATATTGGTACTGCAGTGCAGAGAGTTGAAGATTATCCAGAAATCAATTCTATGGTTTATACCGTAGGTAATGAACAGGATTATCATTTTAAAGTCCTTTTTTTAATACTTAAAAAGTTAGGGTTCTCATGGTCTAAAAATTTATTTCATTTAAGTTATGCTATGGTTGATTTACCTACTGGTAAAATGAAAAGTAGAGAAGGTACTGTTGTTGATGCTGATGATTTAATGTTGGAAATGACCCGTACTGCAAAAGAGATTTCTAAAAATTTAGGAAAACTTGATGGTCTTTCCGAAAATGAAAAAAATAATATATATAAGACAGTTGGACTAGGAGCTCTAAAATATTATATTCTCAAGGTTGATCCAAAAAAAAGAATTCTTTTTAATCCAAAAGAATCAGTAGATTTTCAGGGCAATACTGCATCGTTTATTCAATATTCTTATGCAAGAATTCAATCGATTCTTAAAGGGATTAATTTTGAGTTATCAAATGATAAATATGACAGAAAATTAGAGGACAAGGAAAAAGATTTAATCAAACAAATTGATTTATTTCCCTCTGTTATTGGTGGAGCTGCTAGCTCTCATAACCCCGCTCTAATCGCTAATTATGTTTACGATTTGGTAAAGATTTTCAATTCATTTTATCAGTCATTACCAATTTTAAAATCTGCTTTTGAGGACAAGAAAACATTTAGAGTAGAGCTTTCAAAATTAGTTGGAATAACCATAAAAAATGCACTTTCACTCTTGGGTATTGGTGTTGTTGATAGAATGTAATTTTAATATGAGTATTAAATTTTTTATTTTACAGTATGTTTAGTAATCTTAGTGAAAAATTAGATAAGGCTCTACAAGTCTTAAAGGGACATGGAAGTATAACTGAAATTAATGTTGCTGAAACATTGAAAGAAGTAAGACGTGCACTGCTTGATGCTGATGTAAACTTTAAAATAGCTAGAGATTTTACCCAAAGAGTCAAAGAAAAAGCTATTGGCCAAGATGTTTTAACAAACCTAAAGCCTGGTCAACTAATGGTCAAAATCGTAAAGGATGAATTGGCTGAATTGATGGGTGGTGAGAGCTCTGAAATAAATCTAAATGATAAGCCTGCCATCGTTTTAATGTCTGGACTGCAAGGTTCTGGTAAAACTACTTTTACAGCAAAGCTTGCAAACGATATAAGAAAGAAAAAATCATTAAAACCACTGATGGTTGCCTGTGATGTTTACAGGCCTGCTGCAATTGAGCAACTAAATGTACTTGGAAAAGACTTAGACATTGAAGTGTATTCCGAGGAGGATAATAAAGATCCTGTAGCAATTGCCAAGGCAGGGGTTAAGCATGGAAAATCAAAAGGACATAATTTAATCATTATTGACACGGCAGGAAGACTTGCAATTGATGAAGAAATGATGAATGAAATTTCAAATATTAAAAATGCTATTAAGCCAAGTGAAATTTTATTTGTTGTAGATTCTATGACCGGTCAAGATGCAGTGAATAGCGCCATGGCATTTAATGATGTTTTAGATTTTGACGGTGTAGTTCTTACCAAATTAGACGGTGATGCTAGAGGTGGCGCTGCCTTGTCAATTAAAAGCGTAGTAGATAAACCAATCAAGTTTATAGGAACTGGTGAGAAAATGGACGCACTGGATGTATTTCACCCTAACAGAATGGCTGACAGAATTCTTGGAATGGGTGATGTTGTTTCACTTGTTGAAAGAGCACAACAGCAATTTGATCAAGAAGAAGCAAGAAAAATTCAAAAGAAAATTGCTAAAAATAAGTTTGGTTTAGATGATTTTATGAAGCAAATTCAGCAGATTAAAAAGATGGGTGATATGAAAGATTTAGTTGGTATGATACCTGGTGCCAATAAAATGATGAAGCAATCTGGTGAAGAAATTAATAATGAATCTTTTAAGCCTATTGAAGCAATAATTAACTCAATGACTCCTAAAGAGAGGGCTCTCCCCTCAATCTTAAATCAGTCAAGAAAATTACGAATTAGTAAAGGCTCAGGCACCTCTGTTGAAGAAATAAATCAATTATTAAAGCAATTCAATCAAATGAGTAAAATGATGAAGATGATGCAGGGTATGGGTCAGAACAAAATGATGCAGATGATGCAAAATATGAAGGGTAGATGATAATTTTAGACGGCAAAAAAACAAGTAATGATATTAAAGCTGAAATTGCAGAATCTGTAAAAAGGATTGTTGAAAAAGGTTCAAGGCCTCCACATTTAGCTGCAGTTATTGTAGGTGATGATGGAGCAAGTCTAACATATGTTGGTAGTAAAGTTCGTGCTTGTAAAAGAGTTGGTTTTGAGTCTACTTTGATAAAACTTCCTGAAACAATTTCTGAAAATGATCTCCTTGAAAAAGTTAAAGACCTGAACAATGATGAAAATATAGATGGCTATATCGTTCAACTTCCTTTGCCCAAACATATTGATTCTCAAAAAATATTAATGGCAGTTGATGCTGATAAAGATGTAGACGGTTTTCATCCAACAAATTTTGGAAAAATGGCTTTAAGCCTTCCAACTTTTATTTCGGCTACTCCCTTTGGAATAATGGAGTTATTAAAAAGATATAAAGTTGAAACCTCTGCTAAACACACTGTTGTTATTGGTAGATCTGATATAGTTGGAAGGCCAATTAGTATTTTAATGAGTCAAAAATCTAATCCTGGAAACTCTACTGTAACGCTCGCGCACAGTAGAACTAAAAATATTGAGAAACTAACTCGTGATGCTGATATAATAATCTCAGCTTTAGGAGTGCCAAATTTTGTGAAAGCTGATATGGTAAAAGACGGTGCTATTATTATTGATGTGGGTATAACAAGAGTCTCAGATAACTCTGCTAAAGGTTATAAAATTGTTGGCGATGTTGACTATAAAAACGTATCTAAAAAATCTAGTTATATAACTCCTGTTCCAGGAGGTGTTGGTCCTATGACTATAGCTATGCTATTAAAAAATACTTTGTTAGCATACAAAGGTTAATTAAGTAGCAAATATTTGATCATGGTCTTTAAATGATTTAAATTCAAGTGCATTGCCGGAGGGATCCTTGAAAAACATCGTGGCCTGTTCACCTGCTTGACCCTTAAAACGTATGTAGGGTTCTATTACAAATTTTACACCTTTTGCTTTTAAGTTTTTTGCAAAATTTGTGAATGTATCCCATTCTAAAATTAATCCAAAGTGGGGTATTGGAACACTTTTGCCATCCACTTGATTTTCATTTTCTAAATTTCTTGATTTTTCCTGATAATGAATAACTAATTGATGTCCAAAAAAATTGAAGTCAACCCAATCTTTATCACTTCTTCCTTCAATGCACCCTAAAATATCTTTATAAAATTTTCTGCATAATTCTATATCGTGAACTGGTATTGCTAAATGAAAAGGAATTAGTTTCATTTTTTAAATATTTTCTGAAGTGTTTTAGAGGACACAAAATACAATAAAAAACCACTAAAAACTGTAATTAAGCCAAGAAGAGAAAATATCCTCAATATTTTATTATTAAAATCATCTCTTCCTTCATAATCCATTGTATGTGTCATCCAAAGAAAATCAAACCATCTCCAATCTCTGTGTCTGACGGTTTGAAATTTTCCGTCTGAAACTGAAACATAAGCTTTAATATTTTCTTTCGAATCGTAAGCTATCACATATGCTGGTAATAATTTTTCTCTGTACTCATGATGGTTTCCAGCTTTGCTAATTTTTTTTATTGATTTAAATCTAAGTGCTTCATTCATATTTTTTGATGCAATATCTAAAGCTTCTTGCTTATTAATACCTTCCTTAACTTCTCCACTATATGCATTATATAGTTTTTCATTATTAATCCAATAGTATGGATTTCCTGCAATTTCTCTAATTTCAATTGAATTAATTCCACCGTTGTGGGTAATTTCAGAGGGACTCAAAAGATTAGAAAACTTCTTAGGAATAGGACTTCTTTTAAATTGGTTTCCATGAATTTTATCTAAATTTGTCCAACTAAAATATAGCCCACTTACAGTCCAAAATAAAAATTGTATTCCCAAAAAAACTCCAAGATATCTATGAGCTCTTCTAATTCTTAATTTTGTTTTAGGTTTCATTTTTTATTTAAAATTCTTACTAAATACCTCATCTATAAATGATGAAAGTTCAAAGTCTTTAATAGTTATTCCACGAGCATCATGTGTGTAAAGTTCTATTTCTATTTTATTATAAACATTTGTCCATTTTGGGTGATGGTTAAGTTTATCACATTTTTTGCTGACTATTGACATAAACGTTATTGCATCTGAAAAGCTTTTAAAATCAAAATTAGCCTTCAAATAGATATCCTCAAGTCTCCAATGATTAGAAAGATTGTTCATATTTTTAATTATGTCAACTTTACTTAAAAGTCCGTTCATATTTTATTCTTTAAGCTTTTAATTTCATTTTCATTTAGTAGTCTATATTTCCCTTCAGGAATATCTAATTTTATATTCATTATTCTGGTTCTGACAAGTGAAACCACCTTAAAATCGAAATAGTTGCACATTCTTCGAATTTGTCTATTTAAACCTTGGGTTAAAATTATTTTAAATTGGTTTGTTTTTAGTTTTTTAATTGAGCATTTTCTTGTTTTCTTTCCTAACATTGGAATTCCTTCACTCATTTTTTTAAGAATAGACTCTGATATTGGTTTATTTACTTTTACTAGATATTCTTTTTCGTTATTATTTGATGTTTTTAATATTTGATTGGCTGTTTCCCCATCATTTGTTAAAAGAATTAAACCTGTAGTTGATCTATCAAGCCTTCCAACAGGGAAAATTCTTTCATGATAGTTTACAAAATCGATAATATTATTTTCTTCAACATCCGAATTTGTTGTACATACAATACCCTTTGGTTTATTAAGTGCAATGAATATTTTTTTCTTTTTTATTTGATTTATTTTTTCACCGTCAACTTCAATCAAATCATCTTCAAAAACCTTCATTCCCATTTTTGCAGGTTTTCTGTCAACATAAACTCGCCCTTGCTCAATAAGAGAATCTGCTTGTCGTCTTGAGCAATACCCTACTTCGCTTAAAAATTTATTTATTCTTGTACCTGATTTAAGCATTTATAAATATTTGATTGGCTTAGTAAATATAGATATTAAGATTTTTATATTTGTTTTGAAATGGATAAAAAGACAAAGTTACTTTTAGGAAAGGGTGAGATGTTACCAATTATGGAATCATTCTATACAATTCAGGGTGAGGGTTATTACCGAGGTACAGCCTCTTATTTTATTAGAACTGGCGGTTGCGATATTGGTTGTCATTGGTGCGATGTAAAAGAAAGCTGGGATCATAAGGCTCATCCAATTATTTCGGTAAATGAGATAGTAAAAATGTCTAAAGAATTCTCAGAGTATGTTATTGTTACTGGTGGTGAGCCTTTGATGTGGAATATGTATCCATTAACTAGAGAGTTGAAAAAGGCTAATAAAAAAATACACATTGAGACATCTGGAGCTTATCCCTTAACAGGTGATTGGGATTGGATATGTTTGTCTCCAAAAAAAGCTAAAAAACCAATGGATGAGGTATATTTTCATGCCAATGAGTTAAAAATTATCATATATAACAAACATGACTTTATATTTGCTGAAGAACAAGCAAAAAAGGTAAATAGTAAAGCTGTTTTGTATTTACAGCCTGAATGGAGTAAAAGAGACATTGTTATGCCATTAATGGTAGATTTCGTTAAGCAAAATCCAAAATGGAAAATTTCATTACAATCTCATAAATATTTAAAAGTACCATAGCTTTATTTTTTCAATTTTAAGCACCTGAAATACTATTTTTAATATAATTTTTCAATTAAAAATTTGTTTATATATATAATTTTTAATTAAAATGGTTTTATATATTTAATATTAATAGTTTTTTTATTTTTTTTGTTAAAAATTTAAATTATGTGTGGTATTGTTTGTGCATTTAATACAGGTAAGGACAAAAAATTAAGATCAAAAGTTTTAGAAATGGCTAAATTAGTCAGACATCGTGGTCCTGATTGGAGTGGTATTTTTTCATCTGATGATGTTATCATGGCGCACGAAAGACTTGCAATCGTTGATCCCTCATCCGGTCAACAGCCTTTGTATAGTCACAACAAAAGATTAATACTTGCCGCAAATGGAGAAATTTATAATCATGCAGTTTTAAGAAAAAATTTTCCTGATTATAAATTTTCAACCAAAAGTGACTGTGAGGTTATTCTTCCAATGTATGAAAAATATGGGCCAAATTTCCTGGATATGTTGAATGGAATATTTGCCTTTGCAATATATGATTCTTACAGTGGAGAATATTTTATAGCCCGTGATCACGTGGGTATTATTCCTCTGTACATAGGTTGGGATGATAATGATGTTTTCTTTGTAGCATCAGAGCTTAAAGCACTAGAAGGACATTGTAGAAAAATTGAATTGTTCCCCCCCGGCCATTATCTTCAAAGTTCAAAAAAAGGATTTAAAAAGTGGTATTCAAGAGACTGGGAGCTTTACGAAAATGTAATGAATGTAAAATCAAATATTACTAAACTCAAAGCATCACTTGAAAATGCTGTACATAGACAACTTATGAGTGATGTTCCCTATGGCGTGCTCCTTTCAGGTGGTTTAGATTCATCAATTACGTCTG
Organism: uncultured Bacteroidota bacterium; assembly: GCA_902605445.1. GTDB lineage: Bacteria > Bacteroidota > Bacteroidia > Flavobacteriales > Flavobacteriaceae > MED-G13. The sequence goes on along the minus strand of CACLCL010000009.1, from coordinate 13,568 downwards.
CAATTGCAAAAAAATTCTCTGAAAAAAGAATTGAAACAAATAATAAAAAACCAGCTTGGTGGCCTCAATTACATTCTTTTTCTGTTGGCTTGAAAGATTCACCAGATTTATTAGCCGCAAAAAAAGTTGCAGATTTTATTGGCACCATTCATCACGAAATAGTCTTTACTGTTCAAGAAGGATTGGATGCAATTAGAGATGTTATATATAATCTGGAAACGTATGATGTTACGACTGTAAGAGCCTCAACTCCAATGTATTTAATGGCAAGAGTGATAAAATCTATGGGAATTAAAATGGTTTTGTCAGGTGAAGGTGCTGATGAATTATTTGGGGGTTATTTGTATTTTCATAAAGCACCAAACCCCAAAGAGTTTCATGATGAGACAGTAAGAAAATATAAAAAATTACATATGTATGACTGTTTGCGTGCTAATAAAAGTCTAGCAGCTTGGGGTGTTGAAGGTAGAGTACCATTTTTAGACAAAGAATTTATTGATGTTGCAATGTCTCTAAATCCAAATGATAAAATGATTAACTCTGAAAGAATTGAAAAATGGATATTGAGAAAAGCTTTTGAAGAATATCTACCTCCGGAAATATTGTGGAGACAAAAAGAGCAGTTTAGTGATGGTGTTGGATACAGTTGGATTGATTCCATAAAAGAATATGTTGAAAAAAACATATCAAATCAGCAAATGAAAGATGCAAAGATCAAGTTTCCAATACAAACACCAACATCCAAAGAGGAATATTATTATAGGACTTTATTTTCAAATCACTTTCCTTCTAATACTGCTGCGATGTCTGTACCTCAAGAACCATCAGTTGCGTGCAGCACTAAAATTGCCTTGGAGTGGGATGAAGCTTTCAAGTCATTAAATGAACCTTCAGGTAGGGCTATTTCGAAGGTTCATAAAGATGCCTACTAGTTGTCAATTTTTAAAAAAAATTGTTAATAACTTATATTCCAAATAATACTTATTTTAATCTGTTGAGGGTGCTTTTTTTGTATATTTGAAAAATAGTTTTTTTGGTCATTTTGTATGAATAAAAAAACTATTTTTTAAACTAACTATTTTACAAAAAAATTATGAGTGAAAATAAAGCTAAATACTCAGCAGATAGTATTCAGGCATTAGAGGGTATGGAGCACGTTAGAATGCGACCTTCAATGTATATTGGAGATGTTGGTTCAAGAGGTCTACACCATCTGGTTTATGAAGTCGTTGATAACTCTATTGACGAAGCAATGGCTGGTCACTGTGATAGAATTTCAGTTATCATTAATGAAGATAATTCCGTTACAACAGAGGATAATGGTCGTGGTATCCCTGTTGGGATGCATAAAAAGGAGGGTGTCTCTGCACTTGAAGTTGTTATGACTAAAATAGGGGCGGGTGGTAAGTTTGATAAAGACTCTTACAAGGTTTCTGGGGGTCTTCATGGTGTTGGAGTTAGTTGTGTAAATGCTCTCTCTGAAAAACTTACTGCAACTGTTCACAGAGATGGAAAAATCTGGACTCAGGAATACCAAAAAGGTAAGTCTATAGAGCCTGTTAAGGAAATTGGTAAATCTGAAAGAACAGGAACAATTGTAACATTTTTACCTGATAAAACAATTTTTAAAGATATCCATACATATAGTTACGATATTCTTGCGACTAGACTTAGAGAGTTGTCGTTTTTAAATAAGGGAATAACAATCACTATTACTGATAAAAGAAATAAAGATGATAAAGGAAACGATAAATACGAGGAATTTTACTCAAAGGATGGATTAATTGAGTTTATAAGATTTTTAGACGACACGAGAGAGCCGATCATGAAAGATGTAATAGCATTCGAAGGTGAAAAAAATGGTGTTCCTGTTGAGGTCGCTATGATATATAATACTTCTTACTCAGAAAATCTACACTCATATGTAAATAACATTAATACACATGAAGGAGGTACTCATTTAAGTGGTTTTAGAAGAGGATTAACCCATACACTAAAAAAATATTCTGAATCATCAGGAATGTTAGATAAATTAAAATTTGAGATTTCAGGCGATGATTTCAGAGAGGGTCTAACTGCAATTATTTCTGTAAAAGTCGCTGAACCTCAATTTGAAGGTCAAACAAAAACAAAATTAGGAAATAAAGAAGTCTCAGCATGTGTCAGTCAAGCAGTATCTGAAATGTTGAGAGATTATCTTGAAGAGCATCCAGAAGATGCAAAAACCATTGTTCAAAAGGTAATTTTGGCTGCGCAAGCCAGACATGCAGCTCAGAAGGCTAGGGAAATGGTACAAAGAAAATCCGTTATGAGTATTGGAGGATTGCCTGGAAAACTTTCTGATTGTTCTGAGCAAGATCCATCTAAATGTGAAGTTTTCTTAGTTGAGGGGGATTCAGCAGGTGGAACCGCAAAACAAGGAAGAGATAGAGCTTTTCAAGCTATTTTACCATTAAGAGGAAAAATTTTGAATGTTGAAAAGGCAATGCAGCACAAGGTCTTTGAAAACGAGGAGATAAGAAATATTTTTACTGCACTTGGGGTTACTATAGGTACTGAGGAAGATAGTAAGGCACTCAACATAGAAAAACTAAGATATCATAAAGTTGTTATAATGTGTGATGCTGATATTGATGGAAGTCATATTTCAACATTAATTTTAACATTTTTCTTTAGATACATGAAAGAGTTGGTTGAAAACGGACATGTTTATATCGCAACTCCCCCTTTATATCTAGTAAAAAAAGGAACTAAGAAAGAGTATGCTTGGAACAATGATCAGCGGGATAGTATAATGATGAAATTCGGAGATGGCACAAAAGTCCAACGATATAAGGGCCTGGGTGAAATGAATGCATCACAATTATGGGATACAACTATGAATCCTGAGCACAGGACACTTAGAAAAGTAGAAATTGAAAACGGTGTTGAAGCAGATAGGATTTTTTCAATGTTGATGGGTGATGATGTTCCACCTAGAAGAGAGTTTATTGAGAATAATGCAGTTTATGCAAATATTGACGCTTAAATAATTTAATATGAAAGTTACTATTGTTGGTGCTGGTGCTGTGGGTGCAAGTTGTGCTGAATACATAGCAATCAAAAATTTTGCATCTGAAGTTGTTATTTTGGATATTAAAGAAGGTTTTGCTGAAGGCAAGGCAATGGATTTGATGCAAACCGCGTCATTAAACAACTTTGATACTAAAATAGTCGGAACCACAAATGACTACTCAAAGACATCTAATAGTCAAATTTGTGTAATTACATCTGGAATCCCTAGGAAACCAGGAATGACTAGAGAAGAATTGATTGGTATAAATGCAGGTATAGTAAAAGATGTAGCATCAAATTTATTAAAAGAATCCCCTGATTCAATCTTAATAGTTGTTAGCAATCCAATGGACACTATGACTTATCTCGTCCATAAAACCACATCAATACCTTCCAGCAGGATAATTGGAATGGGTGGTGCATTGGATTCTGCTAGGTTTAAATATAGATTAGCTGAAGCCCTTGAATCCCCAATAAGTGATATTGATGGAATGGTGATAGGCGGTCATAGCGATAAAGGCATGGTTCCACTAACGTCAATGGCCACAAGAAATGGTATCAGGGTTTCTGAATTAATTTCTGAAAAAAGGCTAAATCAAGTTGCAGAGGAAACTAAAATTGGAGGAGCTACACTTACAAAGCTCTTGGGAACATCCGCATGGTACGCACCTGGCGCAGCTGTAAGTTCTTTAGTTCAATCTATTGCATGTAATCACAAAAAAGTTTTCCCATGCTCTGTAATGCTTGACGGAGAATATGGTTTAAAGGATCTATGTATAGGTGTCCCCATCGTTCTAGGTAAAAATGGTATTGAAAATATTATAGAATTGAAATTAAATTCTGACGAAATGAAAAATTTAAGAGAAAGTGCTGAGGGTGTAAGCATGACAAACTCATTATTGGATATATAAACCAATACCAGTCTTTAATTATTACACTAAATATATTGTCAGTTTACCTCTGAAATTATATATTTGCACCACTTTCATAAAAACTAATTATGCAAAACAAAGGTTTGGTAAAATTATTTGCGCTGATTTTTGGAATTGTTAGTGTATTCCAACTTTCGTTTACTTTCAAATCTAATCAGGTTGAAAATAATGCTATAAATTTTGCAAATAACAGAATCAGCGAACAAGAAGTTGATTTTGATAAAAAAAGAATTCAGGAAAAACTAAATTTTCTGGACTCATTATCAAACATTTCAGTATTTGATATAGGTATTGCTGATTACACATATGATGAAGTAAAAGAAAGAGCTATAAATTTAGGTCTTGATTTAAAAGGCGGAATAAATGTAATTTTACAAATCTCAGTAAAAGATATTTTACAAAATCTTTCAAATAACAGTAAAGATCTTACATTTAATCAGGCTCTTTTAAATGCAGAGCAAATGCAAAAAAATAGTCAAAACACCTATTTAGAAGATTTTTTCTTAGCATTTGACCAAATTAAAGGTGATAAAATTTTAGCCTCTCCTGAAATATTTGCAAATAGAACTCTTAGTGAGGAGATTAATTTTAATATGTCGGATTCTGAAGTTCAATCAATTTTAAAAACAAAAATCGATGAGTCTATTACTTCAGCATTTGAAGTTTTAAGAAAGAGAATTGATAAATTTGGTGTTACTCAGCCAAATATTCAAAGATTAGGAAACTCTGCTAGAATCTTAGTTGAATTGCCTGGTGCTAAGGACGTTGAAAGAGTAAAATCATTACTTCAGAGTACTGCGCAACTTGAGTTTTGGGATACATTTAAAGGAGAAAATTTAAGACCATTTTTAAGCAGGGCAAATGAAATTATAAAGAGGATAAATAAGGATAAAAGCTCAGAAGTTGAACAAACTGAAGTTTCTGAAGTTGAAGAATTACTTGGTTCCAGTTCTGATTCCCTTGCTATTGAAGAGAATCCAATCTTAGATCTTGTAAAAGGTGTTGGATATCCAAATGGTCCTATTATATATTCATTTAATTCAAAGGATATTCCAAAAATTAACGAGTACTTGTCCTACACTGAGGTTCAACAAGAACTTGGTCAACAATTTAGGTATGCGAAATTAATTTGGGGAATTCCTCAATTATTGGATGATGGAGAAGAGATTGTTGACTTATATGCCATAAGGGGAAATATTGATGATACACCAAAATTAAGTGGATCAGTAATTACAGATGCCCGCCAGTCCTATTCAGTTGATGGAATCACTCCTACTGTTAGTATGCAAATGAATACAAAAGGAGCAAAAATATGGGAACAAATGACAGGTGAGGCATATGAGAATAGATCTCAAATTGCTATTGTTCTAGATAATACAGTTTATTCCGCTCCTGGAGTAACCAGTGGAGCAATTTCAGGGGGTAACAGTGAAATTTCAGGCTCATTTACACTAAACGAAGCCATTGACCTTGCCAATGTACTGAGAGCTGGAAAATTGCCAGCTTCAGCTGATATTATTCAAGCTGATGAAGTTGGACCTTCATTAGGTATTGAGGCTATAAAATCTGGTACAAATTCTTTTCTTATTGCTCTTGTATTAGTTCTATTATGGATGATATTTTACTATGGTAAAGTTGGTATATATTCCAATATAGCCCTGATATTGAATATCCTATTAATTTTTGGTATTCTTTCTGGCTTAGGTGCCGTTTTAACGCTTCCTGGAATAGCAGGTATTGTTTTAACCATTGGTATAGCTGTTGATGCTAATGTTCTGATCTATGAAAGAGTCAGAGAGGAATTGTATAAAGGTAAAAAGGAAAAAATAGCAATTATTGATGGTTATCAAAATGCACTTTCATCAATATTAGATGCAAATATTACAACTGGATTAACAGCCCTAATTCTTTACACTTTTGGTACTGGACCAATCAAAGGTTTTGCTACAACGCTATTAATCGGAATTATAACCTCTTTATTTACAGCAATTTTTATTACAAGACTACTTGTAAGTTGGGATTTAAATAGAGGTTCCAGGTTGTCATTTTCAACGCCAGTTACTAAAGGTCTATTTAGGAATTTGAAATTTGATTTTTTAAAGCAGCGAAAAATTACTTACTTTATCTCGGGTGTAATTATATCATCTGGGATTTTTTCACTTTTTACAAGTGGTTTAGATCAAGGAATCGATTTTCTGGGCGGTAGAACATATACAGTAAGATTTGCAAATGATGTAAACATCGAAGAGGTAAAAAAATCTACAGATTTAGTTTTTGGAAGCTCAGAAATTAAAACAATTGGAAGCCCAAATCAACTCAAAATTTCAACCAAGTACAATGTTGATCAAAACTCAGCAGATGCGGATGAAGAAGTTCAAAAAAAGTTATTTGAGTCTTTGCAGAACTTCCTTCCAGAAAATTATAGTTATAGTCAGTTTTTGGAAGCTGAAAATGATGTAGGTAAAATGATGTCCGGTAAAGTTAGTCCCACGATTGCTGATGATATTAAGCAATCATCCTTTTTAGCTGTTATTGGTTCTCTTGTTGTTGTATTCTTATATATTCTGTTTAGGTTTAAACGATGGCAATTTTCCCTTGGAGCAGTTGCTGCTGTATTCCATGATGTCTTAATTGTTCTTGGTATATTTTCATTAACATATAAGTTCATGCCATTTAGCATGGAAATCGATCAAGCATTCATAGCTGCAATTTTAACAGTTATTGGCTATTCTTTAAATGATACTGTTGTTGTATTTGATAGAATAAGAGAGTTTTTATCTGAGTATACATCTTGGGATTTTGAAAAAACTGTAAATTCGGCACTTAATAGTACGCTTTCAAGAACACTTAATACATCTTTTACAACACTTTTTGTATTATTGGCAATGTTTATTTTTGGAGCTGATTCACTTAGGGGATTATTGTTTGCCTTAATTGTAGGTGTTGTAGTAGGAACTTATTCGTCGGTTTTTGTTGCTACTCCCATTATGAAGGACACTTTAAAAAAATTCAGGGACAAATAATTTACTTAAATTTTTTTCTAAACATTAGATAAAATCCTATTAGTATAAATGGTATACTTAGTACTTGACCAGTATTCATTCCAAAAATCCAATCTTCTCTACCATCAACTTGCGCTTCTTTGAAAAATTCAATGATAAATCTACTAGCCCAAAGTAGTATAAAGAAAAATCCTAATAGATAACCGTTGTTTTTAACTTTATCTGTTCGCCAGTAAATATGTGCTACAATGAAAAAAATTATGAAATAACTTAAAGCTTCATACAATTGGGCTGGATGTCTAGCAAAATCCTCTCCTAACTTTTTAAAAACTACTCCAAATTCACTGTAAGTTTCTTTTCCCACAATTTCAGAATTAAAAAAATTACCTATTCTGATAAAAGCTCCCCCAATTGCTACTGGAATTAAAATTCTATCAAGAATCCAAAGCACTGATTTTTTTAATACTCTTGAATTATATAAGTACATAGCCGTAATTATCCCAATTGTAGCTCCATGACTTGCCAATCCACGAAACCCTGTAAATTCAAATGTAGGATTAAATCTAAAGGGCAGGAAAACACTAAAAAAATCTTGTTCAAATAGTTCAATCTGATAAAATATTACATGACCGAGGCGTGCTCCAATCATAGTACCTAAAATTGTATAAACAAAAAGTGAATCAAGCTTTTCCATAGATAAGCCTTCTTTCTTATATATTATTTGCATTATATAAAAACCAAGACCAAATGCAAGCATCCACATTAAACTATAGTAGTATAAATTAAATTTTCCAAAAATTGAAATTGATTCTGAGGGGTCCCAAATAAATTGTAATATTTCCATAACTATTTTCTTTTAAATTTTTCAGGAACAGGATCATATCCAGATTTACCCCACGGATGGCAACTTAATATTCTTTTTACCATTAAATACGAGCCAAAAAATAGACCATGTTTTTTGAGAGCTTCAATTGAGTAGTGTGAACAGGTTGGATTATATCTGCATCTTGCAGGAAAGTATGGAGATATGGCCATTTGATAAAATTTAATTATCAAAATAAGTGGATATGCTAATTTTTTCATTTTAATTAATCAATAGTGTATGAAGAGTTATCATCAGAGTCGTTAATGGAAATACCTTTTTCCTTCAGCATATCTCTAATCCTATCACTCATTTTATAATCCTTATTTTTTCTAGCATCTTTTCTAAGTTCTAATAAAACATTGATTATTTGATCAAATTTATCATTTTTGAAAGATGATTTATTAGCAATATCTAAGCCCATAATATCAGTCATAAATAATTTAATCGTGTTTTGCAATTTATTATAATCAGCTTTAGTAATCTTGGCTTGACCAATATTAAGTTTATTAATAAATTTTACAACTTCAAATAAATGTGATATTAGAATCGGAGTATTAAAGTCATCATTCATTGCATCGTAACAATCACTAATCCAATTCTTTACATTAAATGATGTTTTTTTAGAGAAAGTCTTAATATTCTTTAAAATATCAATAGCATCTTTTATTCTTTGGAAACCCCTTTCTGAAGCAATTAAAGCATCGTTACCAATGTCAAGAACATTTCTGTAATGCGCTTGTAACATAAAAAACTTAACCGAGGATTCGCTAAATGTTTTAGTTAAAAAAGGAGAGCCTAATGAAAAAATTTCATTTGGAAGAATATTATTTCCTGTTGATTTTGACATTTTAGCTCCATTTAGTGTAAGCATATTAGCATGAACCCAAAAGTTGGCTGCATTGGTACCAAAGCATGCATTTGCTTGTGCAATTTCGCATTCATGATGAGGAAATTTAAGGTCAATCCCACCGCCGTGAATATCAAATAGGTCTCCCAGGTATTTGTTACTCATAGCTGTACATTCAATATGCCATCCTGGGAAGCCAACACTCCATGGTGAACCCCACTTCATTATGTGATTTGATTTTGCTTTTTTCCACAAGGCAAAATCTTGAGGGTTTTTTTTATCACTCTGTCCTTTAGTGTTTCTAGTATTATGGATTAAGTCACCTAAATCTCTTTTACTTAATATTCCATACTTATACTTTTTATTATACTCAAAAACATCAAAATATACAGAACCATTTTTTACATATGCAAGATTTTTATCAACTAAAATCTTAATTAAGTTTATTTGCTCAATAATATGTCCAGTGGCAGTAGGCTCAATGCTTGGAGGAAGTAAATTGAATCTTCTTAAAACCCCGTGAAAATCACAAGTGTATTTTTGAACAACCTCCATTGGCTCAATATTCTCACTTCTTGCTTTTTTATCGATTCTATCTTCTCCAAAATCTTCATCATTTTCAAGATGACCAACGTCAGTAATATTTCTAACATATCTCACTTTATATCCAATATGAGATAAGTATCGAAACATTATATCAAAGGAGGTGAAGGTCCTTAGGTTACCCAAATGAACATTACTGTAAACAGTTGGACCACATACATACATTCCAACCCGGTTTTTAGAAACCGGGTTGAATATTTCTTTTTTACCAGTAAGGCTGTTATAAATTTTTATTTTTTGGCTCGCAACGGATTCCATGTAATAAAATTACATTTTAAATTCCATTGAATGAAGTATCTAATTGGATATATTTTAAAAATTCTTCTTTGGTAGTATTGTCATATTTGAATTTCCCACCAAATTCACTAGTAACTGTACTTGATGAAACATCTTTAATTCCTCTTGAATTTACGCAAAGGTGTTTAGCATCAATTACGCATGCTACATCGTCAGTATTTAATGCCTTTTTCAACTCTTTAACAATCTGTTTTGTAAGCCTTTCTTGTACCTGCGGTCTTTTGGCATAGTATTCAACAATCCTATTAATCTTTGAAATGCCAATTACATTACCGTTTGAAATGTAGGCTACATGGGCTTTACCTACTATAGGTAAAAAATGATGTTCACATGTAGAATAAAGAGTTATGTCTTTTTCAACAAGCATTTCTTCATAGTTATATTTATTTTCAAATGTTGATGCTTTAGGTTTATTTTTTGGGTTTAGACCACAAAATAACTCATTAACATAAGATTTTGCGATTCTTTTAGGTGTACCTCGTAAGCTATCGTCTGTTAAATCTAATCCTAGAGTATCCATTATTTCCTTTACATGTTCTTGAATAATAGCGATTTTCTCTTCATCAGATTTATCAAAGGCGTCTTTTCTTAATGGTGTAATATCTGATGTTGAAATATGGTTATCACCTATTTCATCATCACTAAGTAGAACTTTATCATTTATCCTCATATCTTAATTTTTTATTCGAATACTACTTTACAATTATCATGCCTAATATAGTTAAATTTTTCAAATCAGAAATAAATCATTTTAATAGAGTAGCCTTGGAATTAAAAAAAAAAAATTAAATTAGCTTACTTACAGATAATAATATGAGGAGAATCATTTTGCTTTTAAGTTTATTTTTTTTGATTTCAATTCATAATATTGAGTCTCAAAATAAAAATTACAATTCATGGACAATTGAATTTAATGAAAATGTACATAGTCCATTGAATGATATTGAAATAAAATATATTTTAGAAGCTTACGGGGAATCTACATATAAAAGAATTTTAAACATAAATCCTTTATTGCTGAATATAAAGGATATACTCAGGAACAGGGTAGAGATTCTTAAAAAAAAATATTATAAAAATGAGGAAATAAAAAAATTGAGTTTAGTAAAAAAAATAAATTCAAACCCAATTTTTGATATAAATGACTTCAACCCACTTTTGTATGATTTTGATTTTGAATCGAAGAAAAACCAAATTTACAGAGTAGATAACACAGATTATTTGATTAATATATTACCTAGAAAATATAAATGAGTAAAGATTTAAAAATATTAATTTGGATAATTTTTTTTCCATATCTTGTCTTTTCTCAAGACGTTTTAATAAGTGATGGAGGTACTATCAATATTTGTAATGGCACATTCTATGATTCTGGAGGACCAAATGGTGTATATTCAGCGAACGAAGATTATACAATTACTATATGTCCAGAAAGCCCAACCCAAACTATTCAGTTAGATTTTCAATCTTTTACTACCCAGCCTGTTCAAAATGGAAATGGTGATGGTTTAATAATCTACAATGGAGACGATACATCAGCAACCCAATTTGGTGTATTTTCTGGGACAACAGCTACATCAAGTCCAGGTTTTATTCAAGCAGACAACCCAACGGGTTGTCTAACCATTCAATTTTTCAGCAATGGAGCAGCACAGGCCAGTGGATGGGAAGCTATAATAAGTTGTTTTGAGCCATGTCAAGATGTTGCCTCATCTATAACATCTGCCCCAGGTGTTAATAATGGTTCGATTGAAGTTGATGTAGATGAAACTATCGATTTTACAGGGATAGGTCAATTTTCAAATGGAATAAGTGAAAATGCCACATATCAATGGAATTTTGGGGATGGTAACACTGGCTTAGGTGAAAATATTCAATATTCTTTCTCAAATGCTGGATTGTATAATGTTACTCTAGTTGTCACGGATTATAATAATTGCTCTTCAGAGGTTTCTGAAGTTCAAATAATTGTTGGGGCATCCACCCCTGGAAATCCTTATGTTAGTGCCGGAGATGATGTAACTCTTGTTTGTGAAACTACTGTTCAGCTTAGTGCTGACTTTTTAGAAATTGGTGAGACAGATTCCTACACTTTTCAAGAAATCCCCTTCGTACCACCATTTCCATTTAGTGGTTTATCCAATTCTCTAAATACTAACATTGATGATGCTTGGGATAGCCCACAAAATCTTCCTTTTGACTTTTGTTTTTTTGGGAATTTAGAACAGCAATTTCAGGTTGGTTCAAATGGACTAATTAGATTTGAGGTTGATCCTAATGATATGGGTAATGACTATTTTTTGCAAAACAATGCAACATATGACATACCTAACAACAGTCAACCTGCAATTGCAGAAGGAAATATTTTCACTCCCGTTCACGATATATATCCTTCACCTCTTTGGGATGATGAAGAAATTGCTTGGGAAATAATTGGACAGTATCCTAATCGGGTATTAGCTGTAAGTTTTTACAATGTTCCAATGTATAGTTGCAATGAATTGAAAGCAACTCACATGGCCGTCTTATATGAAACTACAAATGTAATTGATATATATATTGCTGAAAAAAATGCTTGTACAAATTTTAATCAGGGTACTGCAGCTTTGGGTATTCAAAATAATGCAGGAAATCAAGGCTATGTGCCACCAGGAAGAAATAGTTCTGATGCACCTTGGTCCACAACTGAAGAGGCATGGAGATTTACACCATCTGGTGATAGCATAATTGTATTTGAGTGGTTAGATAGTAATGGTAATATAATTTCAACAGATCCAAATTTCGAAACAAATGTTAGTGAAACGGAAACTTTCACAGCAAGGGTAACCTACACAACTTGTACAGGAATTCCGATTATTGTTGAAGATCAAATTACTGTAACTGTTGAGGAGCCTCCCTTTGATGTTAATCTTGGCGATGATTTAATACTTTGTAGTGATTCAGATGATGTAACGATTGATGCAGATATTGGAACTGATAGTGCAACTTATGAGTGGGCTTTAGATGGAAATATTATCAATGGAGAAATAAGTTCCCAGTTGGTTGTAAGTTCACCAAACTCTGGAATATACACTGTTTTTGTTAACGATCAAGATTGTATTGTTTCTGATGAAATCAGTATAAGTTACGGAAATATTGACGATTCATCATTTGAATTAACTCCAACCTGTGATGGTGCTACAGCTACTGTTCTTGGTGTTGGTGGAGGTACCTTTAGTTTTGACCAGGCACCAACAGATGGTGCAGTGATTGATCCATCTACTGGTACGATTACTGGAGGATCGTTCAATACTAACTATCTAGTGAACTATACTACGAATGGAACTAACATTCAATGTTCTACAACAACTCTTATTTCTGTAAATAGTCTACCAGCGGACGATTCATCGTTTGAATTAACTCCAACCTGTGATGGTGCGACAGCTACTGTTCTTGGAGTTACAGGCGGAATATTTCAATTTGTAGTGGATCCTGTCGATGGTTCATTGTTAGACTCTGCTACAGGAACAATTTCAAATGCAATTCCGGGTGATTCATATGAATTAAGCTATACTACAACTGGAGAATGTCCAACAACAACAACTCAGACAGTGGTTGTCAATAGTCCACCTGACATTACTGAGCCAACTCCTCTTGAGGTTTGTGATGATAATATAGCAGATGGTTTAACAGAAATTGATTTGACATTAAAAAATATTGAGATAACAAATGGTAATCCAAATTACAGTGTTAGTTATTTCCTAACTGAGCAGGATGCAATCGATGATATTAATATACTTTCTACTCCCTATTCCAATGTCACCAACCCACAAACGGTATTTGCAAGAGTTACAAATATTAATACATCATGTTTTACAACTACATCTCTTGCATTAGAAGTAATTACAGCTCCTTCAGCAAATTTACCTCAAGATTTAATTTATTGTGATGCCGATGCTGATGGTTTTGGCGTATTTGATTTAACTCAA
>CACLCL010000008.1 GCA_902605445.1 uncultured Bacteroidota bacterium | reverse complement strand
CCAAAACCCTCTCTGTCAACTAATGCTCTATACTTAAAGTTGTTGAGTGATAAAGGAACATTATTTATTTCTAAAATTGACGCATTAGTGCCTGAATAGTATTCATTGTCAATCAATTGACTCCAATTTATTCCATCTACTGATGACTCCCATTGGAAAGTTTCAATATTTGATGATTCAATTATAATTTGTAATGTTCCCTCTTCACAAACAACAACTTCTTCCTCAGGTTGAATATCAAAGGTTATGGGTGCATTTATTAAATAATCGTTATTAATTGGTTGGCTATAACCATCAACTCCAGATGTAACAAGACCAGAATCTTCTTCTACAGTGACAGGTTCCGAACCTAAAATACCATTTTGATCATTGTCAGTGTACCCTGCTTCAATAACATCAAAGCAACCATCTGAATCAGAATCTAAATTTATATAGTTAAAAAAATCATCTTCATTTGAATTATTAACTGAATAATTTAGGTTACCACTATCGATATTTGTTTCTAAGATATCAGCTAATCCATTTTCACCAAATTCGGTTTCGTTAAGACTTCCGTCAAGTATATCATTTTCATTGACTATGACTCCCCCTGACTCAATAATGTCGTAAATACCATCATTGTCAGAGTCTAAATCAAGATAATCTAAAATTCCATCTTGATCGAAGTCTAGCGGAACAAAATTCGATTCAAAAATGTCATCATATCCATTCTGATTAATATCAATATTTGAAATGGGTATGTAATTACTCCCAGAAGCTTCAATAATATCTAGGATAGAGTCATTATCACTATCATAATCTCTTGCGTCAACAATACCATCACCATCGCTATCAACAGGAACACATGTTGCCGTAACGTTAAAAATAGCATTATTAGGACTTTCTGAGGAGTTGTAATGTGTCATTTCAAATAATGATGTAAGATGAGTTTGAAATTTAAAAGTTGCGTCAGTACTTGACAAATTTTCACCATTTAATCTAAACCTTATTTCAAAATTTGAGAAATTAGTTATACCACTTTCAAATATTCCGTCAAAATTTGTATCAATTAATATTTGATCATCAGGATCAATAAGTGTAATAGTTTTTTCAAATGGAACCCTTAGACTAAACCATTCTTCATTACCAATAGTATTGGTTAAATTTGGGCTACCGTCTGTATTGAAAAAAGAACTGTAAGTAATTGCTAAACTAATTTCATTATCAAATGTCGTGGAAAAAGAAATATAACCATCTTGCTCAATATTTTCGGAGTCGGTATATGATGCGGGTGCAGAAGTTTCCCAATTACCAATTTCATCTCCAATCCAATTTGAATTTTGAGCATCAGAGTTTGAAAAATCAAAAGTATAATTATATAATCCCTCTATATTTCCGCCAACAGGATCTGTTAAATTTATTTCCTTATTACCTAAGGACTCAAAACAGTCCAATAATCCATCATTATCATTATCAACATCTATATTATCATTTACACCATCGTTATCATAATCCTCAGGGCATGCACTAACAGGAATGTTATTTGAAAGCAGTGTACCCTCACAACCATCAAGAAATCCAGAAATTTGGTAATAGCCTGCTTGAGTTGGTGTATAGTTGTTTTGATTAGCACCTGAAATTAATTCACCATTGTAATACCATTGATATTGGTCATATGTAGAAATACTACTTAGACTCAAAGTTAAATTTGGTATGCATAAATTTTCTTCGTTATTAAGAGTCTCAAGAATAATTTCAGGTTTAAATTCAAACCCCGAATAGTAGCCCCCAAAAGTAGCGTAATCATATGCCCCAAAAGTTGCAACATAAACTTGTGCTGTAGACTCTACATTTATATTTCCAATTAGACCTTCAACGGTGTAAGATTCATAGAGGGTATTAGCATTTACAACTTCAGCAATTGCACCATAAGTGGCTATTGGATTTCCATTAATTGTTACATCTGCACCTGTTTCAGTAACAATGGTAATTATGCCACCGAAAATTTCATCGCCAATTTGACTTACATTTGGAATATTATTTACACTTTTAGGTGTTTTACAATTTATCGGGGGAACATAAAAGAGACCTACGTTTGCTACTCCATTAGTTATACCGAATGGCCCTTGTGATCCAGGTCTAATTCCTCCAATAACTTGGTATGCAAAAACTGGTTTACTCGTATTAACATACATATTGTGTGATTGGTTTGTCGGAGGTTGATCGTCTGCATTTAAAGCGGGATTTATGGAAACCCCATTTTCGGTTTCTGGAAATCCGTCATCGTTGACATTTCCAAATCCGTTATATACTGTATTAGAATAACTTACACCATAAAAAGTAGATGGTATTGAGTAATAATCTCCAGCATTAATTACAGTTTGTAAATTTCCGTTCACAAATATCTCAGTATTATCCTCATGGGCTACAATTAACGGCCTTTCAACTTCATCAGGCCCCAGACCCCTGACAAAAATATATTCATCTCCAATAATATTTGAAGGTGCAACTTGATCAATTCCCAAATCCTGACCACCCCCTTCATTGTAGTTCGAATTACTACCATTAAATGAACCTGAATTAACAGCTATAGGTTTGTCAGATTGAATTAAAGTTCCAATCAGGCCAGAAGCATTGGCAGAATTTGTTGAGCTTGGGTATGGTGTAATTGCTATGGAATATGTTTCACCTGAATTTAAAATTATATTATTTGTTGGAATCCCATTAATAATAGTCACACCATTTCCAAATTCACTAAAGTTAACAGTAGTATTGTCCTGAGTAGCAAGAACTGAAATAAAATTGGTGTAGTTGGCAGGGGTATTTCCGGTTAAATTACCTTCATTTTCAAAGCTTCCGGCTCTAAATTCTGTTCCCAATGCAGCGGTTCCTTTACTTACCACACTACCTGCTTGGTAATAGCTTCCAGCAAACAGTCGCACGGAAACATATACTAAGTCTTCTGCTTCAACAATAAACCCTTTATTTGAAAATGAGTTTCCATCAAGATTATTTGTTGTGATAATCAAATTTGTGTTTGAGCCTGTTCCAATATTATAGATCCATGGGTTGGTATTGGATGCTGTTCCATTAATTTCCGTTGAGCCAAGTGGTTTGATGGTAACATTTACAGGAGTTTCGCTGGGGGTAGAAATATATAAAAACTGGTCTAGAGGGGCTGCAGCTCCATTTCCCGTTGAAGTAATTGGGGGAATGTAATGACTTTTACTGTATTGTGCATTTAACTCACCGAATAAAAAAAACAAAACTAAAACGAGTATGAATTTAATTACTTTATTCAATGTGATGTATATTTTAGATTTTCAAAGTTTTGAATTATTCCTTCAAACTAAACCTCAAAAGCATAATTCAAGGCTCTAAAGATAGCAATAAAAAAACAGCCATATAAAATGTGAACTATTTACACAATTATTACTTAATTATTTCAAAGCTTCTAGAAATAAAATTTGTAAGTTCTTCACCTTTTAGAAGCCCATGTGATAATTTTGCTAAGTCTAAACTCTGATTAATCAGCCTCTCTTGTTTTTTCTTTGTTTTGGTATTAACTATTGAAGAAATAATTTCAGAATTTGTATTAATAACTAGATTATACATTTCTGGCATATTTCCGGCTCCAAACATCCCACCACCGCCTGTTTGCTGCATTTCTTTCATTCTTCTCATGAACTCAGGGTTGGTAATAATAAATGGATTTTCTTTAGAATCCATTGCCTCGAGTTTTACTACAAACCTATCCTCACCAATAATAGATTTTACCAATTCTTCAAGATTTTTCTTTTGTTCATCGTCAAGCTTGGAAACCTGTTTTTTGTCTTTTTTAATCAGATTATCAATGTGATCGGAGTCAACCCTAGCGAATGAAATTTTGTCTTTTGTTGATTCAAGTTTTTGAATTAGATGACTTACAATTGGAGAATCTAGTAGAATTACTTCATAACCACTATTTTTTGCTTTTTCAATATAGCTATGCTGAGATTCTTTATCTGAAGCGTACAATATAATCAATTTGTCATCTTTATCTGTTTGTTTAGCTTTTATTTTATTAAACAACTCCTCATATGTGTAAAATTTTCCATCTACTGACGGGTAAAGTGTAAATTTTTCTGATTTTTCGAAAAACTTTTCTTCACTTAACATCCCATATTCAATAATTAGCTTTATATCATTCCATTTTTCTTCATAACCCTTTCTGTCTTTTTTGAATAAACTATTGAGTTTATCGGCAACTTTTCTTGTTATGTAGGCTGATATTTTTTTTACAGCACCATCAGCTTGTAGATATGACCTTGAAACATTCAGGGGAATGTCTGGAGAATCAATTACACCACGCAAAAGTGTTAAAAATTCAGGCACAATTCCTTCAACATTATCTGTTACGAAAACTTGATTTTGATACAGTTGTATTTTATCTTTTTGGATATTTAAGTCATTAGAAATTTTGGGAAAATATAATATTCCTGTTAGATTAAATGGGTAATCGACGTTTAGGTGTATATTAAATAAAGGCTCCTCAAATTGCATCGGGTATAACTCCCTGTAAAAACTCTTGTAATCATCATCTTTCAAATCTTTTGGGGGTTTTGTCCACGCTGGGCTTGGATTGTTTATTATATTATCAACAACAATAGTTTTTGGTTTTTCATCCTCTTTTGCATTTTCAGACTTTGGTAGTGTTTCCTCCTTAGTTCCAAATTTTATTGGAATAGGCATAAATTTATTATACTTAGAAAGTAATTCAGAAATTTTACTCTCTTCTAAAAACTCTTTAGAATCTTTATCAATATGTAATATTATTTCAGTTCCTCTTTCTTTTCTGTCTGATTTTTCTAACGTGTAATTTGGTGAGCCATCACATGTCCAGTGGGCTGCAGCAGATTTTTTATAGGATTTCGAAATTATTTCAACTTTTTCTGCAACCATAAAAGCAGAATAAAAACCTAAACCGAAATGCCCAATAATACCTGCATCTTTGGCTGTATCTTTATATTTATCAAGAAATTCTTCAGCACCAGAAAATGCAACTTCATTAATATATTTTTCAATTTCTTGAGAAGTCATACCAATACCATGGTCAATGATGTGTAGTTTTTTTGCTTTTTTATCTACTTTAACCTCTATTATAGGGTTGCCAACATCTATTTTTTCCTTGCCGATACTTGCAATGTGTTTTAATTTAATTGTAGCATCAGTAGCGTTACTTATCAGTTCTCTTAAAAATATTTCGTGATCACTATATAAAAACTTCTTAATAAGAGGGAAAATATTTTCGACCGAAACATTAATATTACCTTTTTTCATTGCTTTAATTTTTTATTCTAATTCCAATTTGTTAATTCAATAAAAATGCCAAATAATTATTTATGACATAATGGCACAGTTTAGTCATTAAGAAGTCCAAGATTTTCACTTACCTCTCCGACAGGTGAGTAGTGGTAAGATCTCCAAATAAAGTTTGTTGTCTCATCTTTTCTGTATTTCCAAGCGATATTTCCATCGTATGTAATTTCCCACAATCCAAAATCAGATTCAGTAATTAGTGTATTTCCGTTTGAAAGTCGAATAGCACCACACAATTTGCCTGAGAATATATCGTCGTTAATGTAACTCCATATAATATTCGGCTCATTATTAAAATTTGACTGCAAATTAAAACTTTCTGGCATCTCCAATTCATATATAATCGATTGTTCATCAGAGTTGCCATTAACATATACTAAAACATTTCCCTCACCCAAAACACCATCCTCAAGCAGATTAGGAAAATGATTTTTATCAAATATTTTAGTTCCCAAACTATTATATGTATTTGGGTTGCCAAATCTGTAAATTAAGTCCCCACCTTTATTATAATTACCACCATTACTTGATTGAGCTTCTTCAGAGGTTGTACTATGGTCAATTACCCAAATTTCGTCATAGTAATTGACACTCAAATAGATTACATCATTTATTGGGTCATAGTCCAATCCATTTGCATGCATTATGTCACCATTTATAAAAAAGCTTCCGCCTGGAGGGTTATCAATCGAATAATTAATGTTTATTTTTTCAGGGTTTTGATTTATGTCTCCAAAGTTGGGTAAATCTTCAAATTTATCTTGAATTATGTGTTCCCAACTTCGCCATTGCCAAACAATATTATTTGTCGTTGGATTAATTTCAATTATTTTTTCAGTAAAAATATCTGTATTAAAATCAACTCCATTTGCTAGGGCTTCATCAATTGGAATTCTTTCCCATATCATCATTAAAATATTTCCATTTGGAAGAATTTCTATATCGTGATGAGCTATGGAATTATCGTCGCTAACAGTATATTCCCAAGTTGTGTTATTATTTATATCGATTATTTTACCGGTTCCGCCAAAACCGCCAAAATCAATCGTTGCATTATTGTCTTTAAATAATCCAATTATACTTCCATCAGATAAAATTTCCAGATCATTTCCAGAGCTAGTTTCAAAATTCCATTCATAAATTTTATAACCTTCCTTATTGATTAAATATGAATAGGTTGACGAGTTCTCAACAACAAATATATAATCATTGCTTATTAAATCTCTTTCATAAATCTCTATGTTTTCCGAAAGACTTATTGGTTCAATTACATTTTCCTCATTTTCACAAGAAAATAAAAAGACAAAAACTAATATAATTGTCAAATATTTATTCATAATTTTTTTTTGAACAAAGATAAAGACCAAAAAATGTAATCAAACCATTTATTGGTAATAATTCGTACCCAAAGACATATAATTTATTTTTTGCGTAGAGGTTTGCGCAATTCCATATTGATTCTTCACAATTTATAAATATATTTTCATTCAAGATACTTAATAGAGTTGGACTTAAATTTATTAAATATGTGATTATTGGTGCAATGATAACAATCAGGTAAATAAAATTTCCGATTAATTTTCTTTTTGTGAACAGTCCAAATGCAAACAAACCCAGTAGTGGTCCATACGTGTATGATGCTACAGTAAGAAGACTATCAATAACATTACTGGAGAGTACATATTTGAAAATAATAATAGTGATTAGTAGTAGTAAACTTATAAGCAAATGCACCTTCTTCCTTTTCTTTTTGTTGATTTTTGTATTTTTGCTAATTCCTAGAAAATCTACACAAAATGATGTGGTGAGTGAAGTTAATGCGCTATCGGCACTACTGTATGCAGCTGCAATAAGACCAAGAATAAAGCTAATACCTAATAAAATACCAAGTTCGCTATTTAAAGCAATTTCTGGAAATAATAGGTCAGTCCTAATATCGTTTCCTAACGCAACGTGACTAATATTATTTAATTCTTTAAACGTGTAAAGCAAAGCTCCTAAAAACATAAAGAGGATTGTTACGAATACAAGCACAATACTAAAACTTATCATATTTTTTTGGGCGTCTCTGATTGATTTACAAGTGAGGTTTTTTTGCATCATATCTTGATCTAAACCTGTCATACAAATGGTTATAAATATTCCTCCAATAAAAGATTTTATGAAATGATTACGAGCATAAATATCTTCAAAGAAAAAAACTTTATTATATTTTTTGAATTCACTTGACTTGATATAATCAAAAAGGCTTAAATCAACACTTTTGAGTATAGAGAATATTGCAATAACTACAGCTAAAATCATAAAAAATGTCTGTAATGTATCGGTCCAAATTATTGTTTTTATCCCCCCTTTATAAGTGTAAATCCAAATTAATATAATTGATATTCCCACAGTAATTGGAAAGGGAATATTCCAGACATCAAATACGAATTTTTGTAATACTATCGCTACTAAAAATAATCTAAAAGAAGCACCAAGTAATCTAGACAAAAAGAAATAAAAAGCACCTGTAATTTGGGCAGGTTTTCCAAATCTAATATTCAAATATTCATAAATAGAAGTTATATTCAATTTATAGTAAGTTGGTAAAAGAACAAAACTAACCACTAAGTATCCAAAAAAATATCCGAAAACAACTTGTAAATAACTAAATTGAGAGTCTTCAATCCATCCAGGAACTGATATAAAAGTTACACCAGAAAGTGAGGCTCCAACCATACCAAATGCAACCAAATACCAACTTGATTTTTTGCCTGCACGAAAGAACATATTATTACTATCATCACCTCCTGTCTTATATGAAATTAAAAATAGACAGAGAAAATATGAAGCAATGATTAAAAAAATAAAAAGCGAGTTCATGACAATTTGTTGTCTTTCTCAAATTTACTTATAAATTTAATATTGTTTAAAAAAGAACGTATTTATGCAATTAATAGCTATCCAAAATTTGTAATTTTACTAAATGGAATTTCCGTCAAAATTCATTGAAAATGCTGTAAATGAGATTTCAAGCCTACCAGGTATTGGAAAAAAAACAGCTTTGAGATTGGTCTTATTTCTTCTTAAACAACCTAAATCTCAGTCAATAAATCTATCAAATGCAATTGAGCAAATGAGATTAAATGTTAATTTTTGTAAAAAGTGTCATAATATTTCAGATACTGACAATTGTGAAATTTGTTCAAACCCAAATAGAGATGAGAGCATAATTTGTGTTGTGGAAGATATTAGAGATGTAATGGCTATCGAAAAAACAAGTTCATTTAGAGGGTTGTATCACGTTTTAGGTGGGAAAATATCTCCCCTTGACGGTATAGGTCCAGATGAATTAAATATAGAATCTTTGATAACGAAAGTTAAAAGTAATCAAATAAAGGAGGTCATTTTAGCGTTAAGTAGTACGATGGAAGGCGATACTACTAATTTTTATATTTACAGAAAAATATCTGATTTCAATATAATTACCTCAACCATTGCAAGAGGAATTTCAGTTGGTGATAATTTAGAGTTTACTGACGAGATTACATTGGGTAGAAGTATAACTAATAGGATTCCCTTTGAAAAATCATTAAAGGACTAGCTTTGAATATTTCAGTAATTATTGTCACATATAATTGTAAGGTATTTGTAGATTATTGTATTCAAAGTTTATTAATTGCTTTAAAAAATATAGAGTCTGAAATCATAGTTATTGATAATAACTCCAATGATCAAACTGCTGAATTTTTAAAATCAAGATATGAAAATCTAATTATCATTGAAAATGAAATTAATTTAGGATTCTCCAAGGCAAATAATAAAGCATCAAAGTTAGCCAAAGGTGATTATTTATTTTTTTTAAATCCTGACACTATTGTTCCTGAAAATATTTTCGAAATTTTTTTAAAGGAACATACCAAATATAAAGGGATATGTGGTTGTAGAATGATAGATGGAAGAGGAAATTTTTTAAAGGAAAGTAAAAGAAATTTTCCAACGATTTTTAATATTATTAAAAAACTGTTTGGATTTGGATATGGTTACTATTCTCAGCTTAAGCAGGATTCTTCTGGACAAGTAAGTGTGTTAAGTGGTGCCAATATGCTAATCAACAAAAAAATATTTAATAAAATTGGTTGCTTCAACGAAGATTATTTCATGTTCGGAGAGGATATTGAAATATGTTTAAAATCGTATAAAAATGGTTATGAGAATCATTACATTGGAAATATTTCTTTAATTCATTTTAAAGGTGAGAGTACAGTTGTCGATTCAAAATACTATAAAAATTTTTATGGTGCAATGGCAATATACTTTAAAAATGTATACTCATCAAATAGAATATTATTAAGCATAATTGACGCTATTGCAAATTTTATGATAACTCTTAACAAATTTAAATTTGACAGAAAAACAAATCATATTTACAATAAGACATTATTATTATCAAATAATGAAATATTAAAATTAAACAACTACTTTGGAAATATAATTTTAAAACAAAGTATTGATAAGTCCTTTAATAATTGCAATGTTATATTTGACCCTAACTTTCTTACTTTTAATGAAATAATTGAAAATGTAAACTTTTTAAATAAACAAAAAAATATCAATTTCTACTTTCTTTCAACAGATTTTCTATATTTAATTGAAGCAAGTAAAATGAATAAAAAAGGCAAAATTGTTTTTTTATGATTTAATAAGTTTTAAATCATCAATTACAGTATTTTCATTAATTTTGAAAAATTAAATCTATAGTTACAGAATGTCAAAATTTGAGATCAAATTGCCAAAAATGGGAGAAAGTGTTGCTGAGGCAACTCTTACAGCATGGCTAAAGGATATTGGTGATCCTATAGAATTTGACGAACCAATCGCAGAAATTGCCACGGATAAGGTTGACTCTGAAGTTCCCTCCGAAAAAAAGGGTATTTTAATTGAAAAATGTTTCAAAGAAAATGATATAATTAAAGTTGGAGAAACTTTGGCAATAATTCAAACAGACGAAATCGACATCAATGTTGAAGTTGAAGAAAAGCCTATAATCAAAGGAAAATCTGATGTTGAGGTTGAAGACATTTCTGTAACCGAAGTGAAAACCGAGCCTATTTCAATACATGAGGAAAATACATCTAGCGAGGATGAAATCAGCTCTAATGAATCTAGTGAACATGTTAGTCAAATGATTGAGGAATCCGTGAATAAGTTAATAGGCTCAGATGATGATATGCTTGGTTTTTTATCTCCACTAGTTAAAAGTATAATCAAAAAGGAAGCTATCAGCAGCGATGAGTTAGCAACTATTAAGGGAAGTGGAAAAGATAATAGAATTACTAAAAATGACATATTAGACTTCTTATCTACAAGAGGTCAAAAAAATGATGATTCAACAACTAAAAAAGTTGAAATTAGTAAGGACTTTAGTGAATTTAGTGATGAGGTTATTGAGATGTCCAAAATGGGTAAAATAATCTCAAATCACATGACAGATTCTTTAAAAATATCTGCGCATGTTCAATCTTTTATTGAAGTTGATATTACAAATGTTCATGACTGGAGAAATAGGGTTAAGACTGGATTTGAGATGAGAGAAGGTCAAAAGTTTACATTTACACCCATTTTTATTGAAGCTGTGGCTTTTGCTTTGAGACAGCACCCATTAATGAATATTTCAGTTGATGAAGATAAAATTACCATGAAGAAAAAAATTAATATTGGCATGGCAACTGCACTTTCAGATGGAAATTTAATTGTTCCGGTTATAAAAAATGCAGATCAACTTAATCTCGTCGGTATGGCTAAGACTGTAAACGATCTGGCTAACAGAGCAAGAAAAAACAGTTTAAAACCTGATGATGTTAGTGGTGGCACTTTCACCGTTACAAATGTGGGGGTTTTTGGTAGTATAATGGGAACACCAATAATAAATCAGCCTCAGGTTGGAATTTTAGCATTTGGAGCTATTCGGAAAATGCCCAGTGTAATAGAAACTGAGCAGGGCGATTATATTGGAATAAGAAAAAAAATGATTTTATCTCATTCTTATGATCACAGAGTTGTAAACGGGGCGCTTGGCAGCAAATTTATTAAATCTGTAAAGGATTACCTTGAAAACTGGAATATTGACCGGGAAATATAACTAAAATGAAGGTAATTTGTGTAGGGAGAAATTATGCAGATCACATATCTGAGTTAAATAATACAAAACCATCAGAACCTGTTTTATTTTTAAAACCTGATTCTGCTATTATTTTAAAAAATAGACCATTTTACATTCCTGACTTTTCAAATGATATAAACTATGAGATTGAATTAATAATTAAAATTTCAAGACTCGGTAAACATATACAAATGAAATTTAGTCATAAGTATTACGAATACATTGGGCTAGGCATTGATTTTACCGCAAGGGATATGCAAACTGATCTGAAAAAAAAGGGTCTTCCTTGGGAAAAGTCGAAAGCTTTTGACGGTTCATGCTTTGTAAGTGAATGGGTTCATAAGTCAAACTTTAAAGATCTAAATAAAATTGATTTCAATCTCAAATTAAATAATAATATTGTTCAAAACGGAAATTCAAATTTAATGCTGTGGAAAATTGATGAACTTATCTCTTATATTTCTACTTTCTTTACATTAAAAATAGGAGATATAATTTTTACTGGAACTCCATCTGGAGTAGGTAAAGTTAGCAAGAATGATATCTTAGAAGGATTCCTAGAAAATAAAAAAATGTTTAACTTAAAAATCAAATAGATATTAAGCCATGATGTCCGTTATCAACAAACTAAAACAATCAAATTTAACTATATCTTTCGCTGAAAGTTGTACAGGTGGTAAATTAGCATCCAGCTTAGTTACACATGAAGGCATCTCTGATATTTTTTTGGGAGGAGTAGTTGCTTACTCAAAAAAATCAAAAATCGATATATTAAAAATTGATGAAAAAATAATAAATAAATTCGGTTTAGTAAGTAAAGAGATTGCCAAGCATATGGCAATTTCTGCAAAAAAAATGTATAAATCTGATATTTGTATTTCTTCAACAGGGAACATCGGCTTAACAACTGCTGATAAACTTTCGTCTGTTGGTAAAGTTTTCATAGCAATAAATTTTAAAAATGAAATTCATGTTAAAGAACTTGATTTGACTCAAAGTAGAGTACAAAATATTGATTTTATCTTGAATGAAGTATTTACATTTCTAGATAATTTTTTGTAAAATAAACTTGTAGATTGTAAAAAAATTGTAAATTCGCGCCTGGATTTATATATTTTATAAATTTATTTAAAATGGCTAGAGTTTGCGATCTTACTGGAAAAAAAAGAATGGTTGGAAATAATGTTTCTCACTCTTTGAATAGAACAAAAAGAAAGTTTAATACTAATTTAATAAAGAAACGTTTTTATATTCCTGAAGAGGATAAGTGGATAACCTTGAAAATCACTACATCTGCTTTGAAAACAATTAATAAGATAGGAATACAGGCAGCATTGAAAGATGCCAAACTCAAAGGTTTTTTAAAATAATCTAAATGGCAAAGAAAGGAAACAGAGTTCAAGTAATTTTAGAGTGTACTGAGCACAAAAACAGTGGAAAGCCTGGAACATCAAGGTACATAACAACCAAGAACAAAAAGAATTCACCTGACAGGATTGAATTAAAAAAATTCAATCCTATTCTTAAAAAAATGACTGTTCACAAAGAAATTAAATAAACTTAGTTATGGCAAAAAAAGCAGTTGCATCCTTACAATCAAAATCTAAAAGGCTCACTAAAGCTATCAAAATGGTTAAATCTTCTAAGACTGGTGCCTATACTTTTGTTGAATCGATATTACCACCAGAGAAGGTAAATGAGTTTCTAAGCAAGTAGCATATTTTTATTTTCATTTTTACACAATATCCTTATTGGTTAATTCACTTTGAATTATCTTTATATTATTATATAATGTAAAATGGGATTATTTAACAAGTTTTTTTCTCTGTTTAAACGAAAGAAAGAGGATAAATCATCAACTAAGGATACTGAGAATTTAGAAAAAGACAATTTAAAAGAGGAAACTACCTTATCTAAAGAACTTAAAAAAGATACTGAACAAAATCTGAAAATAAAGCCAGAACCTGAGCCAGAACCGGAACCTGAGCCAGAGCGAAAGGGTTTATTTAACAATATTTTTTCTAAGAAAAAGAAAGAGACATTAAATAAAGGTTTAAAAAAATCAAATAAATCATTTTTTTCAAAGCTAAATAAACTAATTTCAGGAAAATCAAAAATTGATGCTTCAGTACTTGACAACCTTGAAGAGGTATTGATTTCAAGTGATGTTGGGGTTGCTACAACCTTAAAAATAATCGATAAGATTGAAGCTCGAGTTTCTGAGGAAAAATATTCAAATTTAAATGAACTTAACATCCTCTTAAAAGCTGAGATTGCATCACTATTAATTCAAGATGAAAACGAACTTAATTTAGCAGATGATAGTTTCAAAAATAAACCTCATGTTATAATGGTTGTTGGAGTTAATGGTGTTGGAAAAACAACAACAATTGGTAAACTAGCTAATAAATATAAAAAATTAGGTTTGAGTGTTGTCATTGGAGCAGCTGATACATTCAGAGCTGCTGCAATTGATCAGTTGGTAACTTGGGCTAATAGAGTAGATGTACCAATTGTAAAACAAAATATGGGTAGTGACCCCGCATCAGTTGCTTTTGATACTTTGAACTATGCAAAAAATAAAAATGCTGACATAGTACTGATTGACACAGCTGGGCGCTTACACAATAAAGTAAACTTAATGAATGAGTTGTCAAAAATTAAAAGAGTAATGGATAAGGTCATTGATAATGCTCCCCATGATGTAATGTTAGTTTTAGACGGATCAACTGGGCAAAATGCATTTATACAAGCAAAGGAGTTTACAAATGCAACAGAAGTTACATCATTGGCAATTACAAAACTAGACGGTACTGCTAAGGGTGGTGTAGTAATTGGAATTAGCGATGAGTTTAAAATCCCTGTTAAATATATTGGTGTTGGTGAGGCATTAGAAGATCTACAAGAATTTAACAAACTTGAATTTATCGATTCATTTTTTGATTAGAAAATATGAGGGCAAGATATTCTGACAAAAATAAAATAAACGTAATTACTTTGGGTTGTAGCAAAAATACCTATGATTCTGAAGTTTTAATGGGTCAATTAAAAGCAAATAATAAAAATATTACCCACGATAAAGAAGACGGAAATATAGTTGTTATTAATACATGTGGTTTCATAGAAAATGCAAAAGAGCAAAGCATAAATACAATTATTGAAAACGTTAATAAAAAGAAAGAGGGTCTTGTAGATAAAGTTTTTGTTACCGGTTGCCTTAGTGAAAGGTATAAGTCAGATTTAAAAGCTGAGATCCCTGAGGTTGATAACTATTTTGGAACAACTGAAATGCCTTCTTTGCTAAAGCATTTAGGTGCTGATTATAAACATGAGCTTGCGGGTGAGCGATTACTTACAACACCAAAGAATTATGCATACTTAAAAATTTCAGAGGGATGTGATAGACCATGTAGCTTTTGTGCCATCCCACTGATGAGAGGTAAACACAAAAGTGTTTCAATCGAAAATTTGATAATTGAAGCTAATAATTTAGCAAAACAAGGGGTGAAAGAATTAATTCTTATAGCGCAGGACTCAACATATTATGGAATAGATCTTTATGGAAAAAGAATGTTATCAAAACTTTTGACTGAATTGTGTAAAGTTGATGGAATAGAGTGGATAAGATTACATTATGCATTTCCAAACGGTTTCCCTATGGATGTTTTGGACGTAATTAACAAAGAGGAGAAAATTTGTAAATATATAGATATCCCCTTGCAACATATATCCGAGAAGATTCTCAAATCAATGAAAAGAAAATCAACTTCTCAAAAAATTAATAATTTACTTTCTGATTTCAGAAATAAGGTTTCAGATATTGCAATAAGAACTACATTAATTGTGGGTTATCCAGGTGAAACTGAAGAAGATTTTCAATTATTAAAAAAATGGGTAAAGGACACTAAATTTGATAGGCTTGGTTGCTTTACATATTCCCATGAAGAAGACACATCAGCTCATGACTTAGAAGATGATGTCCCCCAGCAGGTTAAGAATTCGAGATTGAACGAAATTATGGAAATTCAATCTCAGATTTCTTGGGAGCTTAATCAAAAAAAAATCGGAAAGACATATAAAGTTTTAATTGACAGAAAAAAAGGAAATTATTATATCGGTAGAACTCAATATGATTCCCCAGATGTTGACAATGAAGTGCTAATTGACGCAAAATCAAATTTCTTTAGGGTTGGCGAATTTGTTAGTGCAAAGATTTATGAAGCATCAGATTTTGACTTATATGCAAGTGTTTAAATTTTTTAATTAATTCATAAAAAAAGTAGAGTTAGCTAAAAATAACTTACCGTTTTCCCAAAAACTCCTAAACATAATATTATCTACAAAGTATATTACGTTTCCGTCTCCATAAGTTTCGTGTCCAAATACCATTGAGTTATCAAATTTCCTTTTTATCTTATTGCCGACAAACCCTATAATTGAAGTTTCAATTTCAGAAATACTTCCAACATTGAATCCTTCATTTAATTTTTCAAAGGTTAATGATGAGGTTTTTAAGGAATAATATTCCTTATCATACCCAAATGCTATCGGGTGCGTATTATCAATATTAGTTTTAAATATAGCGCCAGAAATTGAATATTGAATACTATTTCTTTTGGTGTCTTTATAATTAATATCCTCTTCAACAACGTCAAAATAGTTTTTTATTTTAACAGAAAAATCGTCTATTGAGCTAAAAATCCTTATTGCATTTTCAAATGCAATAACCTTACCCCCTTTATCAATCCAAGTGAGTAATTTGTCTAAATTTTTTGATTCTCCAATTGAGCCATAATACCCATCAGGAATTATTAGCACATCATAATCATCCAGTGGAAAATCAGAAAATTCAAATACGTTAATATGAGTTAATGGATATTTAAGTTCTTGTTCAAAAAAGTACCATATTGAACCATATTTTAGGGATGAAACGGAATTTAAATTATCTTCACCTGAAAAAATTGCAACATTTTTTTTATTTATTAACTTAATATCAGCTGAACCTAAATCTGGTCCAGAATCAGAAAGCCCGGATTTCAGGGGGTAAAGTTTAACATTATGAATATTAGCTATCTCTAAAATTGTTTTTTCATAATTTTTAATTTTCTGCTCCCCCAAATAAATTATTAGTGATCCCCTTGGTAATGTAACCTCACTGTTTTCTATTATTTTTTCGGTATATCTAACCTTTATATTATTTTTTATCAAATTAGATAAAAAAGTAGCATCATTTAAATGTTCCCATTTACATGCATATGCTAATGAATTTACGCTAACTTCGTTTTTATTTTTAGTGTTTGTATAATTAAATTTTTCTATTTTTTTATTTGTTGAATACGCATCTAAACCATATACGTAAGGAAGGCTCCATGCACTGATATCATATGTTAGTGAATCAGTTATTTTGGTATTTTGCTCAAATAAAATATCTACCATCTTACCTCTAGGTTGTGAATTAGAAATAACTAAGTCTTTTTTATTTGTCTCAAATGAAATATTTTTATTTTTTTGATAGCTATATGCGTTTATTCGGTTTTCTTTAGTTGAATAAAACTCTATATTATGTTTTTGTAGAAAATTTGTTAATTGTTCAATTTTATTTTGGTGTCCAGATAAAATATAGTTTACCTCATTGTTTTTATCAAATTCAAAGAATTTTTTGAACTCAATATTTAATTTTTCAGCATATTTAGATGATATTTCTACAGTAGAAATTCCTGCTATGGTGTGATGTGTTACTCTTTCAACTAGTGTTAAATTGTTTCCAGAGCCATTAATAACACCTAATCCAGCAATACCACCACCAGCTTGTTCATATGTCATTCCAACGGATCCTAGCATGGATGGATATGTATCACCATAACTAGGGTACAGCAAATCAAATATTTCTCCCGTAAAGTATAGCCAGCCATTTTTATCAAAGTATTTAGCATTGTTTTCTCCGACTATATTTTGGAATTCCCTTTGCCATTTTGTAATCTGCTCGTGATAAGGTTCTGCAGCTGGGGCAAAATAATAAGGTTCATCAATTCCTTGCTCGTGAAAATCAACATGTACATGAGGAAGCCATTTTTGGTATTCTTTAATCCTTAGTTCAGATTCAACTTGAGTTAACCATGCCCAATCTCTATTTAAATCAAATAAATAATGATTTGATCTACCATTAGGCCATGGCTCAGTATGTTCCTTTGATTCTATATTGTTATTATATGGAGTTGATTTTGTTTGATTATACCAGTTTACGTATCTGTCTCTGCCGTCAGGATTTAAACAGGGATCTATAATAACAATGGTATTTTCAAGAAGATCTGTCCTTTCAGTAAGAAGTTCATAAGCTGTTTGCATTGCAGCTTCTGTTGAAGACGACTCATTTCCGTGAATTCCATAGCTCAACCATACTATAGATTTATCATTAATTTCTTTATTCTCTATATTTAATGAACTTAAATTACTTTTTCGAATATTTTCAATATTTAAAATATTATTTTCTGACGATATTACAGCATAAAATAGTGGTCTCCTTTCATATGTTAAACCATAATTTTTAAGAATAATATTATTTTTTTTTGATTTTGCAATGTGATTAAAATAATCTAAAACTTGGTAATGTCTAGAAAACTGAGTGCCAATTTCATATCCAAGAAAATCTGATGGGGATTTTAAATCTTGCCCATTTGTTATTGTTGCAAAAGTAATTGTCAATAGAAGTATTATATTAAATTTAATTTTCATTTTTAATGTATGTAGCGTCCTACAAATATAAAAAGAAATCAATTCTAATATTTTAAAATTTCTTAGTTCAGTATATTTGTTATCTATGTTAATACAGGAAATAGAATATAGAAATACAAACTCATTTAGTAAGCTTCTTGTAAATTATACAGGAAATGGTGAAGAATTTCGAAAATTGATTAATAACTTTCCAGAAATCAATTCTTTTGAAAATCAAATAAATTTAAAGTCTAAAAACTATAATAATAAGTTTAGAAAAGTACTTATAGATGTAATTTCAAATAATTATAATGATGAATACTTGTCAAATATTCAGAAAGATAACATCTCAAAACTTAGACTAAAGAATACATTTACAGTTACAACAGGTCATCAACTCAACTTACTCACAGGTCCAATTTATTTTATTTACAAAATAATTACTGTCATAAATCTATGTGAAAAATTAAAAAAAAAATATCCTAAATATAATTTTATTCCGATTTATTGGTTAGCAAGTGAAGATCATGATTTCGAGGAGATAAATCATTTCTTCACAAATGATAAAAAATTTAAATGGAATACAAATCAATCGGGTGCAGTTGGTGATTTTAATTTAAAATCAATTAAAAATGTAATTGAGGACTACACTAAACAAATTAAGAATTCAACATTTTACGATGATCTTGTTAAGATCATTGATAAAGCTTACTTGAGCTCAAGGAACCTCTCTGAGGCAACTATTAGTATCGTTAATAATTTGTTTGGTTTTTATGGATTGTTGAGCATTGATGCAAATAACAGAAAACTTAAGTCAATTTTTTGTGAAATATTGAAAAAGGAACTGGAACATAATATTGTTGATGATCATTCAAAACTTTCGATTACTAATTTGAAAAAATCTGGATACAAAATTCAAGCAAATCCAAGAAAAATAAATTTATTCTACTTAAAAGATAAAAAAAGAGAAAGAATTTTAAATGATGGAAATATTTTTTTAACTAAAAGTGGAGAAATGAGCTGGTCGTTAAACCAAATTAAAAAAGAAGTTGACAATTATCCAGAGAGGTTTTCACCCAATGTTTTATTTAGACCATTATTTCAAGAATTTATATTACCAAATATATGTTATATTGGAGGCCCTTCAGAGGTCGCATATTGGCTTGAATTAAAATCTGTTTTTGATAGTCAGGGTATTACATATCCTATTATTTTAAACAGAAATTCTGTATTAATTATCGAAAAAAAAATCAGAAAATTTTTAAGTAAAAATAAAATTGATATTGAACTATTATTTGAATCTGAAAAATTTATAAAAGATACTTTATTAAAAAAATACTCAAATCTAAAATTAGATTTTACGGAGTTAAAAGGTCAGTTGAAAAAGCAATTTTTAGATTTGAAAAAACTCTCGGAAAAAACTGACAAATCTTTTATTGGAGCTTTAAGTGCCCAGGAAAAAAAACAAATCAATGGCTTGAATAAACTTGAAAAAAGGTTAAAAAAAGCTGAATTAAAAATCCACTCGGATAAAATTGATAAGATTATCAAGATAAGAAACAAAATTTATTTTGATGGAAAACCTCAAGAACGTATAATCAATTTCACGGAATTTTATAAATTACATGGACCTAATTTTATAAAGCTCTTAAAAGATAATTTAAATCCTTTAAATAAAAAGTTCTCAATAATTGAATTATAGAAATTATATATTTCTATTTTTTTTATTTAAAGAATCAATTTCTATTTTTACACATGCCTAACAACGTTCTAATTCTCGATTTTGGTTCACAATACACACAGCTCATTGCCAGAAGAGTAAGAGAATTAAATATTTATTCTGAAATTTATCCATATAATAAAATACCAAAAAACTTAGATTCCTTCGGAGGTCTAATTCTTTCTGGAAGCCCTTTTTCAGTTAGAGATCATAATTCACCAAGAATAGACTTGTTAAAACTATTTAATAATTTCCCAGTTTTAGCTGTTTGTTATGGTGCTCAATTAGTCGCCCAAGAAATGGGTGGCTCTGTAGTTTCATCAAATATTAGAGAATATGGGAGGGCCAATTTAAATCTGAATAATAAAAAAAGTATTCTTTTTAAAGATGTAAAGAATAAATCGCAAGTTTGGATGAGCCACAGTGATACAATTAAGAAACTCCCAAATAAGTCTACATTATTGGCAAGTACCGATGATGTAGAAAACGTAGCCTTCAAATATTATGAAAATGTATACTGCCTTCAATTTCATCCAGAAGTATATCATACAACCTTTGGTGAAAAAATTCTTGAAAATTTTTTAATAAATATCTGCAACCTAAAGCAAATTTGGACACCAGCCTCATTTATTGATGAAGCCGTAAATAAATTAAAATCTGAAATTAAAAATGACAAAGTTATATTGGGTCTTTCAGGAGGTGTTGATTCATCGGTAGCAGCAGCTATTTTAAATAAGTCAATTGGAAAAAATTTGTATTGCGTTTTTGTAAACAATGGTTTACTTAGAAAAAATGAGTTTAATGATGTACTGAATCAATACAAAAAAATGGATTTGAATGTTATAGGTGTTGATTACTCCGAGGATTTTTATAAAAATCTTAAGGGTATAATTGATCCGGAAATCAAAAGAAAAATTATCGGACGCGTATTTATAGAATCTTTTGAAAAAGAATCCAAAAAAATTAAAAATGTAAAATGGCTAGCACAAGGCACAATATATCCTGATGTTATTGAAAGTATATCAGCAACTGGGGGGCCTTCATCGACTATAAAAAGTCACCATAATGTAGGTGGATTACCTGAAAAGATGAAACTTAAGGTTATCGAACCATTAAAACTATTATTTAAAGATGAAGTTAGAAAAGTGGGAGGTTTTCTAGGAATTGATAAATCTATATTGGGTCGACACCCATTTCCAGGACCTGGTCTGGGAATTAGAATTCTAGATGAGATTAATCTTGAAAATATCAATATCTTACAGGAGGTTGATGATATATTTATAAGTGGTTTGAAAGAAGAAGGTTTGTACGATAAAATTTGGCAGGCAGGTGCTATTTTACTTCCTGTTAAAAGCGTAGGCGTAATGGGTGATGAAAGAACATATGAAAAATGTGTGGCTTTGAGAGCCGTTGAAAGCACAGATGGCATGACAGCTGATTGGGTCAATTTGCCATATAATTTTTTACAAGATATTTCTAATAAAATTATAAATAGGGTAAAGGGTGTAAATCGGGTTGTTTATGATATAAGTTCAAAACCTCCAGCAACAATTGAATGGGAATAAAGAGATGAAAAGTATAAAAAGTTACCTCATAATATTTTTTTTATTTAACACACTTTCTGCGCAAGAAATATATGAGTTTGAAATTGACAAAGATGTCAAGGTAATTGATTTTATAAGACTTAACAATATTTCAATTTTTGATTTTTTTGTACTTAACCCAAAATTTTCAAATGATAGATTTAATTACAAGCAAGATGATTTGGAAAAAATCATTTTAGTGAACGAAAAAGTAAAAATATGTATTAAAGATGATTATGACGAAAATGATTTGACTGATCACAAAATTCAAAAAAAACAGACTATCGAATCCATTTCTTCAATGTATAATATTAGCAAGGAATTAATCAATTATTACAACCCAAACATAAATATTAAAAAAAATAATATTTTAAAAATTCCAAAAATCTCAGAAAATCTTGCCGTAAGAAATAATTTTTTTTCAAAAATTCCTGTAAGACCCAATGATAAATTATGGAAAATATCATTTGATTATGGTATGAATTTAATGCTATTTAAAGAGATTAATCAAGGATTTAGTATTGAAAAAAACAAAGAATTAGTAGTAATTAACAATGATTATGTAAAGAAAAAAAACTCCTTATCATTTGAAAATCAATTTTCATTTTATCAAGTTAAAACTAAAACTCATGTTGATTCTTTATTTTCAAATGATAAACTTAATAAAGAATCGTTTTTCAAATTAAATCCTCACTTAAATGGTGTATTATTAAATTTTGGTGATATTATAAAAATTCCAATATCGATAAAAACATATCCAAAATCAAACTTTGATATTCTTGGCAATACTGTTGATTTAAAAAGGAAAATAAAGCTAGGTTTAATTCTTAATTTTAGATCAGAAAACTTTAATGAGGACAATAACAATAATTATTCATCACTTTTAAAGAATGATAAAATGTTGAATATATCTTTAGATTATTTGTTTGGCTCATTAATGGCAGTTGATTCAATTTCAAAATATGGTTATAGTATTGATTTTGATGTATTTGATAGCTCCAATAATAAAGATAAATTATTAGAGCTTTTTTCTAAAAATGATTTTTCTAAATATGATTTTGTAATAGGTCCAATCAAAGATGATTTATTTAATTATTTTATTGAAATTTCAAAAGCTAATGACACTAAAATAGTTAAGCCACTATCACAAAACCACTCTAAGTCTAATAATGTCATTAATACTATCCCAACTGACTCTATTCTTTATAACAAAGTGATAGAATATGTGTCTACATTTGAGTCAAATACCAAAAAATATATTATTTCAGACTTAAAAAATATTAATTTAAGTAATAAAATTAAATCGTCATTTCCTGAAGCTATTCAAATTTCCTCAAAAAGAAATAAAGACGGAAACGACACAAAATCTCTAAATCGTGACGAATTAAAGTTGAAATTCCAAAACGGAAGGCATATTGTTTTTTTGGAATCAAGTTCTGAAGCATTTATTTCCAATGTTACTAGTTTACTGAATTCATTTTTATCTAAAGAATGTCAAATTATTCTAATTACAACAAATAAAGACAAGGCTTATGATGGAAATAATATTTCAAATAATTTTTTGACGAATTTAAGTTTTATATATCCTTCAATTAATAAACCATTTAACTTTCAAGAAAAATCTAAATTCATAAAAAAATATAATGAAACTTATAATAACTATCCAAATAGATATTCGTTAAGAGGTTTTGATTTAGCCTATGACCTCATACTGAGATTAGTCAGCGGAAATATTGATGATGAAAACATGTTAGAAATTGAGACTTCTTATTTTGAAAATAAATTCAAATATGTAGTTTCCGAGGGTGGTTCGTTAGATAATACATCTGTTTATTTACTACAATATGACAATTTTGATATAATTGAAATAATGAAAAACTAAAAATGAATCAATATTATAGTTTCATTGGTTTTAAATTTATTAAATTTGTTTGCGTTTAAAACGCATTATGGCCCAACCCAAATATATTTTTGTTACTGGTGGAGTTACCTCATCTTTAGGTAAAGGGATTATAGCTGCCTCCTTAGCAAAATTACTGCAGGCACAAGGATACAAAACCAGTATACAGAAACTTGATCCATACATTAACATTGATCCTGGAACGTTAAATCCATATGAGCATGGTGAGTGTTATGTTACAAACGATGGTGCGGAAACTGACTTAGATTTGGGTCATTACGAAAGGTTTTTAAATGTCCCAACCTCACAAGCAAATAATATAACAACTGGTCGAATATATCAAAATGTTATTGATAAAGAGCGTAATGGTGAATATTTAGGAAAAACAGTTCAAGTTATTCCTCACATTACAGATGAAATAAAAAAAAATATTAGGTTTTTAGAAGAAAGTGATAATTTTGATATAATTATTACAGAAATAGGAGGAACAGTAGGTGATATTGAGTCTTTGCCATACATTGAGGCTGTAAGACAGTTGAAATGGGAAATGGGTAAGGAAAATTTAATTGTAATACATTTAACACTAATACCTTATCTTTCTGCGGCCAAGGAATTAAAAACTAAACCCACTCAGCATAGTGTAAAAACATTGATGGAAAGTGGGGTACAGGCCGACATTTTGGTTTGCAGAACCGAGCATGAACTAAACAGTGATATTAAGAAAAAATTAGCAAGTTTTTGTAATGTTAATTCTAATTGTGTAATTCAGTCTGTTGATGTAAATACGATTTATGATGTCCCAAACTGTATGTTTAGGGAGGGTCTTGATAAAGTTTCATTAAAAAAATTAAATTTAAAATATAAAGAGCCAAACTTAAAGTCCTGGAATGACTTTCTTAAAAGATATAAAAATCCGAAAGGAGTGGTAAAAATTGCCTTAATTGGTAAATATGTCGAGCTCCAAGACTCTTATAAATCAATTCTTGAGTCATTTATACACGCAGGTTCTATGAATGAGGTTGAGGTTAAAGTAAAGGCAATTCATTCTGAACACATTAATTCTAAAAATGTCAATAAAATTCTTAAAGAATTTAATGGAGTATTAGTTGCACCAGGTTTTGGTGAAAGAGGAGTTGAGGGAAAAATTAAAGCTATTGAATATGTAAGGAAAAATAAAATTCCTTTTTTTGGCATATGTTATGGTATGCAAATGGCTGTTATTGAATTTAGCAGAAATGTATTATGTATTAAGGACGCTAATTCAACTGAGGTTAATCCAAAAACAAAAAACCCAGTAATTGATTTAATGGAAGATCAAAAAGGAATAAAGAAAAAAGGTGGCACAATGAGACTTGGCTTGTGGGATTGTAAATTAAGTCTTGATTCATTATGCTATTCTATATACCAGTCTGAAAAAATTGAAGAAAGACATAGACATAGATATGAATTAAATAATGATTATTTGGATAAACTTCAAGCAAATGGTTTATTTGCTAGTGGTATGAATGAAAATACAAATCTTGTAGAGATAGTTGAAATTAAAGAACATCCATGGTTTGTTGGTGTTCAGTTTCACCCTGAATATAAGAGTACTGTTTTATCACCTCATCCTTTATTTGTATCTTTTATTAATGCTTCAAAAAAAAATGTTTTGGTAAATGGAGGATAACAAAATTGACATAAATTCACTAATAGGTCTTTTTTTATTGGGATTTATTTTTATCGTTTGGCTGTGGTTAAATCCACCTCCAGAGCAAGAAATCATAATCTCTGATGAAAATATTGAAGAACAAATTCAAGAAGATAAAGCAATTGATACTGAACTCTCAGAAATAATAGAAAATGAGATTGATTTATCAAATGAAAATAACGATTTATTTATTTTTGATTCTCTTCAATCAAACAATCAGTTAAAAATAATTGAAACTGATAAGTTTAAAATTTCTTTTTCTTCAAAAGGAGGTCAAATTAGCTCTTTAGAGCTTAAAGATAATTACAATTATCTTAGTAAACCTGTAAATCTTGTCAAAAATGGTAATAGTATTTTTAATTTTTCATTTTTAGGTAAAAATGGAGTTCAATACAACACCAATGATTTAAATTTTGATTTTTTTGTTCAAAATGTGGATGATTCAAAAATTATTTTGATGAAATCAAATGTGAATGAAAACACATTTGTTGAATATAAATATACAATTGATGATGGCTATATAATTGATTTTGATTTTAGGTCTGAGGGATTTAAAAAGTTAGTAAATTCTGACCAACCTTACAGTTTTGAATGGGAATTAAATGCTTTTAGAAACTCAAAAAGTATTTCTTATGAAAACAGGTATACTTATTTAACTTATTTTCATGATAATGACAATATTGATTATCTATCTATTAGTGGTGAAGATGAAGATGAAGAAAACAATTTAAATTGGATTTCGTATAAACAGCATTTTTTCAGCTCGGTATTAATACCTAAAGAAGAACAGGTATTTGAAAAAGCAATATTTAACTCTGAAGATTTAGTAAATGATACTTCGATAGATACATTATTCACTAAAAAGTTTTTAACTACGATTCCATTCAAATATGTCAATAATGAATTTGATAATTCCTTTAGATTTTATTTTGGACCAAATGAATATTCTACCCTAAAGTCATATGAAATTGATTTAGAAGAAAGTATTGATTTTGGTTGGGGTATATTTGGTTTTATAAATAAAAATATATTTGTTCCATTATATAAATATCTAAGCAATTTATTCCCTTATGGAATTGCAATAATATTTATGACAATAATAGTCAGGATTGCATTAGCTCCTGTGTTATATAAGTCATATTTATCACAGGCAAAGATGAAAATCTTAAAGCCAGAGCTGAATGAGATTAATGCAAAATTTAAGGACAATGCAATGAAACGTCAACAGGAAATGATGTCACTTTATAGAAAAGCGGGTGCTAATCCAATGAGTGGCTGTTTACCTGGCTTGTTGCAAATCCCCGTTTTTTATGCATTATTTATGTTTTTTCCATCTGCCTTTGACCTAAGACAAAAGAGTTTTTTATGGGCAGACGATTTATCTGCCTATGATAGTATAGTTGACTTTGGATTTTATATTCCTTTGTATGGTGATCACGTAAGTTTATTTCCTATTCTAGCTGCAATATCAATATTTTTCTACATGAAAATGACAACTGGACAACAGATGGCTTCCCAACCAAAACCACAAGATGGAATGCCTGATATGGCTAAGATGATGAAATATATGATATATTTTGCTCCAATTATGATGATGGTATTTTTTAATAACTATTCAAGTGGGCTAAGTTTATATTATTTCATTTCAAATTTACTTTCTATCGCAATAATGTTTACCATTAAAAATTATATTTTGGATGAACAAAAAATAAGACAGCAAATACAATTCAATAAATCTCAGCCAAATAAGCCGCCAAGTAGATTCCAAAGGAGAATGCAGGCTATTATGGAGGAAGCAGAAAGACAAAAAAAAAATAAAAAATAACTTATAGTTAAATATCAATGGCATAAACTTTGATTTGTTATCACAAATTTAAACCATGGATAGACCAAAATGCGGATGTGGAAATACACAAAATCCAGAAGGATATTGTGATGGTTCTCACCAAAATAAGCTAAAATAAATTGAAAAATATCGTCACAATTGGGGCTAGCAGCTCCACAAATTCGATTAATAGAAAATTTGCATATTATGCAGCTAAATCACTTACTATAAATTGTGATATCAAGGAATTAATCTTAACTAATTATGAAATGCCAATTTATAGTGAAGACCGTCAGGAGATTGATGGAATACCTCATAAAGCTATGTTATTCAAAAGGTATATTTCTGATTCGGACGGTATTATACTTTCTTTAGCTGAACACAATGGCTCTTATACAGCCGCTTTTAAAAATATTTATGACTGGATTTCGGTTATTGAGAATGATGTATGGAGTAGCAAACCTATTTTATTACTTTCAACATCAACTGGTGCTAGAGGAGGCAAAACAATTCTAGAAACTGCTCACAAGAGATTTTCTCTTGATTATATATACCCAATTCCGTCCTTTTCCTTGCCTAATTTTTATGATAATTTTAGTGAAACTGACGGTATAAAAAATTTAAGTTTGAATGAGGAATTCAATTTTGTTTTATCTAAATTTCAATCTATTTTAGATGATAATTAATCTTTATCCAAAAAAAACTCAAGTTGATGGGAGTTTTAATTTTGGGGAAATTTTAGAAAAAAAACCCATTGGTTTCCCCCATGATAATGGTCAGCTAAAACCTTATTCAAATATTTTTTATTGGGCTCACGCATTTACTTCAAACAAAAAAAGTACAATCGGACTCCACCCGCACAAAGGGTTTGAAATCTTCACATTTGTAATTAAAGGAAAGATTAATCACTTTGACACGAAATTAAAAAATTGGATCCAATTGGAAGAAGGAGATGTGCAAGTTATTAGATCTGGAAGTGGAATATCTCACTCTGAAGAAATTCTAGAACAATCTGAAATTTTTCAAATTTGGTTTGATCCAGGACTTTCCCAATCATTGTTAAAGCCAGCTTCTTATAATGATTACAAGCAAGAAGATTTTAAAATAACTAAAAGTAAAGATAAAATTATAACTCACATTTTAAATTCAAATTCAATAATGTCTATCGATTCTGAGAATGTGATTATAAATGAATATATTTTTCTTAAAGATTCTAAGTCATCTTTAAACTTATCAAAAAATAAAATTCACTCATACTTTTTAATCGATGGTTATTTAAAACTTGGTGGCAACAATATTTACAAAGGAGATTTTTTTACTATTTCTAACTCAGACTCAGTTCAAATTCAAACTCATAAAAATTCAAGATTATTTGAAATATCATCTCCAGTAAGCACAAGCTATGCTACATACTCATCTTAATTTGATAATTATTAAATTTATAAAGTGAAAAAAGTAATTGTTGCCCTTTCAGGTGGAGTTGATTCAAGTGTTAGTGCCCTGTTGTTAAAACAAAAAGGTTACGAGGTCATCGGCCTATTCATGAAGAACTGGCATGATGATTCAGTAACTATTTCAAATGAGTGTCCTTGGCTAGATGATAGTAATGACGCTATGTTAGTAGCTCAAAAATTAGACATTCCATTTCAAACAATTGATCTGAGCAAAGAATATCAGGCAAGAATCATTGATTACATGTTTAAAGAATATGAATCTGGACGCACACCCAATCCAGATATTTTATGTAATCGCGAAATTAAATTTGATGTTTTTTTAAAAGTTGCCATTAACCTAGGAGCTGACTATATAGCAACTGGTCATTATTGCAGGGTAATTAATAATAATAATATTTTTAGTCTTCTTTCCGGAATTGATAAAAATAAAGATCAATCATATTTTTTATGTCAATTAAATCAGTATCAACTTTCAAAGGTTATTTTTCCAATTGGTTGTTTAAAGAAAAGTAAGGTAAGAGAGTTAGCAAAAAAACACAACCTTGTAACTGCAAACAAAAAAGATTCGCAAGGTTTGTGTTTTGTAGGTAAAGTTAAACTTCCAGAATTTCTGAAACAGCGATTGAGTCCAATCAAAGGAGATGTTGTCAAAATTCCCAATGATTTATTAAAAATTAAAAATGAAAGAGAAGATTTTGATAATATTCAAGAAAAACTGGAGTTTCTTAGCTTACCTTATCAATTTTCTAAAAGTGAGGGAGAGGTTATTGGTAATCACAGCGGAGCACATTTTTTCACAATTGGACAAAGGAAAGGTTTAAATATAGGTGGGTATGATAAACCATTATTTGTATTATCAACAGATATTGTAAATAATATAGTTTATGTTGGTATGGGTGATAAACATCCTGGTCTTTACAAGAGAGCTTTATTTGTAAAAAACTCAGACATACATTGGATTAGAGAAGATTTAAAAGTTAACGAAAATCATAGCTTAATTGTTAAATTCAGAATAAGATATAGACAACCATTAAAAAAAGGGACTATATATAAATTCAAAGTCGGTTTATATATTTTATTTGACAATCCAATGTCATCAGTAACTTCAGGCCAATTCGTAACATGGTATATTGAAGATGAATTAATTGGTTCTGGGATTATTAGCTAGAAATATCATTCCAAATTTCCCATGCTTTCTCCGCCTGGATTTTAAGCATTTCAACTCCATTTTTTGTAAAGCATCCGATTTCATCACCTTTCTTAAGAAATAATGTTTTGTCTGGATTGTATACTAAATCATATAAAAAATTTTCAGATGTTAAATATTGATATGGAATTTTTGGAGAATCATTAATATTCGGAAAGGTCCCAACTGGACTACAATTTATAATAAGTTTTTTATCAGTTATATATTTATCAATTTCTTGATAGGTATAATCAGCATTGTTTTTTATTCTTGAAACGGTTTTAAATTCAATTCCTAGTTCAGAAAGAGCAAATTTTACTGCTTTCGATGCACCTCCAGTCCCCAAAACTAAAGCATTTTTAGGAATATTTATATTTGAAAGATTTTGTAGTGATTGTTTAAAACCAATATAATCGGTATTATATCCAATCATTTTATTATTGAAAAATTTAATCGTATTAACAGCACCAATTTGCCTTGCTTTTGAATCTGTTTCATCCAAAAATTGTATTATTGATTCCTTATATGGAATAGTAACATTTAAACCACTTAAATTAAATTCTTTTGTTAACTTATAAATCTGGTCAATTTCAGTTAAATCGAAGTTAAAATATTTTGAACTAATTTTTTCAGTTTTAAATTTATTTGAAAAATATTCTCTGGAGAAGCTGTAAGAAATATTTTTCCCAATTAGTCCATATATTTTATTTTTTTTCATAACGACTTAGAATGATTACTGTTGTTAAACCCAATAAGATAAAAAATATGGCGTAGACTAATTCATAGCTAAGCTCAGGAAAATACCTAAGAATTTTTTCACCACCCTCAAAATTAAACCTCATTTTCCATGGCCATATGACCCCCAAAGAGCCAATTATAAATCCAAAAATTAAGGAATTACTTAGCTGAGTATATTTATTTAGTAAATAGCTTAATACCTTAGAAAGGGAAATCAAACCAGTCAGTGATCCAAGTGAAAAAATAATAACTATTTTAAG
This sequence comes from uncultured Bacteroidota bacterium, assembly GCA_902605445.1. GTDB lineage: Bacteria > Bacteroidota > Bacteroidia > Flavobacteriales > Flavobacteriaceae > MED-G13. The sequence goes on along the minus strand of CACLCL010000008.1, from coordinate 10,979 downwards.
ATAATTCATCCTTTCATCGCTTTCAAAATTTGAAAAATCTAAATAAATTAAATCCATGATAGAGTCGTAGAGAGCATTAACAGAATCAACTAACAGTAAAACATAGTTGCCCATTAGCATCAATAGAAAAGATCCTGACAAACCAGGTATTATCATTCCAATTACACTTATCATTCCACATCCAAAAACAAAAAATAAATTATCATTTTCTTTTGCAGGATCAAGAAAACTTAATATTAAGCCAAATGAAATACCCAAAAAAATCATTATAATATTTCTCCATTCATCAAATTTGATTAGATCTCTTAAGTGAAATATTGTACCTATAACGAGTCCAAAAAAAAGACTCCAAACATATAACTCGTAATTTTTAATTAAAATGTCAAGTAACTTGGATGTTGAAAAATAGCTAATTATTATACCAAAAAATATAAAAAAAAGGAATGACCCGTTAACGTAATTATAAAAATCTGAAAACCTTAGCCCAATTAATTTTTTTAATACTTTATTATCAAATTTATTAAGGCTTTCTAGTAACTCTTTGTAAAATCCAATTGCTATTGCAACAAGCCCACCAGAGACACCAGGGATTTTATTTGCTGTACCCATCAAAATACCATAAAAAGTTATTTTGAGATGTTTAGAGATTTTAAAATATTTCATTTTTTATTTACTTTTTCAATAAGAACAATTAACAGTATTGCAGATAAAGCTAAAAAAAACGAAAGAATTAATATTTCTGTACTAACTTGATTAATTGAATATTTTTTCCAGGGCCAAATGTTTATAACAGAGCCTATTACCAATCCTAGCATAATCGAAAATGTAGAATCTTTATGTCTTAAAAAAAGTTTGTTAAGAATTTTACTTAGCAAAAGTAAACCAATTATAGCTCCGATTACAAATATAGATATAATATAAAAATTGTAATTAATTAAAGATTCAATCAAGTATTCATAAACACCTAAAATCACAAGAACTAATGAGCCCGATATTCCGGGTAATATCATTGCAGATGATGCAAGTAGTGCACATACAAATATGTAGACGATACTAAAATTGGTTGATGATAGACCTTCATTACTTGAAATTTTTGTAAATAGTATTAAAGATATACTAGCTATAATCACAAGTGTAAATTCTTTTAGTTCAAAATTCTCAATCTTCTTAAAAATTACGTAGGATGTTGCAATAATTAGCCCTGTAAAAAATGACCAAACTAGAAGGGGAAATGTATCCAAAAAATAATGCGTAATATTTACAAAAACAATTAAACTTGCTATAATTCCGATTAAAAGAGGAAATAAAAATCCAAGATTTCCTTTTTTCCAAAAAACAGATAAACCATCTTTAGTAAGAATTTTGAATAGGCTTATTTTTATATTGCTTATAGTAGTAATTAATTCTTCGTAAATACCAAGCAATAGTGCAATTGTACCTCCAGATACACCAGGAATTGCATCAGCTATACCCATAAAAACACCCTTCATGAATATTTTAAAATATTCAAATATATTTTTATTATTCATATACAAAATATAAACTTAATAAATTAGCAATTAATAGAATTTAAAGAAAAGCACTTTAAATACATTTTCCAATAAGTAGATTTATCTTGCTTTAAATTTATTGCTTTTTCTATGAATTTTAGAGCTTTTTCAAATCTTTCTCTTTTGTAATAAAACATTCCAATACGAAAATAGGCTTCGTGCATTTTTGGGTCTGTGTCAATGCATTTGTGATAAAAATTTATAGAATTTTCATAAAAATGTTTTTTTTCAAAGCAAAGGGCAATTCTAAATAATAGATTTGAGCTTTCAGAACAATGATCAATCATTTCCTCATAGTTTTTAATAGCATCATCATAACGGAAAAGTTTTTCAAGTAATAATCCCTTGACAACATATGCCTTACTGAAATTCTCATCTGAAATAATTGAGAAGTCAAAAGCAGCCAAAGCCATTTCATATTTTTTTAATTTTTTATACTCATTTCCAAGTTTATACCATGCAAGTTCGGAAAAGGGATTTTTTTCAAGATATTGTTTTAAAAAATTAAATAGTCCCTTTGATTTTCTGTTTTTCTCAAAACAATAAATAATGTTATAAATTATAGAGTTATCATTTTTATCATAACAAAGCGATTTTTCAAAATAAGATATTGATATTTCATATTTTTCAAGAAATAGAAATTCAAGTCCTATTTGATTATAAATTTCGTTCTTATCCTCAATTTTATTAACTATATTTTTTAAAATATTTATGGCTTCTTTATGTTTTTTCATCTTAGATAAAACATTAGCTTTTAAAACAAGTGCATCACTGTTATTTTTCTCAATATTTAAAAGAGAATCAATTAGTTCGATTGAATCATTGAATTTATCTTCGTGTATATAAATTTCAGCTTGTAATAAAGACAGATTTGAATTAAATGGATATTGATTTAAGGAAATTGATAACGCCTTTTTAGCTAATCCAAGTTTCCCATTGTCTAAGTAGTGTAAAATTATATTTTCAAATTCAAAAGAGTCAAAAAAAATAATTTTTTTGTCTTTCACCATTTTCTCAAACTTATCAACACAAATTTTAAAATTCTTCAAATCGTAAAATTTTATTATTATTTATAAAAGTAAATATGAAATGAAGATAAAGTGTTCAGTTTGTCTAAACTTCTTAACAAACTAATTAACACTCAGATTCAATTGAGTTTAAAATTGAGATTATAATTTCACATCCTAAACTTATTTCTTTTTTTGAAATTGTTAGTGGAGGGGTTATTCTTACTGCTTTTTTTTCTATTAAAAGCCAAAAAAGAATTAGACCTTTTTCTTTAGCCCGTAAAACTAAGCTATTAGCAATTTCAGAATTTTTCATTATTAAACATAGCATTAGCCCCATACCTCTTATTTCCTGAATTAATTTATGCTTCAAGTTATTTCTAAAAATATTTTCATATTCAAGGCTCTTTTCCATCAAATTTGAATTCAAAATTATCTTAATTGTTTGTAATGCTGCTGCTGTTACTAGGGGATTACCACCAAATGTAGTTATGTGTCCTAGGGTTGGATTTTTGTGAAGAACATCCATTTTTTCCTTTGTTGTGGTAAACGCTCCAATGGGAACACCACCACCTAATCCTTTACCATAGACAATAATATCAGGGACACATGCGAAATTTTGAAATCCAAACAGTTTGCCAGTTCTTCCAATACCCGTTTGAATTTCGTCAAGTATTAAAAGTGCGCCAACCTTAAGACATTGTTTTTTTACAAGATTCAAATAATTATTTTTTGGTTTAATGAATCCGGCACTACCTTGAATTGTTTCAAGAACTACACATGCAGTATCAGAATCAATTTTAGAAATATCATTAATAGAATTATATTTAATAAAATCAACCATCGGAATTAATGGCTCAAATGGTTTTTTCTTTTCTTCCATTCCCATAAGGGTCAACGAACCTAAGGTACTTCCATGGTATGCTTTTTCGGCTCCAATTATTTTTTTTTTGCCAGTGTATCGTCTTGCAAGCTTAATTGAGGCTTCTATAGCTTCTGTCCCAGAATTGGTAAAGTATGTAGTTGTTAACCCGGCTGGAATATTTTTAGAGATTATCTTTGCAAGCTCTAAAGCTGCATCTGTAATGAATTCTCCATAAACCATGACATGCAAGTACTTTTTTGCCTGTTTATTAATTGCACTTATAACTTTTTTATTACAGTGTCCAACGCTACAAGCAGAAACACCAGCAACAAAATCCAAATATTTTTTTCCTGACTTATCATATATATAGCTTCCTTTAGCTTTTTTCACATCGACCATCAGCGGAAATGGAGATGTTTGTGCTTGATATTTTAAAAAGTCATTACTTGATGAATTCGACTTCAAGTTGTTCAATTTTTGGTAGAATAAATTCTTTATCATCATTAAATAAATCTTCAATATTTTCAATTATCTCGTTTTCTCTGTAATAAAAACCTCTTAATATTTTGTCATTTTCTTTTATATCATTTTCTGGAAATGTTTTTCCGCTAATTTGATTGATTTTTGTAAAGGAGTTTATCTTATCGTCAACAAACGTAATCTGTATTAACGCAGATTTAGATTTATCGATTCCAACAAGCTCATTTTCTGAATTTCTTAGATAGTATATGGATTCGGCATTCTTGACGATATCTACCTTAATTAACTTTCCATCAATAAACTTACCATAAAACTTTTTACCAGAAATTTGATTATATCCTTCGCCCACTGAATCTTTTTCAATTATAAATGCGTTGTCATAAACATAAAGTGAATCAATAGCACTATTTTTTGGATCAAATTTAATTCTTATTGAATCGCCTGTAATTTGACTCTTACCATTCCATAGGATAGGATTTTTTCTTTTTCTTTTATCTAGATGCTTAAAATTTATCATTTGTACAATACCGGTTATTTGACTGTAATGGATTGAGTCACATTTACCACTAATTTTTCCACTCAAAATTTTACCATTTTCTGAGGCTTTAATAGTTTGTTGGTTTTTCTTACCTGTTACAATAATTGTTTCTCCATGAATATAGGTTGTATCAACTTCTTTAAACGAAGCAATTATTGCTCTTTTTTCAATTAACATAGAATCTTTATTCCTAAAAATCTCTGCAAAATGGCCTTTTGTAAGGGTTTTGTTAAGTGTATCTAAAATTTTAATATTGTTTGTGGCCGATGAATAATTTTTTCTTTTATCAAAATATATACTATCTGCATTTATTTTGTATTCATTGAAATCAATTTCTGCATTTTTTATAAAATAGCCGTTATCATTTGTTGTATCGTAATAACCAACTTCACAGAATATTTCAGAATCATCAGTGAAAATTTCAGTAGGACCATAAAAATTTGATTTTCCACTTAATGTATAAAAGTCTAATAAATCTGAGTATATAAGGTATTTGGGAGTTTTAAGATCAACATTGTATTTAAAACTATATTTTTTTTCATTTAAATAATAAATTCCATTATCACTTAGTATAGTGTCAGTTAAATTTCTTATTAATTTACTTCTGTTTTTATAATATACCTGTTGTATATTTCTGTTAAAAAAAAGTGAGTCTGAATATAATATTGATTGGGGTTCTTTGAATGTGACATTACCTTTGGCAAATGCAAATTTAATATCACCATTATATTCAACATAATCAGCATTTAAATATATCGAATCTCCTTGTTTCAATACTACATTTCCAAAGGCTTCAACGAAGTTTTTATTTTCATAAAAATATGCTTTATTGCAGTACAGCATAATTCCATCGTGAGAAATCAAAACTTGATCTTTATCATTTCTGGTTAACAATGAAGCATCAGGAAAATTAATTTTATCTTTCTCAAAAAAAGGAGCTTTCTTTATTATAATTTTTCTTTTTTCCTGACCAAATGAACTGAAACTAACCAATATCAGAAAAATTCTTAAAAATATTTTTAAATGTATACTCACAAAATTATCTAAATAGGGTTTCTTTTCTGTCAGGCCCAACAGAGACAATTACAATTGGGACTTCAAGCTCTTTCTCAAGAAACTTTATGTAATAATTTAGGTTTTCGGGTAAATTTTCAAAACTATCAATTTGTCTCAAGTCTTCTGACCATCCTTTAAATTCCTTATAAACTGGCTTGAGTGAACTTTCGCTTAAATCATAGGGAAGATAATTAATAATTTTACCTTTATAATTGTAATTAGTACAAACTAAAACTTTATCAAAACCACTTAAAACATCAGTTTTCATCATCATTAATTTACTTACTCCATTTACTCTGCAAGCATATTTTAACGCTACCAAATCTAACCATCCACATCTTCTTGGCCTACCAGTTGTGGCACCAAACTCATTACCAACCTTACTCATTCTTTCACCATAACTATCAAATAATTCTGTTGGAAAAGGACCAGAGCCAACCCTTGTGGTGTATGCTTTGAAAATACCAAATACCTGATTTACAGAGTTTGGTGATATTCCCAAACCAGTGCAAGCACCAGCAGCGGTAGTGTTTGATGAAGTAACATATGGGTAGGTGCCAAAATCAATATCAAGTAATGAGCCTTGGGCTCCCTCGGCTAATATCTTTTTATCATTAGCTTCAAATAAAAAATTTTCAGAATCAACAAAATCTATTTTTTTTAGTTCATCAACAGATTGAAAAAACTCTTCTTCCAACTTTTTTAAATTAAAGTTTAAATTGACTTTAAAAAATTTTATTAATTCAATATGTTTATCTCTTAATTCTACGTATTTATCTTTCCATTTTTTACTCTCAAGTTCACCAACTCTAAACCCATTTCTTCCGGTTTTGTCCATGTATGTTGGACCTATTCCTTTGAGCGTTGAGCCAATTTTATTTTTTCCTTTGGACATTTCACTTGCAGCATCAAGAATTCTGTGGGTTGGAAGAATTAAGTGTGCTTTTTTTGAAATTAATAGTGTTTCACTAATTTTTATGTTTTCATTTCTGATATTCAATATTTCTTTGCATAAAATCACAGGGTCAATTACGACTCCATTTCCGATCAGGTTAATTTTATTCTTATGAAAAATTCCGGAGGGAATTGTATGTAAAACATACTTTTTATTATTAAATACAAGGGTGTGACCAGCATTAGGTCCACCTTGAAATCTAGCGATAATATCATACTTGGAAGTCAAAACATCTACTATTTTTCCTTTTCCCTCATCTCCCCATTGCAATCCAAGTAATAAGTCAACTTTCATCTAAATATTTTTATTTTTTTTGCCGTAGAAGTATAATGAATGACTATCAATTGTAACGTCAAAAATATCTTCAATAGTTTTTTTTATAGTTTCAATTCGAGGATCACAAAATTCGAAAACTTCCCCTGAATCATTAATAATTAGGTGATCATGCTGATTGTTAAAGTAACATTTTTCATATGATGCTTGATGATCAGCAGAAAATTGATGTTTTCTTACCAATGAACATTCAAGAAGAAGCTCAATAGTGTTATATAGAGTTGCACGTGACACCCTGTATTTCTTATTCTTCATTTTAACATATAGAGATTCAATATCAAAATGAAATTTTGTTTCATATACCTCTTTTAGAATCGCATATCTTTCTGGAGTTTTTCTAAACCCCTTTTTTTCTAAGAATTTTGTGAATACTTCGTTTACAGTTTCAATATTATTTTTAATATCAGACATTTTTATATTTGAAATTTAAGTTCTTTTAATTCTATCAATTCCGTTTAACAGTTTTAGCTTTTTGATAAGATTATTAACCTCCAAGTTAGATTTTACAGAAATTATAATATTACCAACAAAAGTATTACCTGCAGTTTCAAAATTAAGTCTTTTCATATTAATATTCATATTTTCGGAGATTACATTTGTTATATTATTTAAAAGGCCTAGCTTATCAATTCCGGTAATATTAATTTGAACTGTAAATTTTTCAAGTGATGAGTCAATCCATTTTGCTTTAATTATTCTATAATCATAATTTGATTGAAGGCTAAGTGAATTAGGACAATTTTTTTTGTGAATTTTAATACCATCTTTGATTGTAACAAAGCCAAAAACCTCATCTCCTGGAATTGGATTACAACAAGGTGCATTTTTGTAGTCAAGTCTTTCTTCATCATTCCCGAAAACTAATAAATCATATTTTGAAGTAATTTCATTTTGGTTTTCGTCTTTTAATTTAATTTCGTTTTTTCTGGATATTTTTTTTCTTATGTAGCTTATAAATTTATTACTTCTAGAAGATATAAATTTTTTCAATTTTTCATTATCAATTGTATTAATACCAACTCTGTAAAATAAATCTTGACTAGTATTCAATTTAAAATACTTTTGAAGTTCAGTAACAATACCATCATTAAAATTAATTTTAAGATGCTTAAGCTTTCTTTTTAATATTTGTTTACCTTCATCTGCTAGTAATTTCTTTTCTTCGTTAAGAGTAGCCTTAATCTTTGATTTTGCCCTAGCAGTTGTTGCATAGTCAAGCCAATTAGCACTTGGCTTTATTTTATCTGAGGTTAAAATTTCAATTCTATCTCCGCTTGAAAGAATTTTATTTAAGGGGACAAGTTTTCCATTGACTTTAGCACCACGAGTTTTGAGTCCAACTTCAGTATGAATGGCGAAAGCAAAATCAAGAGGTGTAGCTCCTTTTGGAAGAGATTTTAATTCTCCATTAGGAGTAAATACAAAAATTTCTTTTGCATAAAGGTTTAATTTAAACTGCTCAACAAAATCTACAGCATTTGTCTCAGGATTTTCAAGAGCCTCTTGCAATTTATTAATCCACGTATCTAAACTGTCATTTATATCGTTTTTTTGCTTGTATTTATAGTGTGCTGCATAACCTTTTTCAGCAATTTCGTCCATTCTCTCACTTCTTATCTGAACTTCAATCCACCTGTTTTTAGGCCCAACAACAGTGATATGTAATGCTTCATAACCATTTGATTTTGGTGCAGAAATCCAATCTCTAAGTCTAGTAGGATTTGGTGTAAAGTTATCTGTAATAATTGAATATATTTTCCATGCGATGAATTTCTCTTTTTCAAGTTTAGATTTATATATTATTCTTACTGCAAATTTATCATAAACCTCTTCAAAAGAAATTCCTTGTTTAATCATTTTATTATTAATCGAAAAAATTGATTTTGATCTGCCTTTTATTTCATACTTTAATTTTTCTTTGGTCAGAGTACTACTGATGATTGAATTAAATTTCTTTATGTAATTATCTTGATCTTTTTTATTTTCAATTAATTTTTTTGATATTTCGTTGAATGCATCAGGATTAGTGTACTTCAGACCCAAATCTTCAAGTTGTGTTTTAATATTGTAAAGTCCAATTCGGTGAGCTAATGGTGCATATATATAAAGAGTCTCTGACGCTTTTTGTATTTGCTTTTCAGTTGACATGCTTGAAAGTGTTTGCATGTTATGTAGTCTATCAGCAATTTTAATTATTATAACTCTAACATCCTCATTCAAGGTTAACAGCATTTTTCTATAGTTTTCAGCTTGAATTGAAACATCAGAGTAACCTTTAGTATTCAGCCTGCCAATTTTTGTTAGACCATCTACAATTTTAGAAATATTTTTACCGAATTCTTCTTCAATTCTTTCAAGTGTGTGATCATTATTATCTTCGACCACATCATGAATCAAGGCAGATGCTATTGAGATTGCATCAAGGCCAATCTCATGAGCTACTATTTTTGCAACTGCGATAGGATGAAAAATGTATGCTTCACCGGATTTTCTTCTCTGAAATTGATGAGCATCTACAGCATAATCGAAAGCTTTTCTGATTAAATTTTTATCACTTTTATTCAATGATTGATAGCTAATTTTTAAAAGCTCTTTATATTCTTTTGCTAACGCTTTCTTCTCTTTTTCTAGTTTTTGATCAGACATCACTTAAAATTAGCACAAAGACGGTTAATAGACAATTTCTTTAAAAACTATTTAAAACTATTTTTTTTACTATTTCTTTGACGATTAACTTCATACAGGATTATTGCAGCTGAAACAGAAACATTTAAAGAATTAATTTTACCTAACATTGGTAATTTAATTAATTCACAACACTTTTCTTTCCAGAAATCAGATATCCCTTTTTTTTCAGATCCAACAACAATTGCACATGATTTTTTAAAATTTACTTTATCATACATTTTTTTGGCTTTACTCGATGTAGAAAAAATGGAATAATTATTTTTTTTAAAAAAAGTATACGCATCATCAGAGCGCATTGAGATTATCAACTTAGAGAATACAGCCCCCAAACTTGATCTTATTACATTTGGATTAAAAATATCACATTTATGATTTGTTAATATAATAACACTTACATTAGTTGCATCACAAGTTCTCAAAATAGCACCAAGATTTCCTGGTTTTTCAATTCCATCTAACACAAGTGCCAAGTTGTTATTAGTGTTATCCAATTTTAATAAATAATCTCTCATGCTGTAGACAGCTATCAATCCCTCAGTAGATTTACGATAGCTAATTTTAGAATATACAGAATCACTTAATTCAATGATATCACAATCTATTTCGATTGAAAATTTGTTTACGTCGATTATGTTCGGATTGTAATACAATTTGAGGATTTTAAATCCATTTTCAACTGCCATTATAATTTCCCTCTTTCCTTCTACAACAAATTTCCTCTCTTTTTTTCTAAAAGAAGATTTTATTAAAAGTTTATTTAAATATTTAATTTCTTTATTACTTGCGCTTGTAATTCGTTTAGACATTTATTCTTTCTTGTAGTTTAAAATTAGTGATAAACTTTCATTATAATTTTGTAACCCGCTATCAACATTATTTTGCCTTAGATAAAAATCGTAAGTCTTTTTAGAAATTTTTTCAATTTTACCATCATATTTTTTCCAAAATTTTGACGTATTGATGTATTCTTTGGTAACTCCACTATTTATTTGGTTGAAAAAAAAAGAATAAATACTATAATCAATTTTTGATAATTCGCCCAATGATAGTTTTAGTGCGTAATTTAAGCCGCAAAATTTTAAATAGTCATTTTTGCTATTAATCAATAAGTTGTATGCTAAAAAATTAGCTTCGCTTTCCTTCGCAACTCCCAACTGGTGTGAAATTTCGTGATTTATTACAAAAATCAAATCACTCTGAGGGATTTTTATATTTATGTTTGCCTCATTAGTAAAGGGATTTATGTATCCACTAAAGCCCATGTAGGTGAGTAATTTACTAAAGATGGACTTCTTAACGGAACTATATTCATAATTAATATTCACAAATTCACCTATATCACTGTTTTTCAAATCTTTCATATTTTCAACTGAAATTTTAACACTTTTCTCAAAATCATATTTATTTGTTGGAATAGTACTATCACTCCCAAAAATATCTAAATGTTTTTCATTTATTTCTAAAATGGCACTTTCAGTAAAATTAATTAAATCAGATTTTTTGAATT
>CACLCL010000007.1 GCA_902605445.1 uncultured Bacteroidota bacterium | reverse complement strand
TAGGGCTTGCTGACTGGTCATCTCACCTTCCAAATGAACTGTCTGGGGGTCAGAAACAACGAGTGGCCATAGCAAGAGCTTTAGCTTCAAATCCAAAATTAATATTAGCAGATGAGCCTACAGGTGCTCTGGACTCAACCACATCCCAAGAGATAATGAAGTTTCTTCAAAAATTAAACGATGAAGGAAAAACTATTTTAATTGTAACACACGAGGAGGATATTTCATTGATGTGTAAGAGAATAGTAAGGCTTAAGGATGGTATCATTACTGAGGATAAAAAAATCAAACAAAATAAATTATAATATGCCTGATTATGGCTTTTTTAGGGAAGTATTTCAAAGTTTAAATAAGAATAAACTTAGAACTCTTCTTTCTGGTTTTACAGTTGCTTTCGCTATAATGTTATTTACAATTTTGTTTGGTATAGCTAACGGATTTCAAAATACTTTTGAAAATGAGTTTGGGGGTGATGCTAATAATTCAATTTTTATATACTCTGGTAGAACATCTAAAGCGGTCGAAGGATACCAAACTGGTAGAAAAATTCAATTCGACAATAAATTGTATGAAATAATTAAAGACGAATTTTCTAATGAAATTGAATTTATTAGTGGAAGAATATACAAAAATGTAGCAGCTTCTTACGGAACCGAAAAAAATAATTATACTGTAAGAGCAGTTAATCCAGAACATCAATTTATTGAGAGGTCTGAAATTAAGTTAGGGAGATTTATTAATCTTCTTGATTTGAAAAATAATACAAAAAATATTACTATAGGAAATTTGGTGTCAAAAGATTTATTTGGGGATATTAATCCTATTGGAAAGTATATCGATTTAAATAAGATCAAATTTAAAGTTGTGGGTGTATTTGTGGAAAGGACTGAGGGTTCAGATAGTAATGAAGAAAGAATCATTTATATGCCAATTACAACAGCACAAAAAATATATGGTAATAATGACTACATTGATCAAATTAATTTAACTTACAACCAAACTCTTACTGAAAATGAGGCAATTAAATTTGGTAATAAGCTTGTAAAAAAAATTAAAGATGTTTTCTTTGTTGCAAGTGATGATCAGTCAGCTATAAGATTACAAAATAGAGCAAGAGAAAATCAAGAGATTACTCAATTTAACAGCATTTTAGCAATTCTTGTATTGATAATTGGACTAGGGACTTTGGTAGCTGGTATTGTTGGAATTAGTAATATTATGATATTTATTGTTAAAGAAAGAACAAAGGAAATTGGTATAAGAAAGGCATTGGGAGCACCTCCCAAATCTATAATTTCATTAATAATTTTTGAATCAATATTAGTTACTTCTATGGCAGGATATTTAGGTCTTTTATTTGGAAGCTTAATATTGAATAGTTTTAATTTAGAAGATTATTGGATCACAGATCCTAGTGTAAGTTCAACTCTTGTTTTTTCAGCAACGATAACATTGATAATAGCTGGAACTCTTGCTGGATATATACCTGCAAAGAGAGCGGCAAGCATAAAACCCATAACAGCCCTTAGAGATGAATAATATTTTTAAATTTTTATTTGATAAAGATACTTGGCAAGAACTGAAGGAAAGTTTAACGAAAAATAAGCTTAGAACATTTATTACAATGATAGGAGTCTGGTGGGGGGTATTACTTTTAATTGGTTTATTGGGGTCGGCAAAGGGAATTGAAAATAAATTTAGTGTACAGTTTGGAGATTATGCAACAAATAGTGTATTTATATGGGGGCAATCAACCAGTAAGCCATTTAAGGGATATCAAGAAGGCAGATTTCCAAGACTAAAGTTTTCTCATTTAGAAAAGATTAAAAATCAGGTTAAAGGGATTAAATTTTTGTTACCTAGAAATGCAAGAGATGCTCAGGTTTTAAAAGGTGTTCAATATGGAAGCTTTTCTGTTTCAGGGGATTTTCCTCTTTTAGATAAAATTCAGAAAAAGAATTTATTAAATGGACGATTTATCAATCAATCAGATATAGATGGAGTAAAAAAAGTTGTAGTAATCTCAGATGATGTATACAAACAGCTATTTGATGTCAATCAAGATGCAGTTGGTGAATTTATTAGAATTAACGAGATTGGCTACAAGGTAATTGGTGTATTTAAGCAGGGAGACTTTGATTTTGGAGGACAGCTTCATATTCCATTTTCTACTTTTCAAAAAGTATATAATCAGGGCGATAATATAGGATGGATAACCGTTACCGGTGAAGATGGATATAATATCAGGCAAATTGAAAGTGATGTAAAATTAGTACTAAAAAACTTAAATTTTGTTCATCCCGATGATGATAGAGCATTTGGAAGTTTTAATTTAGGTGAACTATTTGACAGATTTGAAGGTTTTTTAATGGGTATGCAATTTTTGACTTGGTTTGTGGGAATAGCAACATTAATTGCTGGTGTATTCGCAATTGGTAATATTCTATTAATCACGGTGAAAGAGAGAACTAAAGAAATTGGAATAAGAAGGGCAATTGGAGCCACACCCTTCGAAATTAAAAGACAGATTGTATTAGAATCAGTTTTTTTAACTATAATTGCAGGAATTTTTGGAATTATTACTGGTGGTTGGATTTTGATGGCAATGGATAAAGCGTTTGGAAGTGGTCCTGACTCAATTTTAATTAATGCTTCAGTGCCAATTTTTGTTGTTTTTGTTGCAGTGATTATTTTAGTAATTTTTGGATCACTAATAGGTCTAATTCCTGCTAATAGGGCAACAAGTATTAAACCAATAGATGCATTAAGAGAAGAATAAATTAAATTAATATGAAAAAAGCATTAAAATATATTGTAATCATAGTTATAGTGGTTTCTTTATTATCAGTACTTAATTACTTTAGAAAAGCCAATTCAAACTCAATAATTGATTATAAAACGGAGCTACCTCTATACACATCAATCAAGAAAGAGGTTATAGCTACAGGTAAATTAAATCCAGAGGATGAAATTCAACTAAAACCTCAAGTAAGTGGTATTATTGATAAAATTTATGTTGAAGAAGGTGATTTAGTAAATAAAGGTGACTTAATTGCAAATATCAGAGTAGTTCCCAATGAACAATCTCTTATTAATGCAAAAAGTAGAATAAACTCTGCAAAATTATCCTACAATAATTCCAAATCAATTTTTGACAGAAACAAAAAGTTATTTGAAAAAGGCGTTATATCGCAATTGGAATTTGAAAATAGTCAACTTGCAATGGAACAAGCGAGAGAGACTTATAAACAGGCTCAAAATGACTACAAAATCATTAAAAAAGGTACTTTAACAGGTGGGTCTTCTGCAAACACTAATGTTCTTGCTCAAATTTCCGGAACTATTTTGGAAATCCCGGTGAGGGAAGGAGATCAAGTAATTGAAAGTAATAATTTTAATTCAGGTGTGACCATTGCGACTCTGGCAGATATGACAAAAATGATTTTTGAGGGACAGGTTGATGAGACTGAAGTATCAAAACTTAAAGAGGGAGAAATGATTAAAGTCATTTTAGGAGCAATAGAGAAAAGAGAGTTTGAGGCAAAATTAATTTTTGTTGCACCAAAAGGTACAGAGCAAGGCGGAGCTGTTCAATTTAAAATAAAAGCAGATGTAACAATTCCAAAAGATATTAATATACGAGCTGGATATAGTGCTAATGCTATTATTAATATTGGAGAAAAAGACAGTGTTTTATGTATAAACGAATCATTACTTCAATTTAACAGGATAACTGAGAAGCCATTTGTAGAAATTTTAGTTGATGATGGATTATTCAAAGTTAGGGAGGTTGAAGTTGGTTTATCAGATGGGATATATGTTGAAATACTTACTGGAGTTTCTGTGAATGACAAAATTAAAGTTTGGAATAATATCGAGGAGGAGAGCGATGAAGAAGTTAGGCAACGCCAGGATGATAATGCTGAGGAATTTGAAGATTAAATTTTAAATATGAGTTATAAATTAAAAATATTTGTCCTAATTGTATTCAATACGAATATTTTGGTTAGTCAGGGTAAATTATGGAATCTTGAACAGTGCATTGATTATGCCCTGGAAAATAACATTACAATAGTTCAAGCCAAAAGTAGTTTATTATCATCTAAGGAGGATATCATTAGTGCTAAAGGAAATTTTTTACCATCGATTAGTTCTAATATTAGTGGTGGTGCAAGCTATGGTAACATTGAACTTTATGCTGGAGAGTTTGTTGATAGGGAGTTTTATTCAACATCATTGGGAGTAGGTTTTTCACAAAATATATTTAATGGTTTTAGAAATATAAATTTATTAAATCAAAGTAAAATAAATTTTCAAAGAAGTCAGTATGAGCTAGAGAGGCTTAAAGATGATATTTCTTTAAATATTGCCAATTTATATTTAAATGTATTATTTAATAAGGAAAATTTAGATTTGGCTTTATCTCAGCTTAAATTTTCAAAGTTACAAGTTGATAAATTTAAATTATTAGTTGATGCTGGAACAGAACCAATATCAAGCTTATTAGATGCAAAAGCCAATTACAGTAGAGATTTGCAAAATGTTACAATTGCTGAAAACAATCATGATCTTTCACTACTAAACTTGTCACAGCTCTTACAAGTACCATATAATAATTTTGATATAGAAATAATTGAAGTTAATACACCATCTGAAAGTTTAATATATGATGATGTGTCTCCGATTTTAGAATATGCATTACAAAATAGAAATGAGATAAAAATTGCTCAAAGTGATATTGAGTTAGCTCAATTAAATACAAAAATTTCAAAGAGTTTTTATCTGCCAAATATATCAATGGGGTATGGCTTCAATGCCTCAGCAAACTTTTCTAATCTTAGCCAAGATGATAGTTTTTTCAATCAAATTAATGATAATAAGGGTCATTCAGTCAATATGAATATAGCAATCCCAATTTTTAACAGAAATCAAACCAGATCTTCTGTAAATAAATCAATTCTTCAAGAAGAAATTACTGATCTTGCCCTGGCTCAAGTAAAATTAAATCTAGAGTCAACAATAATTAGAGCATTTACAGATGCAAAAGCTGCTTTAAAAGCTTACCAATCAGCGATAATTTCAATGGAAGCGCAAGAACTTGCCTTCAACAACGCAATGGAAAGATATAATTTGGGAGCCTTAAACTCCTTTGACTTTGAGCAGTCAAGACTTAGCTTATTAAATTCAAAATCTGCTTTGATAAATTCCAAGTATGACTTTATTTTTAAAACTAAAGTTTTAGATTTTTATCTTGATAAAAATTGATTAAATGGCATTAGTTCTTAATATTGAAACTTCAAGTCATAACTGTTCTGTATCAATTTCGTCTAGTGACAAAATAATATCTACTGTAGAAAAAATATTTGAGGAATACTCCCATTCAAAATTTTTGCATGTACATATTGAAAGATTGTTTAAAAAGACAAATTTAAAGGCATCAGAACTTTCTGCTGTTTCAGTATCTCAGGGTCCAGGCTCATATACTGGTCTAAGAATAGGTATTTCCGCTGCTAAGGGATTTTGCTTCGCTTTAAATATTCCAATGATATCATTAGATACTATGAGAATATTAGCAGAATCAGTTTCTGATAAAAATTGTTATATAATTTCAGCGATGGATGCTCGACGTGATGAAATTTACTTTTCTGTGTTTAAGGCATCCAAAAAAGAAATCACAAGAATAAAGCAAACTGACGTCATGATTTTAAATTCTAATTCATTCTCAGATTTCTTAAATAATTCTAAAACATACTTCGTTGGAAATTGTAATGAAAAAATAAAAAAATATATTTCAAGCGATAATGCTATTTATTCTCCTCTTACACTACCATCATCTAAACATATGGCTGTTTTATCTTATAAAAAATATATTAACAGGAATTTTGTTGATATTTCTAACTTTTCTGCAAATTATATCAAAGATTTTTCTGGAAAAAAGATTTAATATTTAATCATAGTAATTGATTCGCTAGTATTTTCCGTTGGAAGTTTACAAGTTTTATTTACACAAACATAAATTAGTGTTTTTCCCTCAACAAATCTATTTTTTAAAAGAGGTAAATCATTTTTTGTATTTGAACCAACAATTAGTTTATTGGGTAGATATTTTAGGTTAATTAAATTTGACTTTTCAACAGCTTCATTTCCTAAAATAGCTACTTCATAATAGTTTGATTTAAAGTTATATAAAACATCGAACCAATTTGAATATCCACTGGGGTAATCATCAAACTCAAAACTAACAGCTAACGCCATATCTTTTGATTTATCATAAAATTCTTTTCGGTCAAAGTAGTGATATAGTTTAAATAAATTCTTAGCCATTATTGAATTACTAGAAGGAATTACATTATCTCTAAATTCTAAGGATCTAGAAATTAAATCATCATCATCTAATGAAGTAAAATAAAGCAATGGAGATTTTGAGTCTGAAAACTTTTCTAAAACATATTCTGTCAACTCTAATGCTCTTTCAATCCAAATTTGTTCGAGTGTAATCTCATATATATCTAAACTTGCTTGTATTATACTAGCATAGTCTTCAAGATAACCGTTTATTTTACTTTTGCCATTCACATAATTATGAAAAAGTCCTCCATCTTTTTTTCTTAATTTGGAGTAAATAAACTCACCAGCCTGAATTGCTTCATTCTTAAACAAGCTATCATTAAATGCTTTGTATGCCTCAACATATCCGCTAATCATGATTCCATTCCATGAGGTGATTATCTTATAATCTAACGAAGGTTTAATTTTGTTTTTTCGTGCTTTCTTCAAATTATTTATCCAATTAGATTTCATTTCTTCGAAGTTAAGCTTAGATAAATTATGAAGTTTCATAAATCTCTTATCAGATATATTTTTTATTAAAACATATTTATTCTCATTTTCCCAATAACCATATTCATTAATATTGTAATATTCTGAAAATAAATCAAAATTTTCTAAAATTATACCCTTAAGCTCATTGATATCCCATGTGTAATATTCACCCTCAACATATAAATTTTTTTCAACTTTGCTATCAGCATCTAAAGATGAGTAGAAACCACCTGCTTCATTTTTCAGTTCAAGCTTAATAAAATCATGTATTTTATACACGACATTTTTGAATAGTTCATCCTTTTTGTGCTTGTATCCTTTTGAATAAATACTCATTAACTGACCATTATCGTAAAGCATTTTCTCAAAATGAGGTATATGCCATTTTTCGTCTGTAGAGTATCTTGAAAATCCTCCGTCAACATGGTCAAAAATTCCTCCATAAGCCATATTTTTCAGAGTTTTTAATACTACTTCCTCAGCAATTTTATTGTTTTCTTGAACAGAATATCTTAGTAAAAAATTGAGGTTATTTGGCATCATGAATTTTGGACTTCCTTTTAAACCACCTAACTTGTAATCCATTTGACTTAATAGTTTATTTGAATAATTAACTAAAGAAATTGAATCTAAGTCTTTTTCATTAGGTTCAATAAAATTAAAACTGTTTAGCCCCTGCTGAACCCTATCCGCATATTCGATAAATTTTTTCGGCTCTTTTTCATAGAGATCTGATATTTGATTTAGTGCAGTGAGCCATTGTTCTTTTGAAAAATATGTCCCACCCCAAATGGGCTTTCCATTTGGAAGTGTAATAACGTTAAGTGGCCACCCTCCGCTTCCTGTCATTAGTTGGATTGCATTCATATAAATTTGATCTATATCTGGCCTTTCTTCGCGATCAACTTTTATCGAAATAAATTTATCATTCATTAATTTAGCAACTAATGAATCTTGAAAACTTTCTCGCTCCATAACATGACACCAGTGGCATGAAGCATATCCAATACTTACTACGATTAACTTGTTCTCACTAATGGCCTTTTCTAAGTACTTATTTTTCCAGGGACTCCAATTTACAGGGTTTTGTGCATGTTGTAATAGATATGGACTTGTTTCATTTATTAAATTATTTCCGTTTTTCATATTTGAAGTAAAGTTGCAAGAATATATAAGTGATACAAAAATAAAAACTAATAAAACTTTTTTTTTCATGAAATTATAGGGTAAATTTTTAACCATTAATTGCTTCAACTACTTCGACTTTTCCAGAAAGCATTTCCTTTAGCATATTTTCAATTCCATTTTTTAAAGTTATTGTTGATGAAGGGCAACCACTACATGCACCCTGTAAAATAACTTTAACCAACTTCTTCTTGGGGTTATATGATTCAAACAAAATATTACCCCCGTCTGAACTTACAGCAGGCTTTATATATTCGTCTAAAATAGAAATTATCTCTTTGGAGGTGCTATCTAGTTTAATTTCTGTTTGATTTTTTTGAACTTTATTAATTTCAATTTTATTATTTTCAAGATAGTTTTTTATAAATATTCTGAGCTCTGATGTTATTTCCCCCCAATCTTTAATATCATATTTTGTTATTGATATAAAATTTTTACTTAGGTAAACACTTTTTACAAACGGAAATCCAAATAATTTTTTTACAAAGTCAACTTCTTTTGCTTCATCAATATTATTAAATTCTAAATTTTGGTCAATGATTAATTTACTTGAAACAAATTTTAAAACAGATGGATTTGGAGTACTCTCAGTGTAAATTGAAATTGGATTAACTCCTGTAATTTTATTTTCACTTATTACATCTAGTTTATCATTTAAGTAATCCTCAATTAAATCCTTAACTTCATTTTCAACCTCAGACCATTCTACTATATTAAATCTTTCAATGGAAATAAATGAAGGGGTGAGATACACTTTTTTGACAAAAGGTAGGTAAAAAAGTTTTTGGACTAATTTGGAGTTTTTTGCCTCATCAATATTATTATATTCATAACTCACATGATTAGTGATAAATTGATTAATTTCAAATTTATTGATAAACTTATTGTGAGTCCTTTGTATCTTGACTTTGAATTCCATTTATTTTAAATCTTTTATGCAAAAATAGGAAATATGCTTGTTTCAAGAAACTATTAGAAGGTTATGTCTATTAAAATTTATATATTTGGTCGGTTTACTATTATAAAACCGAAACATTTTAAGTTATGAGAATCAATAAAATTATTGTTACATTTTTAATAACTGTATTTTTTTGTAATAAAACAACCTCACAAGAGGGTCTTCCAATATATTCTGATTATTTATCCGATAATTTTTATTTATTATTTCCATCTATGGCTGGCGTTTCAAATTGTACAAAACTTAGGTTTACAGGTAGAAAACAATGGATGGACCAAGATAAATCACCAAATCTACAAACTTTAAGTATAAATGGAAGACTGGGAGAAAGTAGATCTGCTTTAGGTTCGATAATATTTAATGATGAAAATGGTTATCACTCACAGTCAGGCGCATATTTTACGTATGCACATCATATTTTATTTTCAAGAAGTGAGTTGGATTTGAATATGTTATCTTTTGGGCTTAGTGCTGGTCTAATTCAGTATAAGCTAGATGAATCATCTTTTTTAAATGCAGGTTTTGATCCATTAATTTCAGGTGTTGAGCAAAGTGCTACAGATTTCAATATTGATTTTGGTTTTTCATATCAGTATCTAGACTTTTACGCTCATGCCTCAATAAAAAATTTATTAAATAATGACGGAATAAATTTTAATGAGCAAGGTCTTAGTTACAATAATCTTAGAACATATCTTTTTTCAACAGGTTATTTATTTACTGATAATACAAATCAGTGGAACTTTGAACCTTCTTTCATGTTTGCTCACAAAGATGGCACTAAAGAAACCTTTTTAGATGCAAATTTAAAAGTATACAGAGAAACAGATTTTGGAAGGCTTTGGGCTGGAATTTCTTACAGAAATAGTTTTGACGGAGCTGAATTTTTAGATTCTCAGGATCAAATAAAAACTCAAAAACTAAAATATATTACCCCTCTTATTGGTTTAGAGTTTGAGGGTTTTGTTTTTGCTTACACATATTCCTATCAGTCTAATTCAATTGTTTTTGATAACGGTGGATACCATCAACTAACTCTAGGATTTAACTTTGGGTGCCGTAAAACAAGATACGACTGCAACTGTCCTTGGATTAAATGATTTAAAAATCATCAAAAATAATTTTATAATTAGTATTCAAATATTTTTTGTTTGGTTTATTTCCATTGTAATATATTATAGTCGAACCAAATTTTCTGGAAGTATTTTGAATATTTAATTCGCTTAATTTATTTATTACGTGATTAACCACCGGAGAAACAGTGTCAATTATTTTAATATTTGGCCCTAAAATATGTTTAATATTATTTTCAATAAAATTATAGTGAGTACAACCTAAAACAAGACAGTCAATTTTATTCTCAATCATATTTTTCAGGTATTTATTTATATATTCATTAAGTTTTTCTTCATTTTCAATTCCATTTTCGATTAGCTCAACCAAATCATGGCCAATTTGTTCATGAACATTTATTTTGTTCATATTGTTGGTAAGTAGATTTTCATTGAAGAGTTTGCTACTCAATGTTTTATTTGTTGCAAGTACTCCAATATTTTTCGTTTTTGTATAATTTATTGCAGGTTTGATTCCTGGCTCAATACCAATAATTGGGACATCAAATTGCTTTCTTAAAATATTTATTGAGTTTGTTGTAGCTGTATTACATGCAACAATAATCATTTTACAATTTAGCTTGATTAGCTTTTCACAATTTTTAATACTTAATTTTGAAATTTCAATTTCAGATTTATTACCGTAAGGGCAATTTTTATTGTCAGCTAAATAAATATAGTTTTCATTTACGGCTTTTCTGGCAAGACTTTTAAGAATTGATAAACCACCAACTCCAGAATCAAAAATTCCTATAGAACGAGACATTTTTAAAAATTAAAATTTTTGTAAACCCAAGGACGTTTTAAAATCCTAATTTAATTTTTACTTTTTCCATTAAGTCATCGCCATCTGCAAGGATTACACCTTGATTTTTAGATGAATCAAGTACATAGTCATATCCATTCTCTTTTCCTACTTCTTTTATTACAGTAATAACCTTTTCAAGAATAGGCTCAGTTAAGCTTCTTTCTTTTTCTTGAAGTTCTTTGACTATTTGATTTGTAAATAACCTGATATTTTCCTGCATAACCTGAATTTCCTCAAGTCTCTTTTCATTTTCTTCTTGACTTACATTTATTGCATCGTCTGAATATTTGTCAGAAATGCTTCTTATTTCGGCTTCCATGAGCCTTATTTCAGCTTCTTTTTCTTTAGAGTAGGAGTTAAGCTCTTCCTGTACAGCTAACATCTCAGGCATATTAGTTATTAACTCATAGGTATCTACATGTGCAACTTTAGTTTGTGAGTTAACGCTCTGAACTAATATGAGAAAAAAACATAAAATTAAATAGAAGTTTTTTTTCATACTTGACTATAATCCAAGTTTCTCTTTAACATTCTCAGTGATATCAGAACCGCGAGCAACAAGTAATCCATTTGTGGGATTTTGAAAGACATACTCTAAATCCATACTTTCAGCAACTGATTCAATTGCTTTTAATAGCTCCTCATTTACTGGCTGAAGCAAATCAAATTCCTTTTGTTGTAATTCCTGTTGTATTGCAACTTCTCTCTCTCTTACGGTATTCAAGAATTGTTGCAAATCTTTTTGTAATGTCTCAACAGTACCACTATTACCACTTTGTTGCGCTTTTATTAGAGCAGTTTGTTTACCTTCAAGTTCTTTTTGATAAACAGCAAATTCTTCTTCAAAAGCTTTTCTCATTTCAGAAAGCTCTTTTTCAGCTGCTTGTGCGCCTGGCATAAGAACAAAAATTTCTTGCGTATTAACATGTGCTACCTTTGATTGAGCAAGGGTTGGAAATGATATTAAAGTAGTTAGTAATAATGAAGCAATAATTAGTTTTTTCATATTTTATTTATTTATGTAAAGTTAATAATCTTTTAATTTTTTATTATTTATTGTGAGTTATTTTTTTTATTAATTTTTTTTATTTCCCTAATTACAAGGTCACTAATGTTATATCTTTTGTTCAAATATATCATTACAAAATCAGCAGATTTATCAAAAATAAAATCATAGTCTCTGTTTTCCGCAATTTTTCTAACTGCGTTAAAAATTTGATCTTGTAGGGGTTGTATGAGTTGTTGTTTTTGAATATAGTAGTCACCATTGTATCCAAATCTCTTTTGCTGATATTCTATCAGCGCTTCTTCTTCGAATTTTATATCTTCTTCTAAATCTTGTATTAATTCACTAGTCAATAGAATTCTTTCAGCGTTTAAAGCATTTTTCATAGCTTCAATTTCTTTTGATTTTTTTTCAATTTCATTTTTCCATTTATTTGCTTTTTTTTCAAGCTGATTTGAAATATCGTTGTATTCAGAGATATTTTCAAGTATATATTCGGTATCGATATATGCCATCTTTAGCCCCCTTTGTGATAAAGATATGTTGACAAAAAGACAAAGTACAATTATTAATGTTTTTTTCATATTGATATTATCTAAAAATTTTGTCCAAAAATAAAGTGTGTTTCCCAACCGTGTTTATTACTTTGACCAGGGACAGGATCAAAACCGTGACCAAAATCAATTCCTAATAGCCCAAATTGAGGCATAAATAGTCTAATACCTATACCAGCAGACCTTTTTAAGAGGAATGGATTAAAATCTCTAAAGTTATTATATGATGCCCCACCCTCAATAAATGTTAACGCAAAAATCTTAGCTTGCTGTCCCAAACTAATTGGGTATCTAAGTTCAAGAGAATATTTGTTATAGATAGAGCCCCCATCCTGAGCTGATAGAGACTGGTTTGGATAACCTCTGAGTGGTATATTCTCCCGACCATCTAAATTATACATTCCCATTCCATCTCCCCCTAAGAAAAACCTTTCAAACGGAATAATTCCACGGGCATTATTATATGCACCTAAAAATCCAAATTCAAATGATGGTCTTAGCACTAGTTTCTTGGTGATTGCAGTATACCATTCTCCTTTAAATTTAATTTTATAAAACTCTAACCACTTATATCTTTGCTGATCAATTTCTGCAATTCTATCTGACGCACTTAAATTTGCAGGATTTAATGCTAACTCTTCTACTAATTGTTCACGTTCATTTTTCAAAGATTCATAATCAATATTATTAAATGCAGAATATGGTAAGGTGAATTTAGCTGATATTGTGAAATTAGAGCCTCCAGTTGGATATATTGGGTCAGTGAATGTATTATTTCTACTTAGGGCAACTGTGTATGATAAATTGTTTGATGAACCATTCCCAAAAGTGAAAAGACCTGTATTATAGTCATTTAAATCATAATATTGAAATCCAATAAATTGGGACAGAGTAAAATAATCATCAGGCTTCAGTAATCTCTTAGCTAATCCAATTGAAAGACCACTAATGTTGAAATATCTGGACTTATCAGCAGTATAGTTATATGGATTAAACATAAATTGTTTGGTTTGGGACAATTGAACAGAAAATTGAACAGGTCTTTTACCACCTAGCCATGGTTCAGTAAAATTAAAGCTATTTACAGTGTAAAATCTACTTGCTTGAAGTCTTAAAGCTAGTCTTTGACCATCCCCCATTGGGATTGGTTTGTATGCTTCTTTTTTAAAAATATCTTTAATTGAAAAATTATTAAAAGAAAGTCCAATGGTACCAATAAATCCTCCACCACCATAACCACCTTGTAGCTCAATTTGACTTGAGCCAGTTTCAACAAGTGAATATTCTAAGTCAACTGTGCCGGCTGTTGGATTAATATTTTTGAAATCAGGCGAAATTAATTGAGGATCAAAGAAGCCTAATTGACCTAATTCACGAAGTGATCTAAAAACATTTGCTTTGCTGTAAAGCTGACCTGGTCTTGTCCTGATTTCTCTGTAAATAACATGATCATTAGTCTTGTTATTTCCTACGACAGAAATTTTATTAAAATACGCAGGTTTACCTTCATTTATTCTAATTTCTAAGTCAATAACATTACCATCGGCATTTACCTCAACAGGAGTTATGGATGAAAACAAATATCCATTATTTTGATATAGGTTACTTAAATCATTAGCATCAGGGTCTGAACGATCAGCAATACCTTTTTCTAATTCAATACCATTGTATGTATCTCCCTCCCTAATTTTTAAAATTTGATTTAACTGTTTATCAGTGTAAATACTGTTTCCAAGATACTCAATTCGCCCAAACGTATATTTAGATCCCTCCACCAACTTAATCTGAACATTTATGTCATTCCCATTTTTTAAAATTGTATCTGAAATAATTCTAGCATCTCTGTATCCGTTTTCTTTATATTTATCTATTAAACTTGAAAGGTCTTCTCTAAAATCATCATATACATATTTAGATCTTTTAAAGATTCTATAAAATTTTTTTCTTTTTGTATTTTTCATTGCTTTCTCAAGCACTGTTAATTTTAATTTTTCTGCACCTATAAATTCTATTTTATTGATTTTTATTTTTTCGCCTTTATCAATTAGTATTGACATATTTACTTTAGACTTATTGGTACTATCAGAAATTTTATTGGTTTTGATATTAACACTTGCATTTAAATAACCCTTTTTGCGATATTTATTTTCTAAATAATTTTTTGTTGTTGTTATTAGGTTTTCTGTAACTTTTACACCTACTTGTAATTTATTTTCTTTAATAAGTTCCTCGATTTTTCTTTTTTTAATACCCTCAACTTTTAGTTCATTCAGCTCAGGAAGATCAAATAATTCAATTTCTAAATCAATGACTCCGTCATTAACATTAGTCCTAAAAATATTTACTGAACTAAATAAATTAGATTTCCACAATTTCTTTACAGCACTGCTAAGTTTTTCTCCAGGGACATCGATTGCATCTCCTTTTTTTAATCCTGAAAAAGTAATAATGGTTAGTGGACTGAAAGATGTATTACCAGTAACAGTTATATCGCCTATATTATATCTTTCAATATTATTTTGTGAAGTGATTGACTGATTCAGCAAAAAACAAAACAAACAAGAAAGCAAGCAGAAATATTTATTCATTTTAAATTTGTTCACTGGTTTTTCCAAATCTTCTTTCTCTTTTCTGAAAACTTGATATAGCTTTCAATAAATCTTTTTTATTAAAATCTGGCCATAAAATCTTTGTAAAATATAGCTCAGAGTATGCTATTTGCCAAAGTAAAAAATTACTGACTCGTTTCTCACCACTTGTTCTTATCAGTAAATCAACTTCTGGTAAATTGCTGGTGTAAAGATGGCTATTTATTAGCGATTCATCAATTTTTTTTAAAGAAATTATATTATTTTTAACTTTATCAGAAATACTTTTAACTACGTCCACAATTTCATTTCTTCCTCCGTAGTTAAGTGCAAGAGTAAGGTTCATCCTTGTATTGTGTTTGGTGTCATTTTTAACTTTAATTAAAAAATTATAAATGCTTTTAGGTAGTTTTTCAATAAAACCAATTGTGTTAAATTTTATATTATTCTTATTAAGATTGTTTAACTCATCTTTAAGGGAAAGAAATAACAATTTCATCAAAAAATCAATTTCAAGTTTTGGTCTTTTCCAATTCTCTGTTGAAAAAGCAAATAATGTTAAATTCGGAATCTTGAGCTCAGCACATGCCTCAACAATTTTTTTTACTGCTTTTTTTCCCTCTCTATGCCCAAACTCTCTTTTAAGCCCTCTTTTTCTTGCCCAACGTCCATTACCATCCATAATTACAGCAATATGTTTTGGTATTTTTTTATTATCAAGTTGCTTAATATCCATTAATCTATATTGCAATAACACGGTTTTCTGCCAAATGTGTAGGTGATGTTAAAACCAGTGAACATGTACCAATCGTTATTATTAATATTTCCAAAATTATAACTTATTTCCTCTGAATTTAAAATATTTCCATCTAATTTGTCAGTAAATTTATATCTTGCTCCAATCTCAAAAGAAAGAATAAAACTATTTTCTACTCGATATTTAGCTCCAATTATGATTGGAATACCAATTGAAGAATCAACTTTATCTAGATTATTTATATATCCATTTTCAAGTATTTGTTTGTCAAAAGATGTATAAGAAATCCCAGTGTAAAAGTAATGTGTAAATTTATCAAATGTCGTATGAAGATCATAGTTTAAAAAATTAAACTCCATTCCTAATGAGAATTCATTAATATTAGAGGAAAAATTATATCCTCTTTCAATGCGCCTTGAATCTTTTGATTTTAAATCATCACCCGACAACGAAGAATTTATGAATGAAAACCTGTACGAGTGTCTGGGGCTTCTGTTCCATCTAACCAAAAAACCTAGACCGTCATTTGTGGGATTAATAAATTGTGTATTTCCAATATCACCAATAAAGTTTGTTTTTCCATAAGTAAGTCCAACTTCATAAATCTGGCAATGTGACACTAAAACTTGTAGAAATACAATAACAAATATGAATAATTTTTTCATCTTAATCACTTTTTAAAATAACTGTAATGTTTATAAATTATTGTTTTGAGCGTTTATCTTTGCCCCACATTAATTTGTCCTTTAGGGATTTAATAAAACTATTATCATCAAATTCTACCATATTTAGTTTTTGATTAGCTTTTGATATTACTATTTCTGAATTAACACTGGCTGATATTATATCAGAATCTATTGAAATAAAATATTGGTCTTCTCTACTTTCAATTGAAATTAAGATTTCCTTATCATCGGGGATTACCAAAGGCCTAGCATTTAAATTATGTGGAGCTATCGGAGTTAAAACAAGATTTTTACTCTCTGGCATGATTATAGGCCCTCCGCAACTTAATGAATACCCTGTTGAACCGGTCGGAGTTGATACTATCAACCCGTCTGCCCAATAAGTATTTAGAAATTGTTGATTAAGTTTTGTCTCAATTGTAATTAGTGATGTAGTATTTTTTCTAGAAACAGAAATTTCATTAAGGGCATTATATTCGATTCCATTTACTATGCCCTTTATTATTGTTCTTTCAGAAATTTGAAATTTTGACAACTTAATATTACTCAATATTTGATTAATGTCATCTGTATTTGAATTTGCTAAAAAGCCAAGTCTTCCTTTATTCAGTCCAATAACAGGAGTAGACATTTTTCCAATTAATTTAGCTGACTCAAGTATAGTTCCATCTCCACCAATTGCTAATACAAAATCAAAAGTTTCATCAATTATAGTATAGGTTTTGATTTTTTCTTCATTAATTATGGACTTATTTTTCTTTAATATCTCATAAGAATGATCATTAATTTCAAATTTTAAAGACGCTTTTCTTAAACTACTTATTACGGAAAATATATGTTGATTATTTTCCTTTGGATTGAGCTTTGTAAAAAGTGCTATTTTCAAAATTTAAATTTATTTACAGAGGAAAAAAATTATTTTCAAAATTAATTAAAAATAAATTAGTTTTGCCTTAAATTTTCACATTTAGTCTTCATGACCTGTCTGAGCGTAAACATAAATAAAATTGCAACTTTGAGAAATTCAAGAGGGGGAGATTTTCCAAATGTTTGCAATGTTGCAAAAGATGTACAACATTTTGGAGCACACGGTATTACAGTTCACCCAAGGCCAGATGAAAGACATATTAGATATAATGATGTTTATGAATTAAAAGAAATAGTATATAAAGAATTTAATATTGAAGGAAACCCAATAGATAAGTTTGTTAAAATGGTTACTGAGATTAAACCAACCCAGGTTACCTTAGTTCCTGATGATATAAATGCACTTACCTCAAACGCTGGTTGGGATACTATAAAAAATGAAGCATATTTAAAGGAAATAGTTGATGAATTTAAATCAAATAAAATTAGAACTTCAATCTTTTTAGATCCAAAAATTGAGTTATTGGAGTCTGTGATTAATATTAATCCTGACAGAGTTGAATTATATACTGAGGAATATGCAAAAGGCTTTGCAAAAAAAAAATATGATGTTATCAATAAATATATGCTTTGCGCAAATGAAATAAGTAAACACGGAATTGGCATTAACGCTGGCCATGACCTGTCATTGTCCAACATAAAATTTTTTAAAAATAGAATTGAAAATCTAATTGAGGTTTCAATTGGTCATGCACTTATTGGTGAAAGTTTATATTTTGGATTAGAAGAAACTATAAAAAAATATCTTTATCATCTTTCCTAACCGCTATGTTACTTCATTCTAAAATTTTAGGAAATTCAGATAATCACATATTAATATTACATGGGTTTTTAGGTTCTGGTGACAATTGGATGTCTGTTGCTAAAAAATTATCTCAACAGGATTTTTGTATTCACTTAATTGACCAAAGAAATCATGGAAGAAGTTTTCACTCAGATGAATTTAATTATGATTTGATGTGCAGTGATCTGTATTACTATATTAATTATTACAAAATAAAAAAACCAATTTTAATTGGCCATTCGATGGGAGGTAAAACAGTAATGAAATTTAGTTTAAATTTTCCTGAACATGTTTCAAAACTATTTGTTATTGATACTTCTCCAAAATACTATCCTCCACACCATTCGTATATAATTAACGCCATTAAAAAAATCGATTTAAATATTTTAGATAACAGAAAAAAAATTAAATCAGAGTTAGAAAAGTTGATAACTGACAACGGAGTTTTACAATTCATAATGAAAAATATTTATTGGAAAGAAGAAGGACTATTAGCTTTTAGGTTTAATCTAAAATCTCTTTCAAACAACATAAATATTATTGGGGAAGAAATAAAATCCCCAAACAAATTTAATGAATTAACATATTTTTTTAGGGGCGAAAAATCAAATTATATCACAGATATTGATAATTATATTATACTAAAATATTTTCCAAATTCTAAGGTTATCTCAATACCAAATGCTGGTCATTGGCTTCATGCTGATAACCCGGCTACTTTTATTTCAAAGTTGTTAGGATTAATCTGATAAATGGTTTTCAATATCTTTGAGACCTGTAAAAAAAATACTATTTTCGCAAACCAATTTTATCATTAATGAAAATATCTATAAATAAACTCAATAAGGTCTCAGGAATTATCTCAATTCAAATAGAAAAGAAGGACTATGAAGGTAAAGTAATTGAAGTGTTAAAGAGCTATTCTAAAACTGCGAAAATACCTGGTTTTAGAAAAGGCTTTGTTCCAATGGGTTTAATCAAGAAACAATATGGAAATGCTGTTAAAGTTGATGAGATTAATAAATTACTAGATTCAAGTCTAAAAAAATACATTAATGAAAACAAGTTGGATATTTTAGGAGGTCCCATTCCCAAAACTGATAATGAAATTGATTGGGACTCAGAATTGATTAATTTTGATTTTGAGATAGGATATTCTCCTGAGTTTAAAATCAATTTTAAACCTAAGAAACCAATAATTAAATATGAAGTAAAAGCCGATAAAAAGATGATTGATAATCAACTTAAAAATATTCAATCACGTTATGGAAAACTAGTTTCAAAAATCAAAATTGATAAAACATCTGAAATTACAGCACTTTTTAAGTCTGAAGATGATATAATTAACAATTCAAGTATGTTTAAAATTGAAACTTTAAAGCCATCATTTGCTAAAAAATTGATTGGACTAAAAGTTGGAGATGTAGTGAGCCAAAATGCTTCCAAAATTTTCAGGGAAGAACATGATTTATCCAGAAATATAAAAATCGAATTAAGTAAAGCCAAGGAATACAAAAACAATTTAGTAATAACTATTGAAGAAATTAATGAAAGAGAGTTAGCTGACTTAAATCAAGAATTATTTGACAAAGTCTTTGGAAAAAATAGCGTTAAGAGTATTGCTGAAATGAAGAGAAAATTGGGTGACGATTTTGTTAAACAGTTTCAAACTCAGGTAGATCAAAAATTAATGAATGATACTATCGAATATTTAATCGATTCCACTAAAGTTAGTTTACCCTCTGATTTCTTGATTAAATGGATGAAATTAAATTCCGAAAAGAAAATATCTATTGATGAAGCTAAGATTGAATATGAGAAGTCTGAAAAGGGAATGAAGTATCAGTTAATTGAAAGTAAAATAATTATTGATAATAATTTACAAGTTAACTTTGAAGATTTAAAAGCCTTTACAACTGACTTAATTAAGAATCAAATGAAACAATATGGTCAAGTGATTCCTGAGGACAAAGAGCTAGATGGTATAATTGCTAGAGTCATGAGCAACAAAGATGAAATAAAAAGACTTACTGAACAATTAACAAGTAAAAGAATGTTAGATTTTTTTAAAGAAAATTTTAATTATAAAATCAAAAAAGTTACTTATGATGAATATATCAAGGAGGTTTATTCATCTTAATTCTTATATTTACAATCATAAAATCAATAACATGGATCTAGGAAAAGAGTTTAAAAAGTTTGCAATAAAAGACCAAGGAATTAGCAGTACTTATTTTAATGATATTATTAGCAGTATGTACCCTTCTGGTTTAACGCCTAATATAATAGAGGAAAGACAAATGAATATTGCAATTTTTGATGTCTTTTCTAGATTAATGATGGACCGAATTATCTTTATGGGTACTGCAATTAATGATCAGGTTGCTAATATTATACAAGCCCAACTACTTTTTTTGGAAAGCACCGATTCTTCAAAAGATATTCAAATATATATAAATTCGCCTGGAGGAAGTGTTTATGCAGGACTTGGAATCTATGATACGATGCAATTAATTAAACCTGATGTGGCAACAATATGTACTGGAATGGCGGCATCAATGGGCGCAGTGTTATTATGTGCTGGGGAAAAAGGTAAAAGAAGTGGATTGACTCACTCTAGGGTGATGATACACCAACCACTTGGAGGTGCACAGGGACAAGCCAGTGATATTGAAATTACTACCAGAGAAATATTATCATTAAAAGAAGAGCTCTATAAAATAATTAGCAAACACACTGGTCAAGATTACGAAAAGGTCTATGCTGATAGTGATAGAGATTATTGGATGAAAGCTGAAAAAGCGCTAGAATATGGTATGATTGATGAAATACTAGCCAAAAACTAAAACATGAGTAAATCTGAGTTGCAATGTTCATTTTGTGGTAAGAAAAAAAATCAGACTAGTTTACTTATAGCAGGAATTGATGCTCATATTTGTGATATGTGCATTGAGCAGGCAAATGGAATAATACTACAAGAAAGCCAGTCAAGAAGTGAAAGTATCTCTAAAAAATCCAATAATGAGCTTTTAAAACCTCAACAAATTAAGCTTTTTTTAGACGATTATATCATTGGACAAGATTATACAAAAAAAGTAATATCTGTTTCTGTTTATAATCATTACAAAAGATTAAATCAAGAAGTCGAAAATGATGTTGAAATTGAAAAAAGTAATATTATAATGGTAGGTCAGACCGGTACAGGAAAAACATTGATTGCAAAAACAATTGCAAAAATGTTGGATGTACCTTTAGCTATTGTTGATGCAACTGTTTTGACTGAAGCCGGATACGTTGGAGAGGATGTTGAGGGTATACTGACAAAATTATTACAGTCAGCAAATTATGATGTTAAAAAAGCTGAAAAAGGGATAGTTTTTATTGATGAGATTGACAAAATTGCACGAAAGAGTGATAATCCATCTATAACAAGAGATGTTTCAGGTGAGGGTGTTCAACAGGCACTACTCAAATTATTAGAGGGAACTACAGTTAATGTTCCTCCTAAAGGAGGAAGAAAGCATCCGGATCAAAAGTTCATTGAAATTAATACTGAAAAGATCCTTTTTATCGCAGGAGGTGCTTTTGATGGAATTGAAAGAAATATATCACGGCGTTTAAATTTAAATGTTATTGGCTATAAAAGTTCTGGCAAGGATTCTGTATCAAAGCAAAGTATTCTCAAATATATAAATCCAAAAGACTTAAAAGAGTTTGGATTAATTCCTGAAATTATTGGGAGACTTCCTGTTGTAACCTACATGAATCCTTTAAATAAAAATGCACTTTTAAATATTTTAACTGAACCAAAAAATGCACTCATAAAACAATATGAAAAACTGTTTTTAATGGACGGTATAGTGTTAGATTTTAAAAAAGATGCTTTAACATATATCGTTGATAAGGCCATTGACTATAAATTAGGTGCTAGAGGTTTGAGGTCTATATGTGAAGAAATTTTGAATGATGCGATGTTCAATCTTCCTGGAAGTGACATAAAAAAATTAGTAGTTTCTAAAAAGTATGTGACTCAACAACTTTCAAGGATAAGTGTTGAAAAATTAAAGGCAGCATCCTAACCATTTAATTTCATCAGACTTTCAATAAACTTTCTTTCATTAGAAAGCCTTGGAATTTTATTTTGCCCACCCAGCTTATTATTTATTTCAAGCCACTTTAAAAATACACCCTTTTTAGAAATTATAACCTCGGGTTTTTTTAATGTAAAACTGTTAAATCTCTTTGCGTCATAATCAGAATTTTCTTGTCTAAGTTCGTGGTCAATAATTTCTGATAAATTAATTTTTTTTGATGGGGGCTTTTTAAACTCAATAAACCACTGGTGAGCACCTTTTTTATTTTTGTTCATAAAGACAGGAGCAACAGTATAGTCGATAATTTGCAAATCATACTTAGATGATAATTTATTTATTACATTATCTGTATTTTCAATGATTACCTCCTCTCCAAAAACATTAATGTAGTGTTTTGTCCTGCCTGTAATGATAATTTTATATGGGCTTGTAGACGTAAATTTTACAGTATCACCAATTTTATATCTCCAAAGTCCAGCATTTGTAGTTATAAGGATTGCATAGTTTACATCCTTTTCAACTTCATATAATGGAATAATTTTTTCATTTTTTGTTCCATATACTCTCATCGGAATAAACTCATAAAAAATACCATAATCCAGCATTAATAGTAATTCATTTGAATTGTTTTCATATTGAATCGCAAAAAAACCTTCAGATGCGTTGTAAATCTCATAAAATTGCATAGATTCTTTATTAATAATATCCATGTACTGATTTAAATAAGGTTTAAAACTTACACCTCCATGAAAATATACTTCTAAATTTGGCCATAAATCAGAAATATATTTTTCTTCACTTTTTTCTAATATTCTATTTAGTAAAACCAACATCCATGAAGGAACCCCGGCAAGGCTAGTAACATTCTCATTTAAACTTTCACTTATAATTTTAACTATTTTTTTATCCCAGTTTTCCATTAAAGAAATTCTATTACTGGGTGTACTGCTGAACTCTGCCCAAAAAGGCATATTGTCAATCAAAATTGCAGATAAATCACCATAAAAAGTACCATTTTTCTCATAAGGGCTTTTACTCCCGCCTAATCTTAGGCTTTTGCCAGTGAAAAGCTGCGAATTAGGATTGTTATTTAAGTACATGCAAAGTAAATCTTTCCCAGCTGCGTAATGACAATCTTGTAATGATTCATCACTTACTGGAATAAACTTACTTTTTGCATTTGTAGTACCACTTGATTTTGCAAACCATTTGATTTTAGAGGACCAAAAAATATTATTTTCACCTTTTCTAGCTAATTCTATCTTGTCAGAAAACTCCTCATAGCTAAATACGGGAACTTTTTCTGAAAAATCTTTGTAACAATTAATTGATGAAAAATCAAATTTCTTTCCGATAAAAGTATCTTTAGCCGAGTCAATAAGTCCATTTAGTACATCTTGTTGTACTTCATTCGGATACTTGATAAATAATTCAATTTGATGCATTCTTTTTTTTAAAAACCAAGAAGCAATTGAATTAATCAATGGAATTGGCATCTTTTTTTGTATTTTAATTTATTTAAAATTAGAAAATTTTATGTATTTCAATGGTATCGCAAAAAAAATGACATCTGAACTTTTACCAGAAGTTAATTATTTTATAGAATTTGATAAGAATTTTATTCATCTAAATCAATTTTTGGAACAAAAGATGACAATTGAATGCCTAGGATATAGTTGTCTTTCTTGCTCATCATCTGATGAAATATTTAGACAAGGTTTTTGTAAGTCATGTTTTTTTGAAAGCCCTTTAGCAGGGGATTGGATTATGAAACCAGAGTTAAGTAAAGCACACTTAAATGTTGCTGACAGAGATTTAGATTACGAAAAAAGAATCCAATTACAACCCCATATAGTTTATTTATCAAATACTGGCTCTGTAAAAGTAGGCATTACAAGAAAGTCCCAAATACCTATTAGATGGATTGATCAAGGTGCACATGAGGCAATAGAAATAATTGAGACCCCAAACAGATATCTTGCTGGTAAAGCAGAAGTTGCAATAAAAAAATATTTAAGCGATAAGACTAATTGGAGAAAAATGCTAGCTAATAAAAGAGACAATGTTAATCTGTTAAGTATAAAGGAACAGTCAAAAACCTATGTTCCAAGCGATATGCTTCATTATTTCAATAAAAAATCAAAAGTAACTAAAATTAATTTTCCAGTGAAAAAATACCCCGAGAAACCAAAAACGGTTAAACTAAAGAAAGGAACTAAATTTTCAGGAATTTTACAAGGGATTAAAGGCCAGTATTTATTATTTGAAAATGACCATGTTCTAAATTACAGATCTCATGAAGGACATATTTTTAAAATTAATTTTAACGATTAGTCAATATCAATTTCTTCATTGATTTTTAATTTAAACTTTTTTCTAAAAAAGTAAACCCCTAGATACAAAAATGGAGTATCGACAAGTGCTACTAAAACTTTAAATAAAAAACCCGAAATTAAGAGTCCTGCAAATTGATTCCACTCTAATATATTAGAAACGCACAAAAGAAATATTATTGTAAATGTATCTACAAATTGGGAAAAAAATGTTGAAAAATTATTTCTCAACCATAGCATTTTCCCTTTTGTCAAATTTTTCCAAAAGTGATAAATATGTATATCTATATACTGTGCAAAAAGGTAGCTTAGCATGCTTGAAAAAACTGCAATAATTGTACTGCCAAATACTTTTTTGAAAAGCATATCATCAATTGGAGAATTTTCAATTGCTGGTACTGCATCCGCTACAAAAATTATAAATGTAGAAAATATTGCAGCAAAAATACCAACTGTAACAACCTGATTCGCTTTTTTTTTACCATAAATTTCGCTAATCAAATCTGTTATCAAAAACGTTATTGGATATGGAAGTATGCCAACAGAAAGATTAAAAAGCTTTTCACCAAATATTTCAAAATTAACAGGATACCAATAAAAGAATTTTTGAAAGATTAAATTTGACACTACTAGTGAAGTGATAAATAGGGATGCCAATACCAAATAAATTTTCTGAGCTAATTTTTTTTTCTCTGCGTTCATAAATTTGTAATTAATCAAATATAATAAATCAATTTCTTTTGATTACATTGTTAAACTATATGTTGAACTCAAAAAAATATTACCTATCGATTGGATCTAATATTGGTAACAAGTTGAAAAATATTCAATCCGCAATAGACTTAATCCACTCTAGGTTAGCAAACTTAATATCAATTTCATCGATATATGAGACAAGTCCAATTGGATTTGAGGGTGAGGAGTTCTTTAATATATGTGCATGCTTCAATTCAGAAAAAAACCCTCACTTTGTTATGAGTGAATTATTAGAAATTGAACAGATAATCGGTAGAATTAGATTAAAAGAGAGTAAATATACATCAAGAATAATAGACATTGATATTCTTTTAATTGATGATATGCTTATTGATACTAAAGATTTAATTGTACCACACCCAGAAATTTCAAACCGTAGGTTTGTAATTGAGCCTTTAGTTGAAATCGGCCCAAATCTCATCAACCCTTTAAGTAGAATTTTATTTAGAGAATTATTAGATAACTTGTCTGAAAAACAAATGGTAAAGAAAAAAGAAATTGTCTTAAAAAACCCATCATCTAAATCACCAATATTAAATTATAATTATGTTGCCGTTGAGGGTAATATTGGTTCAGGTAAAACAAGTTTGTCAAACCAAATTTCAAATGATTTTGATTCAAAATTAATACTTGAGAGATTTTTAGATAACCCCTTTTTAGCTAGTTTCTATAAAAACCCGAAAGAATATGCTTTTAAACTTGAAATGTCTTTTCTAGCTGATAGATATCAGCAAACCAAAGAAGATTTATCACAGTTAAATATATTTGAAAAAATAATTATAGCTGATTATGATATACATAAGTCCCTTATATTTTCTAAGGTAAACTTAAGTATTGATGAATTTAATCTTTACCGAAAATTATTTTATTCATTACACAGTAATATTACCAAACCTGATTTAATAATTTATCTTAATCAGACAATTGATAATTTAAAGAAAAATATAAAAAAGAGAGGTAGGGATTATGAAATGTCAATTGACGGTAATTATCTAAAAAAAATTAATGAAAGTTATTTTGATTTTTTTAAATCTAGACCTGATTTAAATGTAAAATTTATTGATGTTTCAGAAATGGATTTTGTAAATAATAGATTAGACTATTTATCATTACTTAATTGTCTAGATTAGGATATAGCTTTATATATAAATCCCATAAAATAATACCTGCACTTATTGAAACATTTAGAGAATGTTTGGTTCCGAATTGAGGAATTTCAATCACATTATCAGAAACCTGGATTATTTTATCATCAACTCCATTAACTTCATTTCCAAATACAATGGCATATTTATCATTTTTTTGAGGTATAAAATTGTTTAGATTTTCTGACTCATCAGCTTGCTCAATTGCGATAATTTTATACTTATCTTTTTTTAAATTTTTTATTTCTTCAATTATATCATCACAATATTTCCAACTTACAGATTCTGTACTATCTAAGGCAGTTTTTCTAATTTCTTTGCTTGGTGGCGTAGCAGTAATGCCACATATAATAATTTCTTTAATTAAAAAAGCATCAGATGTTCTGAAAATACTGCCTACATTGTGTGCACTTCTAATATTATCAAGTATGATTTTAATTGGAGTTTTGGTAGTACTTTTAAACTTATCTACAGAAATTCTGTTTAGTTCTTCATTTTTTAATTTTCTCATTTTACTCAAGTTTTGCAGATTTCTTTTTAAAAAACTAAATAATATTTACTTTAGTAATTAGTAGTGGTAAAAATAGCATTAAACTAATCGATTTGAAAAAACAAGCAAAGAAAATAACTCCGATGATGAAACAGTACAACGATATTAAATCAAAATATCCTGATGCAGTTTTATTATTTAGAGTTGGTGATTTTTATGAAACCTTTGGTGAAGATGCTATTCGTACAGCTAAGGTACTAGATATTATATTAACCAAAAGGGGAGCTGGAACACAAAGTGAAACTGAACTTGCAGGTTTTCCTCACCATTCACTTGATTTATACTTGCCAAAGCTAGTTAAAGCAGGCTTTAGAGTCGCTATTTGTGATCAGTTAGAAGATCCAAAAAAAACAAAAACAATAGTTAAAAGAGGTGTTACAGAACTGGTTACACCTGGTTTGGCATCACTTGATGGAGTATTAAATCCAAAATCAAATAATTTTTTAGCTTCAATATATTTCAGCAATAATATTGGTATCTCATTTTTAGATATTTCAACTGGTGAGTTTCTTACATCCCAGGGTGATACCACATACATATCAAAACTACTAACTAATTTTAACCCTAGTGAAATTTTGGTTTCCAAGGAGCAAAAAAAAATATTTAAGCAAACTTTTGGAAAGATTCATAATTTATTTTTTTTAGATCATTGGGTCTATAGTTTAGATTTCGCCAAAGAACAAATATGTCATCAATTCGAAGTAAAGTCAACCAAAGGATTTGGAATTGATGATTTAATTGAGGGAATCATTTCAACTTCTGGAATTTTACATTACTTAAGCGAAACCCAGCACAAAAGGCTAAACCATATTACAAATGTTTCAAGGATTCCAAAGGATGGCCATGTATGGCTTGACAGATTTACAGTAAGAAATCTTGAAATTTTTTATCCTAACTCGAGTGATGGAAAATCATTAATTGATGTCATTGATAAAACAATTACGCCCATGGGAGGTAGACTATTGAAAAGGTGGCTTAGTTTACCGCTTACTGAAAAAAAATTAATTAATGATAGGTATAGAATTGTTGAATATTTTATAAATAATCAATCTGACAATCTTATTCTCTTTGACACATTATCATCTTTAAGTGATTTAGAAAGATTGGCATCAAAAGTTGCTACAAAAAAAATCAACCCGAGAGAATTATTTAATCTTAAAGAATCTTTGAAGGCTATTCTGCCCATTAAAAATAAGTTTAGTAAAACAAATTGTAAAATCCTGAATAGTACAATCAAAAATATTTCTGATTATAAAGAGCTAATAAAAATCATTGAAAAAACCCTTTTTGAAAACCCTCCCGTAAATATAAATAAAGGTGGTGCTATTTTATCTGATTTTAACAATGAACTAAGTGAGCTTAGAAGCTTTTCAAAGAATAATGTTGAGTTTCTTGAAAATATGTTAAAGGAACAATCTGAGTTGACAAATATACCATCATTAAAAATTTCATCTAATAACGTTTTTGGATATTATATTGAGGTTAGGAATACACACAAGGACAAGGTACCTGAGCATTGGATAAGAAAACAAACATTGGTAAATGCTGAAAGATATATTACTGAAGAATTAAAAGAATTTGAATCCAAAATTTTAGGTGCAGAAGAAAAAATTATGGAATTGGAAATTAAATTTTATAATGAGTTATTGGATAAGTGTCAACTATATATAAAGGATATTCAAAAAACTTCTTCTATTATTTCAAAACTTGATTGTCTTTTATGCTTTTGTAATCTATCAATGTCAAATAATTATGTTAAACCAATTATTGATGAGTCATTAGATATTGAAATTTTAAATGGTAAGCATCCAGTTATTGAATATCAGTTACCCATCAATGAGCCATTTATACCCAACAGTGTTTTTCTGAGTCCTAAATCTCAACAAATAATTATGATAACTGGACCGAATATGTCTGGAAAATCAGCTATACTTAGACAAACCGCAATAATTTGCTTACTAGCACAAATAGGTTGTTTTGTTCCTGCTGAAAAGTTAAGAATGGGAATCATTGATAAAATTTTTACGAGGGTAGGCGCATCTGATAATATTAGTATGGGTGAATCAACTTTCATGGTTGAAATGAATGAAACTGCATTGATTTTAAATAATATTTCTGAAAGAAGCTTAATATTGCTTGACGAAATTGGAAGAGGAACTAGTACTTATGATGGAATTTCGATTGCATGGGCAATTTCTGAATTTTTACATCAACATCGATTTAAACCCAAAACATTATTTGCAACTCATTACCATGAATTAAATCAAATGGAAGAATCATATAGTAGAATAAAGAATTACAATGTTTCTATTAAAGAGGAAAATAAACAAATTTTATTTTTAAGAAAATTGATTCCAGGAAGTAGTGAGCACAGTTTTGGAATTCATGTTGCAAAAATGGCTGGTATGCCAAAAGATGTTTTAAAAATAGCCAACAATATGTTGAGATATCTTGAACAAACCAGATCTAAAAAAGAAATCGATTCAGAAGAAATATCGCAACAACTCAATTTCTTCCAAAGTAATGATCCTACTCTAGATGAATTAAAAATTGAAATTGAAAAATTAAATCTTGACGAATTAACTCCAATTCAGGCACTCTTGAAGTTAAATGAGCTAAAAAGAAGACTTAATAATTAGTATTTTTTTCTATTTTTATCCCTATAAAACTAACTAAGAATTTCACAATGAAAAAAAATATTTTATTGATTTTTATTTTGCTACTAATTTCATGTAAATCTGATGATAATCATAATAAATCGAAAAATTTAATTTTAAATGATAATTTACAAAAACTTCAATCACCTAATAAAAATTTAGATTTAAGTTTTCACTTAGATCTAAATGGAAGACCAATTTATTCTCTAAATTTTGAGAATAAAGCTGTTGTTTTAGAAAGTGGATTAGGTTTTATAATCAAGGATAATGTCGAATGGATGAAAATTGATACACTTGATATGATGAACAATTTTAAAATTCTTGATATTAAGTTTGATACAAAAGATGAAGTTTGGCGTCCTGTATGGGGTGAGGAAAGTGAAATAAGAAATAATTATAATGAAATGTTAGTTGAACTTGAACAAAGTGATTCAGAAAGAAGATTAAATATAAGATTCAGATTATTTGACGATTCTTTTGGTTTTAGATATGAGTTTCCACAACAAAAAAACCTTGGCTCTTTCATTGTGATAGACGAAAAAACTGAATTTGCAATGAATGGTGACCACACTGCGTTTTGGATTCCAGGAGATTATGATACACAAGAATATAATTATATAACATCAAAGCTTTCTGAAATTAAAAAAAAGTCAATAGAATTTAAAGAAGAAAATGTTTCAATGTTTAGATTTTCTGACTGGGGTGTTCAAACATCTTTGATGATGAAATCTGTTGACGGCTTATATATAAATATTCATGAGGCTGCACTAATCGAATATTCAGCGATGCACTTAGAGTTTAATCCAAAATCAATGACTTTTGAAAGTCATCTAACGCCCGATGCATTTGGAAATATGGCTTATATGAATGCACCGCACAATACCCCTTGGAGAACTGTAATAGTAGGAAATAGCGCCAGTGATATATTGGCTAGTAGGATTACATATAACCTCAATGAACCATCAAAAATTGAAGATACCTCATGGATTAAGCCAACAAAGTATATGGGGGTTTGGTGGGAAATGATAACAGGACAAAGTACTTGGTGGTATACAGACGATTTATCGTCTGTAAGGATTAATGAGACTAACTATGATTCTTTGACTCCTAATAATACCCATGCTGCAAATAATACTAAAGTTATGAGGTATATCGATTTTGCATCTGAGCATGGATTTGACGCATTACTTGTGGAGGGATGGAATATAGGATGGGAGGATTGGTTTAATAAGAAAAAGGATTATGTTTTTGATTTCCAAACTCCATATCCAGATTTTGATATTGAAAAATTGAATAAATATGCTGAGAAAAAAGGTATAAGCTTGATGATGCATCATGAAACATCAGGAGCAATAAGAAATTATGAACGGCACATTGATGATGCATACTCCTTAATGAATAAATACGGATACAAATCTGTGAAAAGCGGGTATGTTGGAAGAATCATACCAGCTGGTGAAAGACATTATGGTCAGTATATGGTTGACCACTACATTTATGCAATTGATAAGGCAGCAGATTATAAAATAATGGTTAATGCACATGAGGCAGTCAGACCAACTGGTGTTGCCAGAACTTATCCAAATCATATTGGTAATGAATCAGCGCGAGGAGCAGAGTTTAGGGGTTCTAAGCTAAACCATACCACGATTTTACCTTTTACAAGATTAATTGGGGGTCCTATGGATTACACCCCTGGTATCTTCGAAATGGACCCCAGAAAAAATAGACCGGATTTCACACCAAATTTGAATGAAACACTTGCACCAGGGTCTGTTACAACAACCCTTGCAAATCAATTAGGTTTATATGTTGTAATTTACAGCCCATTACAAATGGCAGCTGATTTGCCAAAAAATTATATGAGATTTCCTGATGCTTTCCAATTTATAAAAGATGTAGCGTTAGATTGGGATGAGTCTGTATATTTAGAAGCAGAACCAGGTGAATTTATTACCATTGCAAGAAAGCAAAAAGGTTCAAATAATTGGTTCGTAGGAAATTCAAATGGATACAACAAAAGAGATGCTATTGTTAATTTTGAATTTCTAGATTCAAATAAAACTTATACAGCTAAAATTTACAGAGACAAAGAAGATTCTGATTATGCAACTAATCCACAATCGTATGAAATTGAAGAGATTGAAGTAACATCGGATAGTAAAATTAAAATCACCACAGTTCCTGCTGGTGGATTTGCAATCTCAATTTTTCCAAATTAGTTTTATTTTCAGATTTTTATTATAAATTTGCAACCGCACTTGCATCAATGATCTTTAAAATAATGCGAAAGTAGCTCAGGGGTAGAGCATCACCTTGCCAAGGTGAGGGTCGCGGGTTCAAATCCCGTCTTTCGCTCCACAATTAAAGTTTATGCTGAAGTGGTGGAATTGGTAGACACGTTGGACTTAAAATCCAATGGATAGTAATATCCGTGCGGGTTCAAGTCCCGCCTTCAGTACACAAAACCCGTAATAGTTTATTGCGGGTTTTTTATTTTATTTTTAATGATTTTAGACCAAATTTTATAACCTAAATCATTTAAATGAAGCTGGTCATCTACAAAATAATTTGAAATAGGTGTGCCATTATCGTTCAAGAAATAATCTCTTGTCGTAATATAAAATAGTTCATTCTCTTTTTCTGTATAAGACATTATTAAATCATTTGTTGATTTAATTTTCTCCCAAACATCCCATCTTGATGGAGTTGGCGTTGTTTCAATGATATAGATTGGAATTTTATCTCCTAATTTATTTCTTATTTTTTTATAAACTGATTTAAATAACCTCTTAACTTCTCTGGGCTTTAAATCACGATGATTTCCAAACTCTACACCTGTAATATCATTTGCTACAAAAATAAAAATAGCTTTTGCTTTTTCATGTCCTTTACAAATTCTTTCAATAAAATGAATCAAATCATAATAGTGTGCTCCTCCGTATCCATTACGAATAACTTTATATGGGTACATATCTTTTTTTATTGTTTCCCAGCGAACAATACTTGAGCTACCAATAAATAACAGATAGTCTTTAGTTTGTATTTTTGAATTTTTTTGCTCAAGATTGGAAATATCTTTTTCAAAAAACTTGTTGTGTTTAATATATTTCTTTTCAATTGAACAACTATTTAAAAAAATCCCAAAAGAAATTAATATTAAAAAACTCTTTTTTCCCATAAAATAATAATTCAATAAATATAAAAATTTGGGTAG
This sequence comes from uncultured Bacteroidota bacterium, assembly GCA_902605445.1. Taxonomy (GTDB): domain Bacteria; phylum Bacteroidota; class Bacteroidia; order Flavobacteriales; family Flavobacteriaceae; genus MED-G13. The sequence goes on along the minus strand of CACLCL010000007.1, from coordinate 22,037 downwards.
CTAATTTAAATAATTAGTTTTATATTTGTACAAATGAAAAAATTACAATTAAATAACTGGTGGTGGAAACATGAAATTTCAATTTCGTGATTTAATCCCTATTATTTAATTTGAAAAAGGCTTATCATCACGATAAGCCTTTTTTTTTTGATTAGTTTTTAGTTTGTTTATAAAAAGGGGGGGGGTAATTCCCCCTCCAATAACAATAAAAAGTGAAAAAATATTTATTAAAAACATATAGTAAAAAATTCTTAGTTGATACTATAACACCGGTTAGTGTGTACTTAAGAATAAGGGATAAATTTCACAATAGTTTACTATTAGAGAGCAGTGATTATAACTCTAATAATAATAGTTTTTCATATATATGCTTTAATCAAATTGCAAAATTTGAGGTTTTTAATAATGAAATTATAAAACAGTTTCCTGACAACATCGAGGTCAGAGATTCTTGTACAAAGGATAATATTTTAAAGGAACTGGAAACCTTCATCAATTCTTTTGAAATTAATAAAGATGACTTACCATTCATTAATAATGGTCTTTTCGGTTTTACAGCATATGATGCCGTACAATATTTTGAGGACATAAAAATCACAAAAAAAAATAATCCGATTTCTATTCCTGAAATGTATTATGGCATCTATAAAAATATCATTGCAATAGATCATTTTAAAAATATTGCATATATATTTTGTCACTCTGACGATAACACAAATAATATTGATGAGATTTATCAGATTATAAAATTCTCAGATTTTAACAATTTTAAATTTAGGTCAGTAGAAAAAGTTAAATCAAATTTAAGCGATAAAGAATTTATAAATCATGTTACAAAGGCAAAAAAACATTGCAAGAGAGGTGACGTTTTTCAGTTGGTATTATCTAGAAGATTTAGTCAAAAATTTTCTGGAGATGATTTTAATGTTTACAGAGCTCTGAGAAGTATAAATCCGTCGCCTTATCTTTTTTATTTTGATTATGGTAATTTTAAAATATTTGGCAGTTCACCTGAGTCACAATTAGTTATTAAAAATAAATATGCAGAAATACATCCAATTGCTGGAACATTTAAAAGAACTGGTGATGACACAAAGGATAAATTATTAGCTGAAAAACTAATGAATGATCCAAAAGAGGTAAGTGAACATGTCATGTTGGTTGATTTAGCGAGAAACGATCTAAGCAGAAACTGTCGTGATGTTAAAGTAAATAAATTTAAGGAAATTCAATTTTTTTCGCATGTTATTCATCTGGTAAGTAAAGTCACTGGGCAGTTAGAGGATAACACTAAAAATTTAAATATTATTGCAGATACTTTTCCTGCAGGTACACTCTCTGGCGCCCCAAAACATATGGCAATGAGTTTAATTGATAAATATGAAAAAACTAACAGAGGATATTATGGTGGAGCGATTGGCTTTTTAGATTTTCAAGGAAACTTTAATCATGCAATAATGATAAGAACTTTTTTAAGTAAAAATAATTGTCTGCATTGGCAAGCTGGTGCAGGAATAGTAGACAAGTCAAATAATATTAATGAATTAAATGAAGTGTATAATAAATTAAATGCACTTACCAAATCTATAGAAATGGCAAATAATATTTAATATGAAAAAGGTTTTGGTAATAGACAACTATGATAGTTTCACATTCAATTTAGTGCATCTACTCAGGGAGCTTGAGTGTAATGTAACAGTATTAAGGAATGATAAGTTTTTACTTTCTGAAATTTCAACATTTAATAAAATATTACTTTCCCCTGGACCAGGAATCCCTGATGAAGCTGGTTTGTTAAAAGAAGTAATAAAAAAGTATGGTCCTAACAAAAGTATTTTAGGAATATGTTTGGGGCAGCAGGCAATAGCTGAGGTTTATGGTGGGACTCTAAAAAATTTAAACGAGGTTTTCCATGGAGTATCAACCAAAATAAATATTTGTAAAGAGGATGAACCAATTTTTGATGGTATTCAAAATAATTTTACTGCAGCAAGGTATCATTCATGGGTAGTTGATAAAATTTCTGAAGACATTGAAATAACCTCAATTGATGAAAATGGGGAAATTATGTCGATAAGACATAAATATTTTGATGTTAAAGGATTCCAGTTTCATCCTGAATCAATATTAACACCATGTGGGAAAAGCTTAATTAAAAATTGGATTAAAAATTAATATGAGAGAAATTATAAAAAGATTATTAAATCATGAGACACTTTCAATTCAAGAGTCTAAAAATATACTTTTAGATATCTCAAACGGAAAATTTAATAATGAACAGGTAGTTTCCTTCTTGACAATTTTTATGTACAGAAGTATTACTAGCGATGAAATAATGGGTTTTCGAGATGCATTAATTGAACTATCAGTTAAGGCTGATTTTAGCGATTATTCAACTTTAGATTTATGTGGTACGGGTGGAGATAATAAAAATACATTCAATATTTCTACATTAGCATCATTTGTTACTGCTGGTGCAGGAGTGCACGTCACTAAACATGGAAATTATTCAGTGTCATCAATTTGTGGTTCTTCAAATGTATTAGAGTACCTGGGTGTAAAATTCTCTAATCATAATGAATTTTTGAAAAAATGTTTAGATCAAGCAAAAATATGTATTTTACATGCACCACTTTTTCATCCGGCGATGAAAAGTGTGGCACCAATAAGAAAGGCATTACAACTAAAAACATTCTTTAATATTTTAGGTCCATTGGTGAATCCATGTAGACCTAAAAATCAGCTTGTAGGTGTATACGGATTGGATATTTTGAGGCTTTACAAATCTGTTTTTGAAAAAGAAAGTAAATTTAAATATTCAATAATTTATTCATTGGATGGATATGATGAAGTCTCATTAACATCTGAAACGAAAGTTTCAACAAATAACAAAGACTTTATTTTCAAGCCTGCCGATTTAGGTCTAAATAGGATTTCACAACAGTCAATTTTTGGAGGAAATTCTATAAAAGAGGCTGCAAAAATATTTGTTGATGTTTTAAATCTTAGGGGAACAAAAGAACAAGTTAACGTGGTTTTAGCTAATTCAGCATTAGCAATTTCAACATACAAGGGCATAAATATTAATGACGCTTATGAAATTGCAAAAAAATCTCTCAAGGATAAAGACGCATTGCAAGCATTAAGTAAATTAATTGAATTAAGTAGATGAATATTCTTGATAAAATTATTAGGTATAAAATTCAGGAAATCAACAGCCTTAAAATAAAATATGCAGTTTCTGATTTAGAATCCCGCAAAAACTTTTATAAGGAAACCAGTTCATTAAAAAAAGTTTTACTCAGAAGCAACTCTGGGATTATTGCTGAATTTAAGCGAAAATCTCCGTCAAAAAATTTTATGAAATATAAACCAAATTTGGAAAGTATTGTCTCGGGCTATGAGATTGCTGGAGCATGTGGCATATCAATCTTAACTGATTTTAATTTTTTTGGTGGTTCACAAATTGATTTGACAAAGTCAAGAAATATTTTTGATGGGCCAATTTTAAGAAAAGATTTTATTCTTGATGAATATCAAATTATTGAATCGAAATCACTAGGGGCTGATGTAATTTTATTAATTGCTTCAATTTTATCAAAAGAAAAAATCAATGCCTTCGCAAAACTTGCAAAAGAATTAAATCTTGAAGTTTTGGCAGAGATTCATAATAAAAATGAATTGGATAAAGTTTTAATTCCTAATGTAGATATGATTGGGGTAAATAATAGAAATCTTCGCTTATTTCAAACTAATATTGACACTTCAAAGACTATTGCAAGTAAAATTCCTGAAGATTTTTTGAAGCTGTCAGAAAGTGGCATTGAAAATTATGAATCTGTAATTCAATTAAGAAAATATGGATACAAGGGTTTTTTGATCGGAGGATATTTTATGAGATCAAAAGATCCTGCTAAGGTTGCAACACAAATTATAAAAGATATTAAAGATGAGAATTAAGATTTGTGGAATGAAATACGCTGAAAATATATGTTTAATTTCTAAACTAAAACCTAACTTTATGGGATTTATTTTTTATAAAAATTCATCTAGATTTTTTACAGAGGAGCAAATCCCCGTTATAAATAAATCTATAAAAAAAGTAGGTGTTTTTGTAGATGCAGAAATTAACTACATATTTAGTATGGTTAAAAAATATAAACTTGATTATGTTCAACTACATGGTAATGAGTGCCCCGATTATATTTCAAAAATAAAAGGTGTTAAGATTATTAAGGCATTTCCAATAGATAAAGATTTTGATTTTCAAAAATTAATAGCTTTTGATTCATGTGATTATTTTCTTTTTGACACAAAAGGTAAAATGCCTGGCGGAAATGGTATTTCATTTGATTGGAAAATATTAAGAAAATATAGCTTAAACAAACCTTTTTTTTTAGCTGGGGGAATAGGATTTAGTAATATTAAAAAAATTAAAAATTTTTTTAATTCAGAAATTTCAGATAATTGTTTTGCATTGGACATCAATAGTCATTTTGAATTAGACAAAGGCATAAAAGATTTTCAACTAATTAAAAAATTTATTAATGAGTTATAATATAGACACAAAAGGTTATTACGGTAAATTTGGAGGTGCTTACATTCCGGAAATGTTATTACATAATATAACGGAGTTAAAAGAAAATTATCAAAGAATTATTAATGAAAAAAGTTTTCAATTAAAGTTTAATGAGCTATTGAAAAACTATGTAGGTAGACCATCACCGTTATATTTTTCAAGAAAATTATCCGATAAATATTCAACTAAAATTTATCTGAAAAGAGAAGATTTAAATCATACTGGATCACACAAAATAAACAATACAATTGGTCAAATTTTATTAGCAAAAAAATTAAAAAAATCAAGAATCATTGCAGAAACTGGTGCTGGTCAACATGGTGTTGCTACTGCAACAGTTTGTGCTTTAATGGGATTGAAGTGTATAGTTTATATGGGTGCAAAGGATATTAAGAGACAAGCTCCCAATGTTGCAAGGATGAAGATGTTAGGGGCTGACGTTATCTCTGTTAAATCAGGAAGCTCCACTTTAAAAGATGCTACTAATGAGGCTATGAGAGATTGGATTAATAATCCTGTTAATACTCACTATATTGTTGGAAGTGTTGTTGGTCCACACCCATTTCCAGATATGGTGGCAAGATTTCAATCAATAATTTCAAAAGAAATAAAAAAACAATTAATGGTCATTGAAGGAAGAGATTATCCAGATTACATTATTGCATGTGTTGGTGGAGGGAGCAATGCTGCTGGAACATTTTATGAATATTTAGATGATGAAAGAGTAAATATTATTTGCGTTGAGGCATCTGGAAAAGGAGTTAGTTCTGGTCAATCAGCAGCAACAACTAAACTTGGAAAAATAGGGATTATTCATGGAAGTAAAACTCTTCTTATGCAGACAGAAGATGGTCAAATCTCTGAACCTTATTCCATTTCTGCAGGATTAGATTACCCTGGTATTGGACCAATTCATGCTAATTTGTTCGAGACAAAAAGAGCAGAATTTATTGCTATAGACGATGATGAAGCTATGACTGCAGGCCTACAATTATCTCAGTTAGAGGGTATAATTCCTGCGATTGAAACATCTCACGCATTAGCTATTTTTGAAAATAAAAGATTCAATAAAGATGATATAATTGTTTTAAACCTGTCCGGGAGAGGAGATAAAGATCTAGAAAATTATATTAAATATTTTGGTATAAAATGAACAGAATAATAAAATGTTTAAAAGAGAAAGATAATATTTTATCAATATATTTTACTGCCGGTTATCCTAAGCTGGAAAGTACATCTAAAATAATTAAAACTCTTAAGAAAAGTGGTGTTGACATGATAGAAATTGGTCTTCCCTTTAGTGATCCTCTATCTGATGGAAAAACAATTCAGATGAGCTCAAAGATTGCTCTTGAAAATGGTATTAATACAAATTTACTTTTTGACCAACTGAAAGATATTAGGGATGAGGTAAATATTCCCCTAATTATAATGGGTTATCTTAATCCAATTTTTCAGTTTGGTTTGGAGTCTTTTTGTGAAAAATGTATGAGTGTAGGAATAGATGGGTTAATAATTCCTGATCTTCCTATAGATATTTATCTTAATGATTATAAAAAGATTTTTCAAAAATTTAATCTGTTAAATAATTTTTTAGTTACCCCTCAAACCAAAACTAGTAGAATAAGATATATTGACAAACACAGTGAAGGTTTTATTTATGTTGTTAGTTCGTCAAGTATTACAGGTTCAACAAAAAAATTTGACAGGGAAAGTATAGATTATTTTAATAAATTAAAAAATATGAATTTGTCTTCACCAAGAATAATAGGATTTGGAATTTCTAATAATGAAAATTTTTCAATTGCGAGTAGATATTCAAAAGGTTGTATTATAGGAAGTGCTTTCATCAAGAATATCGAAAAAAATGGATTAGAAAGTATTAATAATTTTATAAGAGAAATTAGAAATCCTGATTAATGATATCAAGAACAGTTTTAACAGCACCCTTTTTACTTAAATAATATTCATTATTTAATCTTGACATTTTTTCAATAATTTTTTTATTAGCTATTATTTTTTCAATTTTATTATAAAACTCATCATAGTTAGAAATACTTAACATACCTTCATTTTTTATCATTTCTTCAGCTTCATCAAAATTCTCAAAATTATTTCCAATTATAATCGGCTTCGAGAAATGCGCAGGCTCAATAGTATTATGAAGCCCTTTTTTTCCTAAACCACCCCCAACATATGCTATTGTCGCAAAAGAATATAATGATGACAGCATTCCAACATTATCAACTATTAAGCAAGAATAATTATTAAAATTTTTGGCTGACATTAAGTCTGAAAATAAAACTGCTTTTTTTTTAAGAGATTGCTTTAGTCGGTGACAGTTATTAGAGATTTCGTGAGGAGCAATAATATATTTAATGTTTCTTTTAGACTCAGTTATATATTTTACTGCAAGCTTTTCATCTTCTTTCCATGTGCTCCCAAAAACAATACATTGTTTTCCATTTATAAATCTTTCTATAATTTTTTTGAAGCTTATTGAAAGACTTGGTATATTAGAATCAAATCTTAAATCACCAATAACAGTTATTTTTTTTTTAACGATTTTATTTAATATTTTTTTTGAAGATTTATTCTGAACAAATATTCTATCAAATTTTTTCATTGATTGATAAATACCGAAAAATCTTTTTAATTTATTTGCCTTAAAATTTCCACCAATTGAATAAATTTTAGAGCCACTTTTTTTTGCATATTTTATGAAATTTGGCCAAACTTCATTTTTCATAAATAAAGTAATGTTTGGTGAGATTATTTTATAAAACTTTTTACAGTTGTCGCTAGTGTCAGATGGCAGATATATAACACAATCAAATTTGTTTTTCTTTACATTTTCAAATCCAGATGGAGAAATAAATGATAAAAGAATTTTATGGCCTTCAAATTTGTTTTTTAATTTTTTAATTAAGTTTTCAGACATTAAATATTCACCATATGATGAGCAGTGAACATGAATTATTTTATCGTCTTTGCAAAAAGATGATTTCAATAATGAAAAACTATTTCTTCTTCCTATTATTCCCTTATTTATTTTTTTTGAAAAAGGAGAAATACATAGTATTATAAATTCAGATATTTTAATAAGTAAATTATAAATAGTTCAATATTTTATTCAAAAATAATTAATAAATATTAAGGCTTCTTTTTAAAGCTCCAGAGTATGACTAAAATCATTCCTGTAGTGACTGATAGGTCTGCAATATTGAAAATCCCAGTTTTAAATATACCTCCTAGGTTTATGTATAAAAAATCTGTAACTGATCCATACAATATTCTGTCAAAAATATTTGCAATACCACCACCTATTATTAGTGAAAATCCAATAATTGAAATATGGTCAAGGGTTTTTTCAACATAAGTGTAGATTGTTATTAATATTAAAACTATAATAGGTAAAATAATTAGTAATAAAATCCTTGCATATTCAGGAAGTTCACTTCCCATTCCTAAAAAAGCACCAGTATTTTCAACTTTTATTAAGGAAAAAAAATCTCCAATAATTTTTTGTTCAACATAATCTTTATAGTTATTTCTAATCCAAATTTTCGAAAATTGGTCTAATACAAAACTTATAACAATTATTGTCGTAACTAATAAATATCTTTGACTTTTATTTTTCATCATTTATTTCTAAAGAAATACATTCATAATCACTATTAATTTTTCTCAAAAGCCCTTGTAAAACTTTTCCAGGACCTACCTCAATAAATTCCTTTACTCCATTATTAATCATTTTATTTATTGACTGTGACCAGCAAACTGGATGTGTTAATTGCAATATTAAATTTTGTTTAATTTCATTAATATTCGAAAATGGTAGTCCATTTACGTTTTGATATATTGGACATATTGGATTTGTAAATTTAGTTTTATTAATAGCATGTTCAAGTTCAATTTTTGCCGGGTTCATTAAACTTGAATGAAAAGCTCCTCCAACAGGTAATATAAGTACCCGTCTGGCACCAGCTTCTCTAAGTTTTTCACTTGCATTTTCAACTGCTTTTATTTCGCCAGAAATCACTAGTTGGCCTGGACAATTATAATTTGCAGCCGTTACAATACCATCTATCTCTTCACAAACTTTTTCAACTACATTATTGTCAAGACCCAGTACTGCTGCCATAGTACCTGGATTAGTTTTACAGGCTCTCTGCATTGCATTAGCACGGATAGAAACTAGTTTCAAACCATCCTCAAAAGAAATACATTTATTAATTACAAGTGCAGAAAACTCACCAAGTGAGTGTCCCGCGACCATTGACGGATTAATTTCAGAAAACTTTGAAAGAGCCAATATAACAGAGTGAAGAAAAATAGCTGGTTGAGTTACATCTGTTTGCTTTAACTCATCGGCAGATCCATTAAACATGATATCTGCAATATTAAATCCTAGGATTTCGTTAGCAATATTAAAAAGATTTTTTGATTCTTTGGAGTATGAATATAAATCTTTTCCCATTCCAGGAAATTGAGAACCTTGACCAGGGAAAATATATGCTTTCATAGTTAAATTTTTATATAAGTTAAATAACTGAATGAATATTTATGATTAATGTTTTGCTCGATTTTTTCTTCATATATTTTTTTCCATTTTTTTCCATTTATTTTTTCAAAATAAGTATCACCTTCAAATGTATGATGAACTTTGGTTAATTCAATTTTGTCAGCAAAATTTAAAGCAATTTTATAAATTTCACCTCCTCCGATAATGAATGGATTTTTATCATCATCTGTTGCATTAATAGCTTCTTTAAAACTATCAACTACTGTAACATCTTTGTGAAAATTTTTATTGAGTTTTTTAGACATAACTATGTGTTTTCTATTTGGAAGTAATCCAGGAAATGATTCAAAGGTTTTTCTACCCATGATAATTGAATGTCCTGATGTTAATTTTTTAAATCTCTTTAAATCGTCCGGTAAGTGCCATATCAATTTATTGTCTTTTCCAATTACATTATTTTCTGACACAGCTACGATAATGGTGATTATTTTTTTGTTATTACTCATTTAATCAATATTAGATCGCAACTTTACCTTTAATATGTGGGTGTGGATCATAATTTTCGAGTGAAAAGTCATCAAAGGTAAAATCAAAAATATTTTTGATGCTTTTATTAATCTTGATTGATGGTAAATTTCTTGGTTCTCTACTTAATTGTAATTTCATTTGTTCAAAGTGGTTGCTATATATGTGGGCGTCACCAAACGTATGAATGAAATCACCAGGTTCCAAATTACACACTTGAGCTATCATTAAAGTGAGTAATGAGTATGATGCAATATTGAAGGGGACACCTAAAAAAACATCAGCACTTCTTTGGTACAATTGACATGATACTTTATTGTTGTTTACATGAAATTGGAAAAAGGCATGGCATGGAGGAAGTGCAGCCTTACCTTCAGAAATATTTTTTTCAAAAGACTTCTTTGTATCTGGAAGTACCGACGGATTCCATGCAGAAATTAAATGTCTTCTGCTGTAAGGGTTGCTTTTTAAATTATCTATCAAATTTGATATTTGATCAATTCCGTCATTATTCCAATTTCTCCACTGGAATCCATAAACGGGGCCAAGATTACCATCCGAATTAGCCCACTCGTTCCAAATATTTACCCCATTATCTTTTAAATATTTGATGTTAGTATCTCCTTTTAAAAACCACAGCAATTCATAAATAATAGATTTTAGATGCAGTTTTTTTGTGGTTACCATAGGAAAACCATCCTTCAGGTTAAATCTCATTTGGTATCCAAAAATACTTTTTGTTCCAGTACCAGTCCTATCAGATTTAAACTCTCCATTATTTAAGACATGCTCAACAAGTTTTAAGTACTGTTTCATAATGTCGGTAAAAATAAATAATAGTATTTATTGATAAAAAATGAAATGAAAAAGTTATTAACTTTTTAACCTATAATCATTCCTGCTATTGTAGCAGAAAGTAAAGATGCTATTGTCCCACCAATTAATGCCTTGAAACCAAATTTAGATAGATTTTTTCTTTGTTTTGGCTCAAGTGCACCTATGCCTCCAATTTGAATTCCAATAGAAGCAAAATTTGCAAAACCACATAACATATATGTTGCTATAATTATAGACTTTTGGTAGCTTAGATGCATAATATTTGCTGCGTCTTTTAGATTAGCTAATTGAATATATCCAATAAACTCACTAGCTACTAATTTTATACCCAATAGTTGTCCCATTAATGTTATATCTTCTTTGGCAACTCCGATGAGCCACATTATAGGGGCAAAAATATATCCTAAAATTAACTCAATTGAAAGTTCATTATAGACAGTATTTTTATCTATCCAGTCATTAATATTAAAAATACTTCCAACACTACTCAATATAAAATTAAACATAGCAATAAATGCTATAAACACTAATAGCATAGCGGCAATATTCACTGCTAGTTTTAAACCCTCAGATGTTCCAATTGAAATTGAGTCTAATAGATTAGTTCCAATTTTTTCTTTAGAAATTTTTACATCTTTATCAATCTTTTCAGTTTCGGGAAATAATATTTTTGAAATAACAATTGCTCCTGGAGCCGCCATAACAGATGCTGCAAGAAGGTGTTTTGCATAGTAAATTTTCATTTCAGCATTATCCCCACCAAGAAACCCTATATATGCTGCAAGAACCCCACCTGCGACTGTAGCCATTCCACCAATCATTACCAATAGTATTTCCGATTTAGACATCTTTTCCAAATATGCCTTAATCATTAATGGGGATTCAGTTTGACCTAAAAAAATATTACCCGCTACACTAAGACTTTCAGGTCCAGAAATTCCTAAAATTTTACTTAGCAGCATTGCTAAAAACTTTACAACTTTTTGAATTATACCTAAATAAAATAATACACTTGTTAAAGCAGAGAAAAAAATTACCGTTGGTAAGATCACAACAATAAAATTTGTGTATGCCGAGTCCATAAGTGGAGGATTGGAGCCTAGTTCTGCAAATAAAAACTTTGTACCTTCCTGGGTAAAATCAAGAATTTTGATAAAAACTTTTCCTGCACTCTCAAAAATTACTTTGATGTATGAAATCTTGAGAATTCCAATAGCCAAAATTATTTGTAGAATTAAACCAAATGTAGCGGTTCTCCAATTTATTGACTTTTTATTACTGCTTAAAATGTAACTTATAAAAATCAAAAATAAAATACCAATTATCCCTCTTAAGAGACTGGTAAAATTAAAGCCTTGACTTGGAATAATTTGATTTGAAAGGGTGTACCCGAAAAAAGGTATCGACAAAAAGGTAATTGTAAGAAATAGTTTTTTATTTTCTTTTAGAAATTTCATCCCTTATTTTAGCAGCAGACTCATAGTTTTCATTCTGAACCGCAATTTTTAATAGTTCTTTTAGTTCATGATTTGATTTGATAAGAAGATCATCTTTGTTAGAATTTTCATTGAAGAATAAATCTTTTAGCATGTTATTGCCGTCTATTTCCTTTTCGATTTTGATAGTTATCCCTGCTTCTTTCAAAATTGATTCGTGTGTATATATTGGAGCTTCAAATCTTATCGCTAGGGCTATTGCATCACTGGATCTTGAATCAATAATTTCTTCATTACCATTTTTTTCACAAACCAAACTGGAATAAAAAACACCATCAACTAGTTTGTGAATAATTACCCTGTTAATTTTTATATCAAATCTGTTACAAAAATTTTTAAAGAGGTCATGAGTTAAGGGTCTAGGTGGGCGTATTTCTTTTTCGATCGCAATTGCTATTGATTGAGCTTCACTATTACCAATCACTATGGGAAGTTTTCTTTCACCCTCTGCTTCCCCTAAAATGAGGGCATATGCCCCGTTTTGGGTATCGTTGTATGAAATTCCTTTAATTAATAATTCAATCAAATCCATATTGTAAATCTAAATATAAAAATAACTTAAAAAAATAATAATCAATTATTCAATGATTTAAATTTTTTTAATTTTTCAATAAGTTCAGGTACTACTTCAAATGCATCTCCTACAATACCATAGTCTGCAGATTTAAAAAAAGGAGCATCAGGATCGGTATTTATAACAACTTTAATTTTAGATGAATTTATACCGGCTAAATGTTGGATTGCACCTGAAATACCAATAGCAATGTACAAATTTGATGCCACTGGTTTGCCTGTTTGACCAACATGCTCACTATGGGGTCTCCATCCAGAGTCTGAAACTGGTTTAGAGCATGCTGTCGCCGCCCCTAATACATCTGCCAGGTTTTCAATTATGTGCCAATTTTCAGGTCCTTTCAATCCACGACCACCTGAAACAACAATATCAGCATCAGCAATTGAAACTTTATCTGATAACTTTTCTGTGGAGCTAACTAAAATATCATTATTAGCTATTTTAAATGTTTCAGAAACAACTTCTGATTTTACTTTATTTTCAATAATACCATATGAATTTCTGCATAATGAAATAATCACTTTATCGCTTATAACTTCGACAGTCTCATATGCTTTATTTGTAAATGAATTTCTTCTAAGCTGTAATGGCTTATATTTAGTTGGTTTTGAAAAAACATTTGAAACATAAGCAGCTTTGGTGTATATTGAGAGTATACCACCAATATATCTAGAATTTGAACTTGAACTTAATATTAGAAACTGAGATTTTTCTTTTAAAAAAACATTACTGATACAGTCAGAAAAATTTTTCGAATTGAAATTTTCAAGATCATTATTATTTACACATATTATTTTATCAACACCATATTTTGACAATTCTTCAGGATTATTAGAATTAATGCATATAGCAACCAATTTAGATTTAATTTCATCTGAAATACTACGGCCATAAGACGCTAATTCAAGTGCATCTTTTTTAAATTTTCCTCTTTCAGTTTCTGCGAATATTAATACTGACATTTAAATTACTTTAGCTTCCTTGTGAAGTAGATTAATTAATTCGTCAAGATTATCAGACGATATTAATTTTACTTCTGCTTTTTCTTTTGGTTTTTCGAAATTCACTGATTTACTTTTGATATCAATTTGGCCGGGCTCTACAACAATAAGTTCTTTTTGCCTTGCCATCATGATTCCTCTCATATTTGGGATTTTCAAGTCGCTTTCTTCAACGAGTCCCTTTTGACTTCCAATTATTAAGGGGAGTGTTGTTGAAATATTTTCTTTGCCACCATCACACTCCCTGCACGCACGGACTTTTTTGCCCTCAATTTCAAGGCCTACACATTTGTCGATAAAATTAATATTGTTAAGAGCACTAATCATTCCTGGAACCATTCCTCCATTATAGTCTATCGATTCACGACCAGCAATTATCAAATCATAGTCCTTCTCATTTATAAAATCAGAGATACATTTTGCAACCGAATATCCATCCATTGGCTCAATATTAATTCGAAACGCTTTGTCAGCTCCAATTGCTAATGTCTTTCTGAGTGTTGCTTCAGTTTCGTGCAAACCAACATTAATGACATGAACAATAGCACCAGCTTTTTCCTTGAACCATATAGCTCTTGTTAATCCAAATTCATCATTTGGATTGATGACAAATTGAACATTATTTTTGTCAAATTTGGAACTATTTTCAGTAAAATTAATTTTTGAAGTTGTATCCGGGACATGACTAATGCAAACCAAAATTTTCATAAAAACAAATATCTTATGACGCAAAATTAATAATTTGAAAAATAAAAATATTCATTAAGTTTAAATATTTTAGATATTATATTATTATTCATAACTCTTTCTTATTTTTGTAAAAAATCTTTATGAGGACCATTCAATTTAGAGAAGCAATTTGTGAAGCTATGAGTGAGGAAATGCGATCAGATGATAGTATTTACTTAATGGGTGAAGAAGTCGCCGAATACAATGGTGCCTATAAGGCCTCCAAAGGAATGTTAGATGAATTTGGCCCTGAAAGAGTTATTGATACACCCATTTCTGAATTAGGTTTTGCCGGAATAGCAATTGGCTCAACAATGACTGGCAATAGACCTATTGTTGAATATATGACTTTTAATTTTTCGCTCGTTGGAATTGATCAAATCATAAATAATGCAGCCAAGATTAGACAGATGTCAGGTGGACAATTTAAATGCCCAATTGTTTTCAGGGGCCCAACAGCATCGGCTGGTCAATTAGCAGCTACTCATTCCCAAGCATTTGAAAACTGGTTTGCAAATACTCCGGGACTGAAAGTTATTGTACCATCCAACCCATATGATGCTAAGGGTCTTTTAAAATCAGCTATCCGTGATGATGATCCTGTGATCTTTATGGAAAGTGAACAAATGTATGGAGACAAGGGCGAGGTGCCAGATGGTGAATATACAATACCAATTGGTGTTGCTGACATAAAACGTGAGGGAGATGATGTAACCATCGTTTCTTTCGGTAAGATAATTAAGGAAGCATTTTTAGCAGCTGATAAGCTGGCAGAAGATGGAATATCATGTGAAATAATTGATCTGAGAACTGTTAGACCAATGGACCATCAAATAATATTTGAGTCAGTTAAAAAAACAAACAGACTTGTTATTCTTGAAGAAGCTTGGCCATTTGGAAATATTGCAACCGAAATTACATATCAAGTACAGTCTAATGTCTTTGATTTTTTAGATGCTCCAATAGAAAAAATAAATACTGCCGATACCCCTGCCCCTTACTCTCCTGTTTTGTTAAAGGAATGGCTGCCAAACAGCAATGATGTTATAAATGCTGTAAAGAAGGTAATGTATAAATAATTGAGTAGTTTTCCATAATTAACTCTATTTCACTATTTTTGCCCTCAAATTTAAAAAAATTGTTATGGATTCGATGATGATATATATGCCTATAATTATGTCAGTACTAGGTCTAGCCTATGTATTTATAAGAAGAAGTTGGGTAATGAAACAAGACCCAGGAGATGGGAAGATGAAAGAAATTTCTGACCACATATACGAAGGAGCTCTAGCTTTTTTAAATGCAGAATACAGACTTTTGACCGTTTTTGTACTTTTAGTAAGTATTATTCTTGCAGGAATTTCATTCATTGTTCCTACTACACATATATTGATCGTTGTCTCATTTATTTTTGGTGCGTTCTTTTCTGCATTTGCAGGGAATATTGGAATGAAAATAGCAACCAAAACAAATGTTAGAACAACTCAAGCAGCAAAAACTTCACTTCCAAATGCCCTAAAGATATCTTTCGCTGGTGGAACAGTAATGGGATTAGGTGTTGCTGGTCTTGCCGTTTTAGGACTGACAACTTTCTTTATAGTATTTTATCAATATTTTATGCAAGGTGTGTGGGATTCTTCAACATATGGATCTGCTACGGATACCATGACGGTTGTACTAGAGACTCTTGCCGGTTTTTCACTCGGTGCTGAGTCAATAGCTTTATTTGCACGTGTGGGTGGTGGTATTTACACTAAGGCCGCTGATGTTGGTGCAGACTTAGTTGGAAAAGTTGAAGCTGGTATTCCAGAAGATGACCCAAGAAATCCCGCTACTATAGCTGATAATGTTGGAGATAATGTTGGAGATGTAGCTGGTATGGGAGCTGATCTTTTTGGTTCATATGTAGCAACAGTTTTAGCTGCCATGGTCCTTGGAAATTATGTCATAAGTGATATGGGTGGTTCTATTGATGATCCTTTTGGTGGAATTGGACCAATTCTTTTACCCATGGCTATCGCTGGAATTGGAATAATTATTTCATTGATAGGAACACTATTTGTAAAAATTAAATCTAATGATGCAAAAGAAGACCAGGTTATGGGAGCTTTAAATAAAGGAAATACAATTTCAATTTTATTAGTAGCAATTTCATGCTATTTCCTTGTTAATTACATGCTTCCAGAGACTATGCAAATGAGCTTTTTTGAAAGCGGTGGTAATGAAATTAAAAATATAACCGCAATGCAAGTATTTTATTCAACATTAGTAGGTTTATTCGTTGGATGGTTAATTTCTGCAATAACAGAGTATTATACAGGTTTAGGAAAAAAGCCAGTTTTAGAAATTGTTCAGAAATCAAGTACTGGTTCAGCAACTAATATTATTGCTGGTTTGGCTACGGGAATGATTTCTACATTTGGTTCAGTAATTTTATTTGCTGCTGCAATTTGGGCAGCCTATGCATTTGCTGGCTTTTATGGTGTAGCTTTATCAGCCTCTGCCATGATGGCAACAACCGGAATGCAATTAGCAATAGATGCTTTTGGTCCTATTTCTGACAATGCTGGTGGAGTTGCTGAAATGAGTGGGCAAAAACCAATAGTAAGAGAGAGAACAGATATACTTGACTCTGTCGGTAATACAACTGCTGCAACTGGTAAGGGGTTTGCGATTGCATCTGCTGCATTAACTTCACTTGCATTATTTGCAGCATATGTAACATTTACCGGAATTGAGGGAATCAATATATTTAAAGCACCAGTCCTTGCAATGTTATTTATTGGAGGTATGGTCCCTGTTGTTTTTTCAGCCTTAGCTATGAATGCAGTAGGTAAAGCTGCAATGGAAATGGTATATGAGGTTAGAAGACAGTTTAAAGAGATTCCAGGAATTATGAAGGGAAAAGCCAAACCCGAATATGATAAATGCGTTGATATTTCAACAAAAGCTTCTTTAAAAGAAATGATGCTGCCTGGAATATTAGCAATCGGAACGCCAGTACTCATTACTTTAATACCAATGTTAGTTGGAATTGAAAATCAAGAAGTAGCAGAAATGCTTGGTGGTTATATGGCGGGTGTAACAGTCAGTGGCGTTTTATGGGCAATTTTTCAAAATAACGCTGGAGGAGCATGGGATAATGCAAAAAAATCTTTTGAAGCTGGTGTTGAAATAAACGGTGAAATGACCTACAAAGGATCTGAAGCCCATAAGGCATCTGTTACCGGTGATACTGTTGGTGATCCTTTCAAAGATACCTCAGGACCATCAATGAATATTCTGATTAAACTAACATGTTTAATCGGCTTAGTAATTGCCCCAATTTTAGGTGGCCATGGAGCTCATGATACTAATGAAATTTCTGAAAGTTATATTTATGATGCTACATATTTAGATAATTTTGAAATAGGGGACAAAAATAAAGTCGTAATTGTTCAATCTATGGTCAGAGATGTAATTGCTAAAGACTATGAAAAATTTGCAGATTATTTAGCAGATGATGTTGTATTTAACCTTTCGGATGGTTCATCATTGAGCGGAAAAGAATCTGTAATTAAACATGTAAAAGAAAGCTATTCTCAGGTTGAAATTAAGGACTACAATGTAGCAGTCAATCTTGCTGTTACTGGTGATAATGGTGATGAATGGGTTCTATTATGGGATAACGGAAAAGTAGTTTCGGATAATGGAGATGTTTCGTCATTAAATTGGATGGAATCTTTTATGTTTGATGGTGATAAAATATCTTTTATCAATCAATTTTCTAAGTCAAGGAATTAATTAAAAAAAGGTTTTTTGGGCTTTTAATTTATTTTTTCGTCTATAAGATTTATTATTTTATCTAAGTCGTTCTTATTCTCAACAAAGTCTAAATTATCAATATCAATTATCAAAAGTTGTCCTTTTTTATAGTTGTGTATCCAGGCTTCATATCTTTCATTTAATCTACTTAGGTAATCAATACTTATTGAATTCTCATAGTCTCTACCTCTTTTGTGAATTTGGGAAACAAGGTTTGGGATAGAACTTCTTAAATAAATTAATAAGTCAGGAGCATCAACATTTTCCTCCATTAGTTCAAACAACGATTTATAATTTTCAAAATCTCTATTAGTCATCAAACCCATTGCATGCAGATTAGGTGCAAAAATATTGGCATCTTCATAAATTGTTCTGTCCTGTATCACATTTTTTCCTTTATCATGAATTTCCTTTACTTGTCTAAATCTGCTATTAAGAAAATATACTTGTAGATTAAAACTCCATCTTTCCATTTGATTGTAAAAATCGTCTAGGTAGGGATTTTTAAGTACATCTTCAAGATGCTTTTTAAACTTATAGTGTTTGGCTAAATATTTAGTTAGTGTTGTTTTACCTGCCCCAATATTTCCTGCTATGGCTATGTGCATTTTTATTTATTTGAAATTAAAAATTTAGTTAAATTATCCTCAACATAAATATACAAGGTTTCGTTGATTACGAAAAAATCTTTTGAAATATTTTTTATCCATTCAATTTTTTCAAATGATAAGTCATCAGTGTCAAAGTAAAATAAATTTTTATTTCCATATAATAAAATATCATTTTTATAAAAATGTATTTTTTCAAAATTATCAATGCTTTTTTTCATCAATATTGATCCATTGTAATTTATTTTATAAAACCAGTTTTTTGTAATCAGCCACAAAAAATTATAATCACTCTTCATATCTAACACATTTTCATTTAGTTGAACTTGGACAGAATTAACAAATTTATTTTTTACAAAATCATATTTTTTTACCATCATGTTATTTTGATCAAAAATCCAAATAATATTTTCATTTGATGAAGATATTTCTGTTATTTCAAAATCTGGATAAAGTGATGTAAAATCAGTTCTTAAAATTTCATTTAAATTATTATCAAGAACTATTAGTGTACTAAAATCAGAATACCATAATTTAATTTTTAAAGGATTAAACACATCGATTTTCGTAATATCACCTAAGGAGAAATTGGAATAAAAAACTTTATCGTTTATGCTAATTTCAGATCTATTTAGAAAGTAGTAGTTATCCAAATTATCTGTAGCAACTAGTTTTTTTGATTTTGCTACTTCCTTTTCTTCAATCTGTCTCAAAAAAAAATTATTCTGGGTAAAAATAATATTTGAAATAAGGAAAATAAAAGTTAAATGCTTCACAAAAATAATTTACAAAAATAATTTTGATTATTTTTATTCATATTTAGTAAAAAAAATAATTTTTAATCTTTACATAATGAAAAAAATCTTTGGTCTTTTACTTTTTTATTTTGCATTTTTAAATTTAAATGCTCAGGATTTTCAAGGTATAGCTTATTACCAAACCAAGACCACGATGAGTTTTGGTTCATGGGGTGATAAAATGACTTCAGAACAAAAGAAAATGATGATGCAAAGAATGAAGCCGTTCTTGGAACCTGTTTATATTTTAACATTTGACAAATCCCAATCCATATATAAAGAAGAAGAAAGACTAGATGGACCTGGTGGTGGCGGTGGTCGTGGCTGGGGTAAAATGATTGCAGGTTCAGGTGGTCCTATTTATAAAAATATTTCTACAAATGTTTCACTTCAAAGCTCTGAATTCATGGGTAAAAAGTTTTTAATTAATGATAGTTTAAATAGCATGAAATGGGTTATGGGTAGTGAACAAAAAATGATTGGTAGCTATATGTGTTTTAAAGCGACTACATTAATCGAAAAACCTAAAACAGTTGCTAGTAGTTGGGAGAAAGAAGAGGGCCCCAGTGAAATTGAGTTTATTAGCGTTGTTGCATGGTATACACCTCAAATACCTGTAAGTCATGGGCCAGATAAATATGGTGGTTTGCCAGGACTTATTCTTGAGGTTAATGCAGGGGAAACTGTAATGCTTTGCACTAAAGTAATTTTAAATCCTGAGAAAAAAATTGAAATTTCAGAACCTAAAAAAGGAGAATTTGTAAACAGAAAAGATTTTGAAATAATTGTTGATGATAAGGTTGCTGAAATGAAAGATATGTGGAGAGGAAACAGAAGAAAAAATTAAATTATTTTGAATATAATATTATCTAAAAATATAAATTTCTCTGACCTGAAGTACATGATGGCCTATACGATTCCAATATCAGCATTAGTTGGTTTGAAATTTAAAGGAATATTTCTATACTTTACCCCTTTCTATGTATTTTTTATAATTCCAGTTATTGAAATATTTATGACTAAGTTTAGCCTTGACACATCTGAGCAAACGTCTGAAACAAAAAATAAAGCTCATTGGATATTTGATTTGATGCTCTATTTAAATCTCCCTTTAATTTTTGCAATCATACTTCTTTCATTAAATATTATTCCATCAGGTCTAAAAAATTATGAATTTATTGGTCTAGTATTTTCGGTTGGAATTGTAATCAGTTCAAATGGAATTAATGTAGCTCATGAATTATGTCATAGAACAAATTTTATAGAAAAGTCATTAGGAAAAGTAATGCTTATACCCTCTCTATATATGCACTTTTATTTAGAACACAACTTTGGTCATCATTTGAATGTTGCAACAAAACAAGATCCTGTAACAGCTAAGTATAATGAACCGCTATATTCCTTTTGGATAAGTGCTATAAAGGGTGAATTAATAGGTGCAATCAAAATTCAAAAACAAAGACTTTTAGTTGAGAATAGGTCATTTTTTTCTTTTTATAATGATTTCTTGTGGTATGCGGTAATTCAGACAATCTATCTTATTTTAATTGTTAATTTCTTTGGTTTTATAGCACTGATTTTCTCAATATTAATTGCTTTTGTTTCAATTTTATTATTTGAATCTGTTAACTATATAGAGCACTATGGATTACTAAGAAAAAAAACAAGATCAGGCAGATATGAAAGAGTACAATTAAAACATTCATGGAATTCAAATCATTCGCTCGGAAGAATAGTTTTATACGAATTAACCAGACATAGCGATCATCATAAAATTTCAAGTAAAAAGTATCAAAATTTAGAATCATATGATGAGGCCCCACAATTACCCTACGGATATCCTACCTCAATATTGATAGCTTTATTACCATGGGTTTGGTTCAGGTTGATTAACCCAAGAATACCTAAAGAAATGGTTGAAATATATTCCAAAAATTAAATAGTATATAATGAAAATCTTTATCAATATTTTATTTTATTTCATTGGCTTACAATTGTGTACAGCCCAGATCAATATTAGTGGAGTTGTAAAAGACACTTTAGGAAGCCCACTAGAACTGGCAAACATAATATTAATTGATTCTGAATCAGGATCTCTTGAGACATTTGCAATGTCAAATGAAAATGGATATTATAAAATGTCAATGAAAAAGAATAAGACCTATAAATTGCAGGTTAGTTACATTGGTATGAACACCCTTAGTCAATCCCTACAAACAAATGAAGTTGATATAATAAAAGATTTTGTATTAAAATCAAATAATCAGTTGGATGCAGTTGAGTTAACATATGAAATGCCTGTTGTTATTAGTGGTGATACACTAGTTTATGACGCAGATTCATTTTCAACAGGGACTGAAAGAAAGTTGGAAGATATTCTCGAAAACCTCCCTGGTGTAGAAGTAAATGATGATGGAGAAATTGAGGTGGAGGGTAAGGTTGTTAGTAAAGTTATGGTTGAAGGTAAAGATTTTTTTGATGGTGATTCAAAAATTGCAACCAAGAATATTCCTTCGAACGCTGTCGATAAGGTGCAAATTTTAAAAAATTATGCTGAAGTTG
>CACLCL010000006.1 GCA_902605445.1 uncultured Bacteroidota bacterium | reverse complement strand
TATGCTGCAAGAGCTAACATGTTTCCAGTTCTATACCAAGGAGTCCAACCTGGTGGTCAACTAACAACAACTACAGATGTTGAAAATTTCCCAGGATATCCTGATGGTATTTCGGGACCAGATATGATGATTGAGTTAGAAAAACAAGCAAAAAGATTTGGTACTGAGATTAGGAATGGATGGATTACTAAGGTAGATTTTAATGAAGGTTTAAGGTTGTGGGTTAATGACGATAAAATATTGGATTGTAATTCTGTTATTATTTCAACAGGTGCCTCAGCAAAATATTTGGGTCTTGAGTCTGAGTCAAGATATTTAAAAAACGGTGGAGGAGTTTCTGCTTGTGCAGTTTGTGATGGGTTTTTTTATAAAAATCAGGATGTTGTTATTGTTGGTGGTGGTGACTCTGCGTGTGAGGAAGCACATTATCTATCAAAACTATGTAATAAAGTTACAATGCTTGTTAGAAAAGATAAATTTAGAGCTTCAAAGATAATGCAGGAGAGAGTTATGAAGACTGATAATATTGAAGTATTGTTTAACACAACCACACTCGAAATTAAAGGTGATGGCCAAGTAGTAAATTCAATTTCAGTAAAAAACAACCTCAGTGGAAATGTCTACGATATACCTGCTACTGGATTCTTTGTTGCAATAGGTCATAAGCCAAATACAGATATTTTTAAACCATTTATTGAAATGAATGAATCTGGATATATAGTGAATAAAGCAGGTAGTACTAAAACAAATATAGAAGGTGTTTTTGTTTCTGGAGATGCTGCTGATTTCACATATAGACAGGCTGTTACAGCAGCAGGTACTGGCTGTATGGCTGCATTGGATGCTGAAAGGTATTTAGCCTCAAAATAGTTGTTTTAAATCTTTTTTTATTTTTGTCCTAAATTTAAAGATGCTATTCTTCAAAAAAAATCCCTTTGGCCATATTCTATTTTTAAAAAAGTGGTTAATTAGATTGCTTGGAGCTTACACACACCAAAGATATAGAGGTTTCAACGAGTTAAAAATTGAGGGATCTGATATAATTCGTAACCTAAACGAAACTAACGTTCTGTTTGTTTCAAATCACCAAACATATTTTGCTGATGTTATTGCAATGTTTCATGTCTTTAATGCAAGTTTAAATGGAAGGGTAAATACAATTAAAAATATTGGATATATATGGCGTCCTAAATTAAATATATATTTTATTGCTGCCAAAGAAACAATGAATTCCGGGTTAATTCCAAAAATACTAGCATATGCAGGATCTGTAAGTATTGAAAGAACGTGGAGAAGTGAAGGTAAAAATATAAAGAGAAAAGTAAGATTTAGTGATATATCTAATATTGGAAAAGCATTAGATGACGGTTGGGTTATCACATTCCCTCAGGGAACAACAACACCCTTCAAACCAATTAGAAAAGGAACAGCTTTTTTGATAAAGCAATTTAAACCTGTCGTGGTCCCAATTGTAATTGATGGATTTAGACGATCATTTGATAAAAGGGGTCTAAGAATCAAGAAAAAAAATGTTATTCAAAAAATGAAAATTAAAAAACCTATTAGAATTGATTACGAAAAAGATACTACGGATGAAATAATTAATAAAATTGCGTTTTCAATTGAGCAACATTCATCGTTTTCAAAGGTTTGATATTAATTTTTTATTATTCTAACATTTTCAATATGAAGTTGTGATATTAGCTTTAATATATAAAAACCATTGCTAAGTCTTTTTAAATTGATAAACTCAATATCTTCTTCATCAAAAAACTCCTCAACAATTCTACCATTTAAATCATATACTTCAACTTTATTGATAAACTGATCCGTATTAATAAAAATCTTATCTTTTGTTGGGTTAGGATATAAATTTATTTGTTGAGTATTATCAAATTCCTCATTCGAAAGATTATTTGACAATCCAACAATTCTAAAATTATCAAAGTAAAACCCATCTCGTCTTAAACCTCCGTCAGAGTAAAGCTTAAATCTTATCTGGATTTCGGATCCTAGGTAATCTGATAGTATGACACTTTCATTAACCCACTGGTTTTGATATCCATCGTATAATGGTTCGTTCTCTGCATAATCATGTGTATTAACTCCAATATTTGTATATTTTCCACACTGTGGTACCCATGTATCTCCACCATCATCTGAAATTTCCAGCTGTACATAGTCATAAGCAGACTCTATAGCCCATTTGGCATCAAAATTTATTTCAGCATAACTTAACCCATTCAAATCAATTTCACTTATCAAATTTGTTATTTCAAGTGAATTATTTGAATAATTTGAGTAGGGAGAATCGGTGATACTTGTGTAAGGTGAAAAATACTCCTCTTCGGTAATGTTCCAATCTGAACTCTCAGTCCAATATTGTGAAAAGTAGTCACTTTCATCTTCAGCAATTGTAAATGGATTACCGTAAATTTTTTCTAAAGTGAATTCTTCAGTGTATTGCCCATTATTAATTAAAAATTTATAGCTAATTGTATCACCTGGATTTGTTGACTCATCTATTTCAATTGTAAAATAGTCATAAAATGTTTCTCCAATTTCATCAAAATCTATATTTATATCAGAGGAGATTTCAGAAATATTATTAGAAATGGGTACAGCAGAAATATTAAATGGTTGATTTTCAACAACACCTAGTCTTTTTAAACTAAAATCAGATTGAAAGATATTTGATGTAACAAAATTTGCTGATAAATCATCAATTTTTGCATAATTGCCTATCATTTTTGCAGCTGTTATATTATGATAAATCATATTTTTACAAATTGTTTCAATACTTGAGGCTTCTGGCCAAAATGAATTTCCAATTTCTGGTGTCATTGCAAAAATTTTATCTCTTGTGCTATTGTTCTCTGTACTTAACATTCCATACATGAAATCATCGCTGTCACCAGCTGCTGGATATAAGTCTGAACTAATGATATTACTGTAGTTATTCTCACCAACCATTTCACCTGAAATAAATTCAAAAATATTGTTGTCTGGGGTCGGTTGATTGTAGTCATACCCATATGGGTACAATAATAAATTCCCATATGTATGATTATTAAGTGCAATCTTAAAATTATTAGATTCAATAAAATATCTAATTGCTCTATTTTCAGCCTCAGAGAATGGGCCATCACCTGCATAGGTATCACTATTAACATTATTTGATGTGCCACTTGTATTCCATACTTCATTACCGTCCTCATCAATAAATGAATAATTTCTATTATTATCCACTCCATGTCCATCCCTTTTGTTTTTTCTCCACATACCACCTCCATTAGGTTCTATTTCTTCATTAAATACGTAGCCATCAGGATTTACACATGGAATGAAAAATAATTCGGACTCGTTTATTATACTTTTAATCACATCATTAGTATCATAATTTTCTAGTAAATACCACATAAAATAAATTAACTGTTGCATTGAGGCTGGTTCTCTGGCATGATGTAATGATGTGTATAATATTTGAGGCTCATCTTCGGAAGTCGTTGGATTATCCGAAATTTTCACCCATTGTAAAAATCTACCTTCAAAAGTTTGATGGGTATGCGGATTATCGTTATTGTTAGAGTCTTTAATATCACTTCTTGATGTAATAAGATTAGGATATAAATTATACATTTCATCCAATTCAACCAACATTTCATCATAAGTGTAAAATCCGCCAAAGTCATCTGGATCTTTAAAATCATAATTTTCAGGGGTAATATAGGAATCAGTACCATTTTCACAAAAATTATTTTTTTGTAAATCACTATTATTTTGATTTCTACTCTTGTAATATTCTGTAACATCTTCAATCAATATTTCAAAATCAAAACCTAATGATTTAATTTTTTCAATTTCAGACAATGAGAAATCAGAAATTAAAAAATGATTTTTTTTATGCAATCCATGATCTACACAGACACCCAAATTTGAAAGTGTTATTAAGTCAGATGTATTATTATAATTTATTTTGACCTTGTCAAACCTTTCAATCCTTTGAGAAAAAATGTTTGAAGTGAATAGAAAAATTGAAAAGATTACAATGTAATTCTTCATATGATAAAAATACGACAAAAACTATTCCGAATTTAAACATTATTTAAAATCCATTCTCTAGCATTTTGAAATGCTATTAACCACGGACTTAATTTTTCGTCTCTATTTTCAGGATAATAAGCCCAATTATACTTAAAAATAGACCTTTCAATGTGAGGCATTGTAACTAAATGTCTTCCATCGTCACTGCAAACCATTGCAGCATTATAATCTGAACCATTGGGGTTTGACGGGTATTCTTTATAGGCATAATTTGCAATTATATTGTATCTGTCAGCTGGATACGGTAACTTAAATTTCCCTTCACCATGGCTAATCCATACTCCCAGAGTTAGGTTTTTCATAGAACTCAGCATCACTGAATTATTATTATTAATTTTTACAGATGTAAAATTGCTTTCGTGTTTTAATGAATCGTTAAAGGTCATTTTCCCATGCTTTTCATGCTTTGGATAAATTAAATCTAACTCCATAAATAATTGACAGCCATTACAAATTCCTATCGATAAAGTATTATTTCTTTTAAAGAATTGATCAAGAGCATATTTTGCCTTTTTGTTAAATTTAAAAGAACCTGCCCATCCTTTTGCTGAACCCAAAACATCTGAATTTGAAAACCCTCCAACAGCACCTAAGAATCTTACATCTTCAAGAGTTTCATTTCCATTAATCAAATCTGTCATATGAATATCTTTTACTTTAAAGCCAGCAAGAAAAAGTGCATTAGCAAGTTCTCTTTCACTATTGCTTCCTTTTTCTCTAAGAACAGCTGCAACTGGCCTATTTTTTAAATTTAAGTCAGGCATTATTCCTTTAAAGTTTTTTGGAAAATTCAATTTCAAAGGTTGTTTTTTGTAATTATTATATCTGATCTGTGCAAGATTGTTTGATGTCTGTTTTTTATCTAGTAGAGTAGATGTTTTATACCAAAAATCTCTATATTTTTTAACATCAAATGAAAAACTTTCTTCATTATGTTTAATAGTAATTTTACTACCAGTTTTGACATTTCCAATTTTGAAAACCTCAATATTATTTTCAATTAGAATTTTTTCAGCCAAATTATTTTTACTTTGGAAAATTATACCTGTATTTTCAGAAAATAAAACTTTTATTATATCCTTCTCGTTTAATGCGCTAAGATCTATTTCAGCAGAAATATTTTGTGATGAAAAGCACATTTCCATGAGTGAAGTAATCATTCCTCCTGAACTAACGTCATGACCTGCTACAATTAGATTCTTCTTGATCAAATCCTGAACCAGATTAAAAACTTTAACAAAATATTTAGCATCTTTTACACAAGGAGTCTCTTTTCCAATATTTCCAATAATTTGTGCAAAAGCTGAACCACCAAGTTTAAAATTGTCTTTGCTAATATTTATGTAAAAAATTGAACCACTATCAATTTTGAAAACAGGCTCTATTACATTGTAAATGTTGTCACAATTAGCTGTTGCAGAAACAATAACGGTGCCAGGTGCTTTAATCTGTTTGTCCTTATATTTTTGACTCATCGATAGCGAATCTTTTCCTGTGGGAACATTAACTCCTAAACTGATTGCAAAATTAGATAAAGACTCAACTGCGTCGAATAGTCTTGAGTCTTCACCTTTATTTTTACACGGCCACATCCAATTTGCTGAAAGAGAGACACCTTCAATACCATCATTGAGAGGTGCCCATATAATATTAGTTAGTGCCTCTGCAACACTATTTATACTACCTGCTTTGGAGTTAATAAGGCCTGAGATAGGTGAATGGCCAATTGAAGTAGCTACACCAAAACTTGATAAGTAATCTAATGCCATTACCCCACAATTATTAAGTGGAAGTTGAAATTCCCCTACACATTGTTGTTTTGCAACTTTGCCTCCAACGCACCTGTCAACTTTATTGGTTAACCAGTCTTTGCAACCAACAGATTCTAAACTGAACAAATCCTTTACATATTCATAAATTAGTTCTTTCGAGTAATTCAAATCTAAATATGTCTTGTCTACATTATAATCTTTAATTACTGTTTTTGGAGAACTTCCAAAAAAATGATTTAAATCTAAATTTACACAGTGCACATTTTCTTTTTCTGAAAAAACTGAAAATTTATTATCACCTGTTACTTTACCAACTATATATACGGGGGCTTTTTCTCTATTGCAAATTTTAATAAATTCATCAATATTTTCTTGTTTGACTATTAAACCCATTCTTTCTTGTGATTCGTTTCCAATAATTTCTCTATTTGATAGTGTAGAGTCACCAATAGGAAGTTTATCAAGATTGATACTTCCACCAATATCTTCTACTAGCTCCGTCAAGCAGTTCAGATGACCCCCAGCACCATGGTCATGAATTGAAACAATACAATTAGAAGCATTTTCAATTGTACCTCTAATTGCGTTTGCTACTCTTTTCTGCATCTCAGGATTCGATCTTTGAATTGCATTAAGTTCAATTCCTGATGAAAATTCACCAGTATCTGCTGAGGATACTGCTGCACCACCCATTCCGATTCTGTAATTATCTCCACCCATAACAATAATTAAATCCCCTTTACTAGGCTTGTCTTTTATTGCATGTTCTTTGTTCGCAAAGCCAATACCACCTGCAAGCATAATAACCTTATCATAAGATTGAATTTCATTATTATCATTATTCTCAAATGTAAAGACGGAACCGCATATTAGGGGTTGGCCAAATTTATTTCCAAAATCCGAAGCACCATTTGATGCTTTGATTAAAATATCAAGTGGTTTTTGATATAACCAATCTCTCTTCTTTATATTTTTTTCCCATTTTTTATTGTTAATTCGTGAATAAGGAGTCATGTAAACGGCGGTTCCTGCCAATGGTATGGAGCCTTTACCACCTGCCAATCTATCCCTTATTTCACCACCCGAACCAGTTGCAGCACCATTGAATGGCTCAACAGTTGTTGGAAAATTATGTGTCTCAGCTTTAAGAGAAATTACGGTATCAATTTCTTTTAAATGATAAAAATCTGATTTTGAAGAATTTTTAGGGGAAAATTGTAAAATTTTTGGTCCATTAATGAATGCAACATTATCCTTATAAGCTGAGACCAAGTATTTTGAATTGAATTTTGAAGTTTTTTTAATCATTGAAAATAATGATGATTTTTTTTCAATATCATTGATAATAAATTTTCCGTTAAAAATTTTATGTCTGCAGTGTTCGGAATTTACCTGTGAAAATCCGAAAACTTCAGAGTCAGTAAGGTTTCTGTTAATTTTTTTTGAAACATTTTCTAGGAAATTTATTTCATCTGCACTAAGAGATA
This sequence comes from uncultured Bacteroidota bacterium, assembly GCA_902605445.1. Taxonomy (GTDB): domain Bacteria; phylum Bacteroidota; class Bacteroidia; order Flavobacteriales; family Flavobacteriaceae; genus MED-G13. The sequence goes on along the minus strand of CACLCL010000006.1, from coordinate 47,963 downwards.
AACCCTCAGATATGTTGTAATCATTAATATTTTCGATTTCAATTATTGATTTTACTTCTGAATTTACATTAAAAAGATTTTGATCTAGAAACTCAAATTTTTCATTTAACATAGGGTCAAAATCTATCTTGTAATTTTCATAAAAGATATATTCTTCAATTCTTTCAATTTCTGAAATCCCCATATTTACGCATATATCAACAGCATTAGTACTCCAAGGTGATATCATGCTGGCTCTTAGGCCAATGTATTTCTCATTAATTTTTTTAGCTGGTACATACGCGGAATTTCCAAACAACCATTCTAATTTTTTTAAATTATTTTTAGATAAATTATTTTTAGATTTAACTGCAAAAATATTATTGTCAAAAGATTTAAAGAAGTGTATCATTTATTAATACATAGACTCTTAAAATTAAAGTAAATTAAATTACAATGACTGCGTATATAAAAATAGTTATTCACCCCTTTTAAACAAGAAAAAATTTGTTTTCAAATTTCTTGCATTTTCACCAAATTATAGTAGATACCTTTTTTTGACATTAATTCTTTGTGTCTTCCAGATTCTGCGATTTCACCACAGTTTAAAACAATAATTTCATCAACTTTTTTGATAGTGGATAGTCTATGAGCTATAATTATGGATGTTTTATTTTTCATAACATTTTCCAAAGCAGCTTGTACATACTTTTCACTTTTGCTATCGAGAGATGAGGTGGCTTCATCTAAAATTAATATTGGAGGATTTTTTAGTATTGCTCTTGCAATCCCAAGCCTCTGTTTCTGACCTCCAGATAATTTATTACCTGAATCACCAATATTAGAGTAAATTTTCTTTGGAAGTTTTTCAACAAATTCCCACGCATTTGCAACTTTTAAAGATTCAATTATTTCAGAATCTGTTGCTTCTGGTTTTCCAATAAGTAAATTGTTTTTTATCGAATCATTAAACAAAATTGAGTCTTGAGAGACAAGACCGATTAATCCTCTTAGAGATTTTTTACTAAGTTCTTTAATGTCATAATTGTCAATCAGAATGTTACCTTTATCAACATCATAAAATCTGCAAATTAGATTTGCGATGGTAGACTTCCCACTGCCAGATTGACCCACTAGAGCTATTTTTTTTCCTTTTTTTATTTTTAAATTAAGTTTATTTATTACCACATCATCTGAATAAGAAAAAGAAATATTGTTTATTTCAATTTGATTTTTGAAATCGGTTATAATTGTTGGATCTATCTTTTCTTTAATCTTTTCTTCACTATCAATAATGTTAAAAATTCGTTCTGCGGAGGCAATTGCTTTTTTGACTTTATATGTTGCCCTGCTTAATGATTTTGCTGGAGTAAGAACATTATAAGCTAATCCTAAGTAAACTATGAAAGCACTAGCATCAAGCGAATTTTGATTTAGGACCATTTGACCACCAAACCATAACACTGCTGAAATTGCGGTTATTCCTAAAAATTCACTGAGTGGACTTGCCAAGTTCTTTCTATGATTTACGCTATTAGCAAAATCATAAAATCTTTTTGTTGAATGTTTGAATTTATTTAGAAAAATGTTTTCAGAATTAAATATTTTTAAAATCTTAAATCCACTCAATGTCTCATCTACTAATGAAATAATATGACCTTGTTCCTTTTGTACTTTCAATGACTTTCTCCTTAACGATTTTCCAACAACAGATATAACGTAACCGCATATAGGAATAAACAATATTACAAAGACACTTAATTTGGGACTAATAATAAACATAGAAATTATTGTAAATAGTACCATAACTGGATCCTTGACAATTAGTTCAAAAATTGAAAGAAATGAATGATCAAGTTCTTGTACATCAGATGAAATTCTAGCTACCATATCACCTTTTTTCTTTTTTGAATAAAAGGATAGTGAAAGCTTTACAAGTACCTTAAAAATATCGTCTCTAATATTGCGAACTACACCATTTCGGAGATAGGTAATAAAAAACATTGACAAATAATTAAATAAGTTTTTTAAGAGAAACGTTACAACTATAATACCTACCATAAATATCAAAACATCTTCATTACCGCCTTCTTTTTTGGAGGTTATGAAATAATTTAAATAATCCTCAAAATAAGCTGATATTCCAGACATACCTTCCCATTTAGGGGGACTATACAATTGTTGGGTTTGATTGAATAAAACTTTAAGCATAGGGAATAATGATATCATAGATAAAGTCCCAAAAAATGCATAAAGAATATTTGAAATAACATTCAGGATAAAGAATTTTTTGAAATTCCAAGCATAATTAAAAACTCTATTAAAATAGTTCGTTTTCATATGTTTATTTCGTCGATAATTTGAGAAATCTTTTTTTCTAGTATATCATTTACTTCATCATACATATCCTTGCTTTCAAGAAATGCATTTACACTAATATACATCTTAATTTTTGGTTCAGTTCCACTTGGTCTTAGAATTAATTTATATCCGTTAACCGTTTCAAATTCGATTACATTTGATTTAGGTAGATTTATTTTTTTTATTTTTTTATTTTCAATGTCTAATCTTTGTGAATGGAAATAATCTGAGAAGAATCTTATATTGGAATCACCAATACTTTTCGGATGATTTTTTCTGTATTTCTCAATTATCTTAGAAATCTCTTCCTTGCCACTTTTACCCTTTTTTATTATTGATATTAGTTTTTCTTTGTAGAAGCCGTGTTTTAAATATAAATTTATTAGCTCATTGAAAATAGAAGAATTTTTTTCACGATAGTAACACATCATTTCATATGCAACCAGGCTTGCAGTAATTGAGTCTTTATCTCTAATGTAATCTCCAATCATTAATCCGTAGCTTTCTTCTCCACCAGCGATAAATTTTTGGTTTGGATTTTCATCAATCATTTTTGCAATCCACTTAAATCCAGTTAGTGAAAGTTTACAATCAATGTTATAGTATTCTGCGATCCTCTCAACCATTGGGGTTGATACAATTGTAGATGCTATAAAACTTTTTTTATTAAGTTTTTGATTATTTGATTTTTGTTCCAGCAAGTAGTTAAAAACTAAAATCATAAGCTGATTACCATTTAACAATATAATCTTGTTATTAAAATCTCTAACGGCAACACCTAGTCTATCAGCATCAGGATCCGTACCTATTACCATTTTTGCATCCTCTTTGTTTGCAAGTTTAATGGCTAAAGTTAAAGACTCAACATTTTCAGGGTTTGGTGACTTTACAGTACTAAAATTTCCGTCTGGATTCATCTGTGATTTGACATATAATGCACTGTTATATCCGGCTTTGTTCAATAATTTGGGAACAATTTTAGCTGCTGTTCCATGTAGAGCCGTAAAGATAATTTTAATATTGGATCTATTATTTACCTTTTTATTTAATCCATTTTTCAAGCACAAAGAGATAAATTCATTGTTAACTTCTTCATCGACTTTCTCAATTAAGTCTGATTTTTTTTCGAATTTAATTTCACTGTAGTCAATTCGATTAATATAATTTGATAATAATCTATCTTCTGGTGGTACGATTTGTCCTCCATTTTTCCAATAAACTTTAAAACCATTATATTCTGGAGGATTATGAGATGCAGTTATTACTATCCCACATATACAGCCTATTTTTTTGACTGCGAAAGAGAGAATTGGGGTAGGGCAAATTGAGGGAAATAAATATGCTTTAATACTATTTGCAGAGAATACGTTAGATACAATACTTGCAAAAAACTTACTATTATTTCTGCAGTCATAAGCTATTACAACTTTATTACTTATTTTGTTAAAGTTTTCATTAATATAATTGCAAATCCCTTGTGCATTTTTTCCAATAGTATATTTATTTAGTCTATTTGTTCCAACACCCATCAAACCTCTCATTCCACCTGTGCCGAATTCAAGATTTTTATAAAATGAGTCAAATAACTCATTTTTATTTTTTTTCAACTTATCAATTTCAGCAATGATTTCATCTGAAAAGGGGGGGCTTGACCATTTCTCAATATTTTTTAAAATAAATTTATCCATTTTAGCAAATAGAATATAAAATTATCTTTAAAGTACAATACAGCTTAAAGATTGCTGTTAAATAATTCACAAATTTATTTTTTTGCGAATCACATAATTAGATTTTTTATTTATATTTTTTAATAGTAATTCACCAATAAATCCCATGGAAAAGAATTGACTTCCTATAATCATTGTTGCGAGACTGATGTAGAATTCAGCCCTGTCAGTTATTAAAATTCCTTTAGGGTTAAGATAAAGTTTGTCATATCCAATATATGCAGCAAATACTAGCCCTGTAAAAAGCATTAAAAGACCTAAACTTCCGAATAAATGCATTGGCCTTTTACCAAATTTTGATATGAACCAAATAGTCAATAAATCTAAAAAACCATGTAAAAATCTGCTTGGTCCAAATTTTGTTAAACCATAGGCCCTTGGTCTGTGATTAACAATTTTTTCACCAATTTTATTAAACCCTTCATTTTTGGCAAGAATAGGAATATATCTATGCATTTCACCATAAACATTGATTGACTTAATTAATTCTTTTTTGTAAGCTTTTAAACCACAATTAAAATCATTTAATCTAATGCCTGAAGTTAGCCTAGCTGCAAAATTGAAAATTTTGGAGGGAATATTTTTAAATATTAATGAGTCATATCTCTTTCTTTTCCAGCCTGAAACCATATCAAATTTATCAATCATAATCATTTTATACATTTCAGGAATCTCACTTGGGTCATCTTGCAAGTCAGCATCCATTGTAAAAACAACTTCACCTTGGGCTTTATTGAATCCAGCATGAAGTGCTTGAGATTTTCCATAGTTTTTTTCAAATTTTATACCTTTTATTGATTTATTATTTTTTGCTAAATTTTCTATTACATTCCATGAATTGTCATCGCTTCCATCGTCAATTAAAATAATTTCGTATGTAAAGCTGTGTAAACTCATTATTTCTTTAATGGAATCAACTAATTCAGCAAGAGATTCACTTTCATTAAGTAATGGTATAACAACTGAAATTTTCAAAGTAGATTTAATTTTTTTTTAGAATAAAAGCTAAAATTAATCCAATAATTGAATTCATTAGTAGCAAATAAATATAGTTATTAAATATTGTTAGATAGGAATAAACCGGATAATCAATCATTGTTCTGAGTTCCTGCTGAATTTTCTCGACATCAATATTCATCATCTCCCTCATTTCTTTGTAAAGAATCATTGTCTCTTCGTTAATTAAATTTCCTGCATCTATGTCCAGAAATTTGAAAATAAAAATATCTCCAATGGATGAAATTAAACATCCTACTGCGATGCAAAAAAAATATGCAGTGAAAACATATTTGAAGGAAATGATCTGATTTTGAATCTTTCTAGCTTTTATTATAGAAATTATACCAAAAGAAAGTATTGAAATTGCAAAGAAAACTCCCTTAACACCAGTATAAAAAAAACTAATATCGAATAGATATGAAAATACTGTAATTATAAAAAGTACAGTCCCAAGTTTTATTCCATAGTCAATTGAAATTTTCTTTATTTCACTCTCCATAAATTGGTTTTTATTCAAATATACAAAAACGTTGCTCTAAAAAAATAAGCTACATTCATTGCAAAGTATTAAAAAAACAATAAATTTGCACATCAATTTTTGAATATGAAAAAAGGAATTCATCCAGATAATTATAGATTGGTCGCTTTTAAGGATATGTCCAACAATGATATATTTTTAGCAAAATCTACAGCACAATCTAATGAAACAATTTCTGTTGAAGGCACCGATTACCCTCTCATTAAATTAGAGATATCGAGAACATCTCACCCTTATTATACAGGAAAAGCTAAACTTGTTGACACTGCAGGAAGAATTGATAAGTTCAAAACCAAATATGCGAAGTTTAGCAAGAAATAATTAAGTTTTATTTTTTTTTTTACATTCTTAACATAAGTTTTTCATAAATTTAAACTTAAGCTTCTATGATTATGTCCAAAGTGTCATTTAGAAAAATAAAAAAATCTGATTTAAATGATGTCTTTGCATTGTTGAATCAATTAAAAAAAATTGATACCTCTGATCTTGATTTGGATAATTCATGGGATCAATTTATTCAAAATAATAGCTCTAACTCAATTGTTGGTATTGTTGACAGTAAAATTATTGCACATGGAAGTATTATTATTGAAAATAAAATTAGGGGAGAAGTAGCAGGTCACATAGAGGATATTGTTGTTGATACAGAAGTTAGAGGAAAAATGATTGGAGTAAAATTAATTAATGAATTGATTGAAATTGGTAAAAAAAATAATTGTTACAGAATTACTCTTTTCTGCAAAGAAAATTTAATAAATTTTTATTCTAGGAGTGGTTTTAAGGTAAATAGTGTTTCTATGAAAAGATATCTCTAATCTTCTTTATAAACTCTCCTTAAATCTAATAAGTTGGTTGCTGTTATCTCCATCCCTTTTATATTTTTTGAAACAAATCTTGTTACTTCATCATAGTAAAGAGGGACAATTATTGATTTTGAAATAACGATTGAGTCCATTTTTTTATACATTTTCACTCTTTCACTTTGGTCAGTTTCCTTTATCATTTTCTCATAAAGTTTATCAAAATTTTCATTTTTAAAATGAGTATAGTTTGGTCCATTTGGCGAAAAGTTCTTACTGTAAAAAAGAGCCATATAGTTTTCTGCGTCAGGATAATCTGCAATCCAGCTAGCCCTGAAGAAATCTAGTTTTCCATTGGCCTTTGCTTGTTTTAATGAAGATCCTGGAATTACATTAATTGATATTTGAATTCCAATATTTTCTAGTTCTTTTTGAATAAATTCACACAGAATCAAATAATTTGACGATGTAGTTAATTCAATCTTTGGAGTTCCGTTCGTTTTTTTATAAATATCAACTAATTTTCTTGCATTTTCTGGATTATAAATATTTAAACTTTTACTGTTGTGTCCACTCATTCCTTTAGGAATAAAACCCCCATTACCAGCTTTTCCTATTCCATTTCTCAAGTATTTCACCATTTTTTCTTTATCAAAACCTATGTTGATGGCCTTTCTAATTAATGGAGATTTTATTTCTTTTTGATTTGAGCCACTAAAAAATGCAAGGTACTCTGTGTTTAGAAAGGGACCTCTTAACATATTAATTCTGTCCTGATAACTTTTATTTAAACCTCCACTATTATTTAATATATTATCTTTATATGAGTTGTCAAGACCAGATATAAAGTCAATATTCCCCTTAACCAATTGTAAAAATTCAGACTGTTTTTCAGGCAAAAATGTAACAGAAACAGATTCAAAGTATGGAAGTTTATTTCCTATGCTGTCTTTTTCGAAATAATCTAAATTTTTTCTTAAAACTAGCTTAATATTCTCCTCCCATCGTTTGAATTTGAAAGGCCCTGTTCCGACAGGATTTGAGCGAAAGTCATTTCCATAAAATTCAACAATTTTTTTTGGAACTACTGAGCAATATTTCATGGTTAGTATTCCAAGAAATGAGTTAAATGGATTATCCAGCTCAATTTTAAAAATAGTATCATTTTGAGCATAAAATTTTTTAACATTTTCTAAAACCCATCCCCCTGGTGAAGCTAGTTCTGGATTAATAAGCCTATTAAAACTATATTCAAAATCATGTGCAGTAACATTTCTGTGTTTTAATAGTTTATGTGCATGAAATTTTATTGTCGTGTCAATGATAAATGTATATGTTTTTGCATCTTCAGAGACTTCCCATTTTTTTGCGATTGAGGGAATAACATTAAGATTTTTATCCATTTCAACAAGTCCATTATATAATTGATTTACCGCCCAGATATTGGCAATATCCTTGGCAAAAATGGGATCTAATGAGTTGATATTTTTGTGTTCATTGTATCGAAAAACAGTGTTAGTATCAATTTTATAGGATTTTTCACAACTTGAACATATAATTGTAAATATTAATAATTTGAAAATCTTTTTTTTCATATTAAATAATATTATGTTTTATTGTTTATTTTATGTTGTAAATTTACAACCTTTTAGTACATATTCATGCTTAGTAACAATAAAGTAGCATTTCATACTCTGGGTTGTAAATTAAATTTTACTGAGACCTCAACAATAGCAAGATCATTTGTTAAAAATGGTTTTCAAATAACTAACTTTAATAATAAAGCAGATTTTTATGTTATTAATACTTGTTCTGTAACAGAAAAAGCTGATAAAAAATTTAGAAATATACTAAATAGAGCTATTAAATTAAATCCTAATTCTATTAAAATTGTTGTTGGTTGTTACGCACAGTTAAAACCTGAAGAAATATCAAATATTCCAGGTGTTGATTTAGTACTTGGAGCGAATGAAAAGTTTAATATAGTTGACTTTTTAGCAGATTTAACTTCCGGTAAAAAAATTCAATTTCATTCATGTGATATTCAAAAAGTTAATAATTATGTTGGTAGTTTTTCAATTGATAACCGAACCAGGTCATTTTTAAAAATACAAGATGGATGTGATTATAAATGTTCCTACTGTACTATTCCATTAGCTCGAGGTATATCAAGAAGTGATTCTATAAAAAATATAAAAAAAAATATCTCAAAAATTGAGTCAAATAAAGTTAAAGAAATTGTATTAACTGGGATAAATATTGGTGACTATGGCAAAGGTGAATTTGGTAATAAAAATCATAAAAACACTTTTTACGAGTTATTAAATGAGCTAGAAATATATGGCAATATTGATCGATACAGAATTTCATCAATTGAACCAAATCTATTAAAAAATGAAATAATTGAATTCATCGCTAATAGTGATAGATTTGTACCTCATTTTCACATTCCTCTACAAAGTGGCTCAAATAAAGTTTTAGGTCTTATGAGAAGGCGGTATAATAGAGAGCTTTATCGAGAAAGAGTTAATTATATTCACAAAAAAATAAAAGATGCCTGCATAGGTGTTGATGTGATTGTTGGATTTCCTGGTGAAACTGATGACGATTTTCTTGAAACATATAATTTTCTTTTAGATTTGAATATTGCATATTTACATGTATTCCCTTTTTCACAAAGAGATAATACTCATGCTATAAAGATGCCTAATAAAGTCCCAAGAGAAGTCAAAAATAAAAGAAGTATGATGTTAAGAGTACTTTCTGAAAAAAAAAGACGATTCTTTTATCAATCTCAGTTAAATAAAATGAAGAATATTTTGTTTGAATCTGAAAACAAGCAAGGATATATAAATGGATATACCGAAAACTATATTAAAGTTAGAATGCCTTGGAATCCTTCGTTATCCAATCAAATTGTTAAAGGTAGATTACAAAAAATTGATAATGAAGGTTACGTTAGATTAGAGGTCTAATTATAAATTAAATCCTAATTCCAACCGGTAAAAGCGATTTATATCTCCTGTTTTTTCTGATGAATTTTGTAATAATTGCTGCAGTAGGGACCACACGAATATTTCTTTCAAGCAGAGTATCTAATACTTTTTCAATAAATATGTTTAGAGAATCAAGATTATTATCAATATCCTTAAATTTAATTTTTGTTAGAAATATTTTTCTCTCCTGTAGAGAATACTCTATTATGGCTAAATTTCCATTAATTTTAGCCTCAAATTGTCTAAGAAATTGATTATCACTTATTTCCATTTCAAATTATTTCTTTGAGATACAATACAAAAATAATAAATTTATCCTAATTACATCTTATGTCTCTACAACCCAAAGAAAATATATACCTAATGCCAGGCTTAGCAGCAAGCTCAAAAATATTTGAACACATAAATATCCAAAATGACAATTATTGTTTACACAGACTAGATTGGGTAAATCCGACAAAGAACGAATCTTTACAGGATTATTGTCGAAGATTTTCAAAAAAAATTAAACATAAAAGTCCCGTTCTACTTGGAGTTTCTTTTGGGGGGATTATTGTTCAAGAAATAGACAAATTAATTGATGCAAAAAAAGTTGTAATTATTTCCAGTGTAAAATCTCACAAAGAATTTCCCAAGATTTTTAAATACGCTAAAGATTTTGAGTTGATTAAGGCAATTCCTTTTGGTATGTTTGATAATTTCATAAAACTTTCAATGAAATTCAATATTGATAAAATTTATAAAAGGATTAAGCTTGCTGAAAGATATCTTACCGAAAGAGATCAGCAATACTTGGAATGGTCGGTCAAAAATATTTTATCATGGGAGCAGGAAAATTATAGAAAAGATATTATACATATTCACGGCGATAATGATCACGTATTTCCAATCAATAATATACAAAACTGTATAACATTAAAGGGTGGGGGTCATGAAATGATAATTTTGAAAGCAAAATGGTTTAATCAAAATTTAATTGATTTGATAGAGAGAAGTCAATAAAAACTTATCTTCTTCTAAATCGATTTCCACCAAAATGCTGATTGGGAATATTTGTTTTTTTCATTTGATTCTTCATCATTTTTATTTGATCTTCAAGCATGCCGTTTGTGTCTAAATCTCTTGCCTCTTTAAGTAGTTTTTGAGCTTCAAGCTTTCTTCTCTTGGTAAACATTATGCCAGCTAAATTTAGTTTCGCCATAGCTAAATCATGATTCATATTTAAGCCTAATTGAATTGCATTTCTAAAATATTTTTCTGAAATATTTATGTTCTCTTGAGAATATATCAATCCAAACAAGTAATTGTAGTATCCTTGTTGTTTTTTAGTTAAAGCTGATTTGGGTTTTTTTACTCTTTCAAGCCATTTTTTTGCTGAATTCATATTTTGTTTCCTAAGTTGGAAAAATGCTAGTAATAAAAACTCATTTTTGAAATAAAGAAATAAAATTATCAATGATATTATTAATAAAAGAATTCCATTACCGGTGCTTCCAATAGACCCATCAAAAAATTGTTGAATTGAAAATATAAATAAACATACGGAAATAGCGAGTTTAAAGTATTTATTAATCATTAGAAATATTTTTTAAAAAATTAAAAATAAACAATTTTATTTCATAATTGAATAATTTCATTTGTTTAAGAAAAAAGTCTTTGTATATTTGCCCGCAGATTAAAAAGTATAGAAAAAATTTAATTAATTCACGATGAGTAAAAGAACTTATCAACCATCTAAGAGAAAAAGAAAAAATAAGCACGGCTTCAGAGAGAGAATGTCAACTCCATCTGGAAGAAAGGTGCTCTCAAGAAGGCGTGCAAAGGGAAGAAAGAAACTCTCGGTTTCATCTGAATTAAGTCCAAAATAAAATGATTAACAATTGTTAATATAAATCCTGGTGTTACATTAAGTAACACCTTTTTTTTTATTTTTTTGATTAGTACATTTAAAAAATTTTTAATATGCCTAAAGACCCTAAGCTCAAATCACTTCTCATTATAGGTTCTGGGCCAATTGTTATAGGTCAGGCATGCGAATTTGACTATTCAGGCTCACAAGCTTTAAGATCTCTGCGCGAGGATGGTATTGAAACAATTTTAATTAATTCTAACCCAGCGACTATAATGACTGATCCAGTAATGGCTGATCATGTGTATTTATTACCTCTTAATACATCTTCTATTATTAAAATTTTAAAAGAACATCCTCAAATAGATGCTGTACTTCCTACAATGGGCGGTCAAACAGCTTTAAATTTATGCATTGAAGCGGACGACAAAGGGATATGGGATGATTACAATGTAAATATCATCGGAGTTGACATTAATGCAATTAATATTACAGAAGATCGGGAGAAATTTAGAAATTTAATGCTTGATATTGGAATACCAATGGCTCCTCAATTAACTGCGACTTCTTATCTTAAGGGAAAGGAAATTGCGCAAGAATTTGGTTTTCCGCTTGTAATTCGTGCCTCTTTTACGCTTGGAGGAACTGGCGCTTCGTTTGTTTTTGAAGAAAAAGATTTTGATACGCTATTGACCAGAGGTCTAGAAACTTCACCAATTCATGAAGTTATGATTGACAAAGCCTTAATTGGCTGGAAAGAATATGAGTTGGAGCTTCTAAGGGATGCAAATGACAATGTTGTAATTATATGCTCCATTGAAAATATGGATCCTATGGGAATTCATACAGGAGATTCAATTACCGTCGCCCCAGCAATGACCTTAAGCGATACATGCTATCAAAAAATGCGTGATATGGCAATTAAAATGATGAGAAGTATAGGGGATTTTGCAGGTGGTTGTAATGTACAATTCGCGGTTAGCCCAGATGAAAAAGAAGATATAATAGCTATTGAAATTAACCCTAGAGTTTCAAGGTCTTCAGCACTAGCAAGTAAAGCTACAGGCTATCCAATTGCAAAAATTGCTGCAAAGCTAGCAATTGGTTACAATTTAGATGAACTTCAAAACCAAATCACCAAATCAACCTCTGCCTTGTTTGAGCCAACCCTTGATTATGTCATAGTAAAAATTCCAAGATGGAATTTTGATAAGTTTGAGGGAAGCGATAGAAGACTTGGCTTACAAATGAAAGCTGTTGGTGAAGTTATGGGTATTGGAAGATCTTTTCAAGAAGCATTACACAAGGCAACACAATCATTAGAAATTAAAAGAAATGGATTAGGTTGTGATGGCAAGGGTATTTCTGATTATGAAACCATAATTTCAAAATTATCTATTCCCTCATGGGATAGAGTATTTGTAATATATGATGCAATTGAAATTGGTATACCTCTTAGCAGAATTTATGAGCTAACTAAAATTGATATGTGGTTTTTAAAGCAATATGAGGAACTTCACTTTTTAAAAATTGAGATTTCAAAATACACAATAGATAAATTACCACGTGAATTGCTCTTGGAAGCAAAACAAAAAGGCTATGGAGATCGTCAAATTGCACACATTTTGGGTTGTTATGAAAGTGAAGTTTATAAGAAAAGAGCTGAGATGAATATTAATAGAGTTTACAAGTTAGTTGATACATGTGCAGCTGAGTTTAAAGCTTTTACACCCTATTATTATTCAACTTTTGAAAATGAAATCAGTCTAAATAATGGCACTAAGTATTCTGAGAATGAAAGTAAGGTTTCAGATAAAAAGAAAGTAATTGTTTTAGGATCTGGACCTAATAGAATCGGTCAGGGAATTGAGTTTGACTATTGCTGTGTTCATGGTATACTTGCAAGTTCTGAGTGTGGATACGAAACCATTATGATAAATTGCAATCCAGAAACTGTCTCAACCGATTTTGATATAGCTGATAAATTATATTTTGAGCCTGTTTTTTGGGAACACATATATGATATTATCCAGTTAGAAAAGCCAATTGGTGTAATTGTTCAACTTGGAGGTCAAACAGCCTTAAAACTAGCGGAAAAACTAGAGAGGTATGGAGTAAAAATTATTGGAACTAATTTTAAGTCTCTTGATTTAGCTGAAGATAGGGGCTCTTTTTCATCTTTATTAAAGAAAAATAATATCCCATATCCAATGTTTGATACTGCCTCAACTGCAGATGAGGCACTAGCAGTTGCTGAAAAATTAGATTTCCCCATTCTCGTAAGACCTTCTTATGTTCTTGGAGGTCAAGGAATGAAAATAGTTATTAATAAAGAGGAACTAGAAGAACATGTTGTAAATCTCCTTAGAAGAATTCCCGACAACAAGTTATTACTTGACCATTATTTAGACGGTGCTATTGAAGCAGAAGCCGATGCTATTTGTGACGGAAAAGATGTATATATTATCGGAATAATGGAGCACATTGAACCTTGTGGCATACACTCAGGTGATAGTAATGCTTGTTTACCGCCTTTTAATCTAGGTGATTTGGTGATTCAACAAATAAGAGATCACACAAAAAAAATTGCTTTGGCATTAAACACTGTAGGTTTAATTAATGTTCAATTTGCAATAGTAAACGATAAGGTATATATAATTGAAGCAAATCCAAGAGCTTCTAGAACTGTTCCATTTATCTCTAAAGCGTACCACGAACCCTATGTAAATTATGCTACTAAGGTAATGTTAGGTGAAAAAAAGGTGAAAGACTTTGATTTTAAACCTACATATAATGGATATGCAATCAAAGAACCTGTTTTCTCATTCAGTAAGTTCCCAAATGTCAATAAAAAACTTGGTCCTGAGATGAAAAGTACGGGTGAGAGTATATTATTTATAGATAATTTGCAAGATGATAAATTTTACGATTTATATTCACGAAGAAAAATGTATTTGAGCAAATAGTAGAGTTTTTTTAAATCATTTTATGGAATTAATTATAATTATTTTACTTGTATTTGTTTCAACAACATTAATTTATCTCATCTATAAATCTAATTCTTCTAAAAGTTCACTTAATGCTTCTGATTTAATGAATTTCTCAAATAATTTAAATACTCAAATTCAGGACATAAGAAAAGAAATTGATAGTAATTCAAAACAAAGTAGAAGTGAAATTGATAACAAATTAGATAATATTAATAAGCAAATAAATGATTATCATAAGTCATCTTCCGTTTCTATAACTCAACAATTTAAAGAATCAAATAAAGTAATTAAAGACGTTACCTCAGAACTTGAAAAAATAAAAGGAACTAATGAGCAGGTTCTAAGTTTTGCAAACCAAATGAAGACTTTAGAAAAGATTTTAGGTAATCAAAAGCAAAGAGGAGTTCTTGGGGAAATTCAATTAGAAAATTTATTAGCCAATGTATTGCCTCCTGAGCTTTTTCAAATGCAATTTTCTTTTTCAAACAATGAATCAGTTGATGCAATTGTTAGAGTAGGAGATTATATTATCCCAATTGATGCAAAGTTTTCGTTGGATAATTATAATAAGATGATTGAATCTAATGATAAAGATCTTTTATTAGAGTTAGAAAAAAAATTTAAAGCTGATATCAAAAATCGAATTGACGAAACCTCAAAATATATTAGACCAAACGAAAAAACTACCGATTACGCGTATATGTTTATTCCTGCAGATGGACTTTATCAAGATTTACTAAATAGTAGAGTAGGATCTTTAAAAATAAATCAAAGAGATCTTGTAAGCTATGCTTATGAAAAAAAAGTTATGATAGTATCTCCAATGAGTCTTTTCCCCATGCTTCAAATTACTGTAAAGGCACTGCATAATATGAAAGTTGAAGATTCTATAAATGATATTATAAAAAATGTAGAAAAATTAAACAAACACCTAAAGGCATACAAATCTTATCACGATAGACTGGGAAATAGCCTTGGTGCAGCTGTGAACAGATTTAATGACACTACAAAAGAATTTAAGAAAATTGATAAAGACATTATCAAAATTTCAGGAAATTCAGATTTGAATATTGAAGATAAACTTATTGATATTCCAAATGAGGATAATTAGATTTCAGCATTCATGTAGTATGATTCAATTTTAGCAAAGGAAAACTTAAATAAGTATCCAAAAAATAAATCTCCTGCCAGACTATATCCAAAAAAAGGAATTGCCATTGTATAGCAAAGAATTAATCCATCTATAGTTTTCGGGTAACCAATAATCCATACACCAAAATTGGATATGATAAAAAAAATAAGACTCGCTAGGATAATATTTAAAAATCTTATTGAGCTGATTTTTGAACCCAGCTGAACAATCAAAAGAAATCCAGAATAAACAAATAAATTTATCAATGAAATACCGATAAACAAATCAGAAATAAATAAAATTAAAATTGGAATGAGAAACGCAAATTTTTTATTTTTGAAATTAAGACCACTAAATAATGCAATAGCCGTTACAGGAGAAAAGTTTGGTGGATGAGGTATAAGTCTTGCTAATATTCCAAAAATAATAATTGCAAGAACAATTTTTTGCGATTTATTAAAAGGAGATTTCATTTATATTTAAAAATGATTTGTCAATATACATTTCTTTATTAAGGTATTCAAATTTAAAATTATCTCCAATAGTACCAAATAACTCTGACTGTTCAAAACTAACCGATCTCTGGTTGATAAGATTTATTGTGTAGTTAAGCATTGGTTCATTCAATTCACCAATAATCCCCATGTTGTAAGGTCTTTCTTCAAAAATATAATCTGGCTCTAAGCCATTATAATAGTCAGTAACTCCATTTACATTTAGAGTTTTCATTACCAGAGGTTGAATAGCATAATTATGAGCAGGATTTGTGTTTTGATTTGAAAAATTATTTGAATCATAAAGAGTTATTGAGGCCTGATATTTTCCATATGTTGATGTACCAATCTGAACAACATTAATATAAGGAGATAAACAATTAATCAACAGTTCACTTGCAGAAGCTGTAGATCTGGATGTTAAAACATATATCTTATTCATTTTAAGGCTATTCTCCAAACTTAAAAATCTATTTACTAAATATTCAGGATTATTATTATTCCAATAATTTTGAATTTCGCTGTTCCATTCTTCATAACTAAATATCTCGTTTGTAAATTGACCAGTTAACAAACTAGAAATTAGTAAAGCTGAGTTTACACTACCACCAGGATTATATCTTAGGTCTATAATAATTTCATCGATTAAGTTTGATTTAAACTCAGAAAAAATTGATTCAACATATGAATCATAATTGGATAAGAATTGATTATACATTAAATACCCTATTTTTTTACCACCCTCATTGATTATTGAGTAATGATAAACTGGGTTTTTAACCAATGGTACTTTTGAAAGGTTAATGTTTACTCCATTTGATAATATACTGTCATCACTTATATCATTAGTGTTGTTATCCAAATAAATTGCAAAACCCATTACATATGAGTTTTGCGATAATAAATTTGAAAAATTATCAATATTTAAAAAAGTATTATTCACAGAAACAAAAATATCTCCCCTTTTAATTCCATTAGCTTCAGCTACTGAACCACTATGCACATATCTAACATATCCGAAAATTTCATAATTGGAATTAGGTATAAAACTCAAACCAAACTCAATACCATTAGAAAGAATATTACCGCTTAGGTATTGCTGTAACTCAATATAATCATCAATAATCAGACTGTATTTATCAATCAAATTTCTTTCGTATATCAAAGATTCAAATAAAGTTTCAGGAGAATCGTAATTATTTAAAAAGCTAAAATATTCTTCCATATTTCCAAATCTGTCATTATCAAGGTTTGTAATTTCATCTTTGTACAAATAGGCAGCATTCATACCCCTCCAAACAAAATCATTAATATCTGAAGTTCTTGCAAGATTATCATCATTATCCTCAAAACAACTTAGGAACAAAGAAGTTATTAAAAAGAAATATATAAATGCCTTTTTTTTCATTTTTTAAAATTAAAAAATACCGGTATAATTTTCAGGCGTTATTTTTTTAAGTTCGGATTTGACCGAGTCTTTTATGTCCAGTTTATCTATAAAGTCATGAATGTTTTTAACACTAAGTCTTTTATTTGTTCTAGTTAGTTTTTTTAATTCTTCGTATGGGTTTTGGTATCTTTCGCGTCTTAATATAGTTTGAATTGCTTCAGCAATAACAGCCCAGTTTTGACTTAAATCAGATTTAATGGCCTCATTATTAACAATTAATTTATCAATTCCGTTCAGAACAGATTTCAATCCAATGATTGTATGGGCTATGGGTACGCCGATGTTTCTAAGAACTGTACTATCGGTTAGATCCCTTTGTAATCTAGATACAGGAAGTTTTCTGGACAAAAACTCATAAATTCCATTTGCATATGCAAGATTTCCTTCGCTATTTTCAAAGTCAATTGGATTTACTTTATGTGGCATTGCAGAGCTTCCAATCTCGTTTTTATTTATTTTTTGCTTGAAATAGTCAAGCGAAATATATTGCCAGATATCTCTGTTAAAATCAATTAAGATTGTGTTTATTCTCTTAAAGTTATCAAATAATGCAGCAAGATTATCATAATGCTCAATTTGGGTAGTCGGAAAAGAATGGTTCAGTCCTAATTTATCTTCAATAAAATTTTTAGCAAATCTCAACCAATCAAAATGTTTGTAAGCTATTTTGTGTGCATTGAAATTTCCCGTTGCACCACCAAATTTTGCAGAAATAGGGATTGATTTTAGTAATTTGATTTGATTTTCAATTCGATTCTTAAAAACATCTATTTCTTTCCCAAGTTTTGTAGGGGATGCTGGTTGTCCGTGTGTTCTTGCAAGCATGGTTACATTCATCCATTCTTTTGAAATCATTTCAAGCTTATCAATTACAACGTTTAATTCACTGTAGTAAACAGTTTCTAACATATCTTTAATACTCAATGGGATGGCAGTATTATTTATGTCCTGTGAGGTGAGTCCAAAATGAATAAATTCTGAGAATTGGTGTATGTCTAAATCTGTGAATTTTTTCTTAATAAAGTACTCAACTGCTTTGACATCATGATTGGTTATTTTTTCAATTTCTTTTATTTCAATAGCATCTTTTTCTGAAAAATTTAAATATATATTTCTCAGATTTTGAAAATTATCGAAATTAAATTTCTCTAATTCTGGTAATTTTATTTCACATAGTGAGATAAAATATTCAATTTCTACTAAAACCCTGTATTTAATAAGTGCCATTTCAGAAAAGAAATCTTTTAATTGAGATGTTTTTGAAAAGTATCTTCCGTCTATAGGAGAAATTGCATGCAGATTAAATTCTTTCATATATTCAAGGATATGTTAAAGATTTGCAAAGTTAAATAAATTATTACATTTAATAATTATTTTTGTTGATTCAAATGATAATAACATAACATTGCTTTCATTTAATTACCTTTTTTCTAAAACACTTCAGTCTCTAAAAGGGAGATGGTTAGAATCAATATGTGTTCTTGGCGCCGTAAACCTTATATTAGTAATTTTATGCTTTTGGCCAATACCGTTTTTGTTATTATTATTATTTGCTGGTCCAATTACAATAGGAATGTATGCTTATTCTTTAAGATTTGTAAAAAATAAAACCGGTAATGTTGAAAGCGTATTTAATGGACTAAAATATAATCTTGGTAACGGGGTATTAGCCTCCATAATTATTTTTACATTTATTCTTTTTTTTGGATTAATTTTGTCTTTGATTCTTTCAACTCTTAATTTTTTGATATTTTTAGAAATTTTAGAAATATTTTTTTCACAATCTTATGCTGCATTTGTCAATGATAAAGAATTTAGCGCGCTATTTACCCCATTTAAATCCATTAGTATTAGTGAGTACTTTTCGTATTCTATATTATTCATTGTTTATTTATTACTAAGTTTTTTTGTGACGATAATTATGCCTTTTATTATTGTTTCATTACCATTTTCTTTTACATTTTTTATTATGGCTGAAGATACTTCAATTGATGCTTGGGATGCAATACAGAAAGGTTGGCTAATAATTAGAGGTCACAAAAGAAAATTTTTAATGCATAATATTATTTTAATCTTAATCGGAATTCCTTTTTTTATTTTATACGTTCCTTTTGTGTATTTATACTATGCTAATTTTTATTTGGGTATTAAATCAGAAGGGAATATTTTTAAGGATTTTTAATACTGTTATTAAGAACTTTATATTCCTCATAGCATTCACTTATTGCCTCTAATACCTGTAAATCATTAGCTTTCCTAATAAAATCTTCAGAATAACTGCACTGAGCTATTAAAAATTCAAGATCTTTTTTTTCTATAGAAAGCAATTCCACCAATATTTCTCTGTCAAACCTATTTGATAGAACGTTTCTAATTCGGTCATCTTCTTTCATTTTTTTCACTTTTCTTAATTGATTTGGTTCTCTTCCAAATATTTTATAAAGAAAATCTACAGGATTGAAAATAGCGTTTAGAGTTTTAGTTAAAGCATTCGTGGGTCGAGAACTTGATTCATACCCAACGTTAGGAAGTCCAGAAATACTGTATCTGTAATTATTATTAATGGGAACTTGTTTAATATCAAGTTCTAAATAACCTGTTAACTTTAGTTCATAAACAACAACCTCTTCTAGAGCCAAAGCCATTTCAGTCAACTCAATAATAGTTTCAATATCAAGATTAATCCAATCGTTTGTCACCTTTACTTTTATAGATTTAAAGCCAATATAAGAAAGATACAATGTGTCATTGGCGTATGCTTGAATTTCAAACTGTCCACTTGAATTTGAGGCTGTTCCTGTAACTTGATTTATGTTAACAATATTTACATTTTCCAGAGGTTGATTATTTTTTGAGTTGATTATAATGCCTTTAACTATATCATTTTGAGCACTAATCAAATTGACAAACGAGAATATCAAAAAAAATATTATTTTTTTCATTACCATAAATATATACACTAATCAAGCCAACCTTTAATTATTTAGAATAAAGATTTGTTAAATAGAGGAAAAGTTTTTGAATTGCAATTCCCCTATGACCAATCTTATTTTTTTCTTCTACAGTCATTTCTGCAAATGATAATTTAGATTTTTCTGGAACAAAAATTGGATCATATCCAAATCCATATTCACCTTTTTTTTTGTTTAAAATTTTGCCTTTACAAATACCTATAAAAGTTTTAATTTTTTCATCAATATTTAAAGATATAACAGTTTTAAATTGTGCTTTTCTGTTTTTTACCCCCTGTAAAGAGTTTAAAAGTTTATTAATGTTATCTTCCGAGCTTGCATCTATACCAGCATATCTTTTAGAATGAACACCTGGAGCTCCATCAAGAACATCAACTTCTAACCCGGTATCATCAGCAAAACAATTTAATCCTGTTTTTTCTTTTACAAAAAGAGCCTTGTGTACTGAATTATCAATAATTGAAGATTTATTTTCAATTATTTTATGTTCAAATCCAATTTCTTTAAGTCCAACCACATCATAATAATTTTTTAATAGTTTTTTGGCTTCAAATAATTTGTTTTCATTAGTAGTAGCAAAAATTAATTTTTTCATCTGTTATGATAGGGGATATTTTTGATAATAGTTAAAGACCTGTATATTTGCTCCACAAGTACTAATCTAGCCATATCGTGTGTTAATGTCATTTTAGAAAGTGATATACTTTTTTTAAATTTCATCTTTATTTTTTCTGAAAATCCATACGCTCCTGCAATAACGAAGGTTAAACTTTTATTTCTGTTTAAGATACTTTCATTAAAAAAAATTACAAAGTCATTAGTTGTATAATTTTCTCCCTTTTCGTCCAATAAAACAATATTTTCATCCTCATCAATATTTTTAAAAAGTAGTTCTGCTTCGTGTGATTGTATTGATGATTTTTCATGATTTAAAATCTTACTTTTAATCTGAATTACATCAAAATTTAAGTAATAATTAATTCTTTCTTTATATTTCTTTACAAGTTTTTCTAAATTTTCATCTCTATTTTTTCCAATGTAAATAAGTTTAACCCTCATAAGATTATTTATAGATAAATTTATTATATATTCTAATTAAAATTTAAAAAATTGTATTAATTTTTTATATGTGTCATTGTGTTGATGTTATTTTGCCAATCCCTGTAAATCAAAAATTTACATATTCAGTTTCCGAGGAAGAATTTAATTTTATTAAGCCTGGAATGAGAATTATTGTTCCATTTGGTAAAACAAAACTTTATACCTCAATTGCATTTAAATTACACAGAAATAATGATGATACAATAAGACTAAAATCTATTGTTCAAATAATTGATAATACGCCAATGGTTAACAATTTCCAGCTAAATTTTTGGGACTGGATATCAAGATATTATTTCGCACCAATTGGAGATATTATGAGAGCATCTTTACCAAGCAATTTAGTCCTTCAGAGTGAAACAGAAGTTAGCTTAAATCAAAACCAAATAATAAATGAAAATAATTGTGATGATCTTGAATATTTGATTTTAGATGCTCTAAAAATAAAAAAACATTTATCTGTCAAAGAAATTTCAGAAATAGTTGGCAAAAAAAATATTTTTCCAATAATAAATTCAATGAGGGAGAAGAACTTTATTTTAATAGACGAAAAAATTTATGGAAAATATTCACCAAAATTTATTCGTTGTGTTAGATTATCAAAAAATTTCAATAAAGATTTAATTTTATCAATTCCAAAAAACGCAAAAAATCAGATTAAATTTTATAATCATTTCTTAGAAAATAAATTAAAATCCAATAAAAATATTAAAATCTCTGATTTTAAGAACCTTAATAAATCATATCATTCTATATTAAATAAAATGGTTGAAAAAAAAATATTCGAGTTTTATGATCTTGAAATTAGCAGGAATATTGTTGAGTCAAAAAAGAAATTAAAAAAAATAGAGCTCTCAGAAAAACAGTTATATGCTCTTAATGAAATAAAGAGTAATTTTAACTTAAATAAAAATGTTTTACTTAAAGGAGTTACCGCATCTGGCAAAACAGAGATTTACATTTCACTGATCAAACAATATTTGAATTCTGGAAATCAAATTTTATATCTGGTCCCTGAAATTGCTTTAACCACACAATTAGTTGATAGATTAAGTCATTTTTTTTCTGATAATTTACTCGTTTACCACTCAGCATTAAGTTTAAATCAAAGAGCAGAATTGTGGTTTAAGATAAACCAAAACAAAAACAACCAAATTGTAATAGGAGCAAGATCCGCAATTTTTCTCCCCTTCAGTAGGCTAAAATTAATAATTATTGACGAAGAACATGAGCAATCATTCAAACAATTTGAGCCTTCACCAAGATATCACGCAAGAGATTCTGCATTGGTTCTTTCAAAGCTTCATAGATCAAATGTTTTAATGGGTACAGCTACCCCCTCCATTGAGAGTTATTATAACTCTACTTCTCTTAAAAAGTTTAGTTTAGTCGAATTAAATGAAAGATATAGAAAATCACCTTTACCAAAAATTAATATTATTGATATTAAGCATATGGTTAAAGAAGGAAAAATGTATGGATTTTTTTCTGAACCACTCTTAGCTAAAATAAAAGAAGTTGTTTCAAACAATAAACAAGTTATAATATTTCAAAATAGAAGAGGTTTTTCTCCAGTATTAGAGTGTAATAGTTGTGGTTTTACCCCCAAGTGTATTAATTGTGATGTTTCTCTTACATTCCACTATTCAAAGAAATCTTTGAGGTGCCATTATTGTGGATATCATGAAAATATTCAAGACAATTGTGTTAAATGTGGAAGCAGTGATATTATTTCAAGAGGCTTAGGTACGGAGCAAATAGAAATTGAACTTAAAAATCTATTTCCTAAAATTAGAATTGTTCGGCTTGACCATGATACCACAAGGGGAAAGAATAGCTTTAAAAAAATTATCAGTTCTTTTGAAAACAAAGATTTTGACATAATGGTTGGAACGCAGATGATTACTAAAGGTTTAGATTTTAAAAATGTTCAATTGGTAGGCATTATGAATCTTGAAAGTTCAATGAATTTTCCTGATTTTAGATCTAATGAAAGATGTTTTCAACTTGTTCAACAAGTTGCAGGAAGAGCAGGAAGAGCAACTGAAAGGGGAGAGGTTTTCATACAAACATATAATTCAAACCCAAAATTGGTGAACCAAATTGTAAATGGTGACTACGAAAAATTTTTTCAAATTCAGATAAATGACAGAGAAAAATTTAAATACCCTCCCTTCTCAAAACTAATTCAATTAACAGTCAAACATAAAAATTTAAATGTTGTAAACAATTCTTCAAAATGGCTATTTGATAAACTATTCTATCACTTTAAGGGATATTTGTTAGGCCCTGAATTCCCATACATCTCAAGAGTTAGAAATAAGTATCAAAAACATATATTGATTAAAATTCCACATGACTTCTCTCTCTCTGGGGTGAAGCTAATAATGAAGAAATATATACAAACATTCCAATTAATACCCGACTACAGGGCTGTACAAGTAATTGTTGATGTAGACCCCAATTGATTAATTGATAAAATTTTTGCTACAAAAAATTATCAAATGATGTTTAAATTATATATTTTTGCACGCATTAATAAAAATAAGTTATGAATCACTATGAAACTGTTTTCATTTTAAATCCCGTTTTGTCTGAAGAGCAGACAAAGGAAACAGTCCTCAAATATGAAAAATTTTTAACATCTAAAGGTGCTAAAATGATTTCGAAGGAGGATTGGGGTTTGAAGAAGTTAGCATACCCAATCCAAAATAAAAAAAAGTGGTTTTTATCACCTTTTTGAATATACCGTAAATCCTGAAATAATTTCCGATTTAGAACTTGAATTTAGAAGAGATGAAAGATTTATGAGATATTTAACCGTAAAATTAGATAAGTACGGAGTGGAATGGGCAGAAAAAAGAAGAAGTAAAATTAATACAAAAGAATCTTAGTTATGGCAAGTATCCAAGAAGAAGCATCGGGTAAGAAAAGTGCAGAAATTAGATATTTAACTCCATTAGATATTGATCAAAGTACAGTAAAAAAATATTGTAGATTTAAGAAATATGGAATAAAGTATATTGATTACAAGGATTCTAATTTTTTATTAAAATTTGTAAATGAACAAGGCAAGCTTTTACCCAGAAGAATTACGGGCACCTCTTTGAAATATCAAAGAAAGGTTTCAGTTGCAGTCAAAAGAGCAAGACATCTAGCACTATTGCCTTATGTGGCTGATTTATTAAAATAAATATTTTTTATGGAAATAATATTAAAAAAAGATATTGAAGGAGTAGGTTTTAAAGATGACCTAGTAACTGTTAAAAATGGTTATGCTAGAAATTTTCTTATTCCGAATGGTTCTGCAATTTTAGCTACATCATCAGCTAAAAAGGTTCTTGCTGAAAATATCAAACAGCAGGCAGTCAAGGACAAGAAAATAATTGATGATGCAAATAAGTTAGCCAAGAAGATTACCGATTTGGAATTAAAGATAAAAGCCAAAGTTGGTGAGGGAAGCAAATTATTCGGCTCTGTTAATAATATAAATATTCAAAAAGAACTCGAATCTAACGGAGTTATGGTTGATAAAAAAATAATTTTACTTGCTGGTAATAACATCAAGCAATTAGGTAAATACAACGCGAAAATTAGACTGCACCGAGAAGTTTTAGTAGACTTATCATTTGAGGTAGTTCCTGATAAAAAATAAATTAAAATAAATTTATGGATTAGAAACACCTGCTCATGTGGGTGTTTTTTTTTAATTTAACTAAAATAATTTTTAAAATGCAAAAGCCAATTTTACCAAAAGGCACAAGAGATTTTAATTCTGACGATTTATATAAGAGAAATTATATAATTAATACAATTAAAGAAAATTTTTCAAAATTTGGATTTAACCCAATTGAAACGCCAAGTTTTGAAAGATCAGAAACTTTATTGGGTAAATATGGGCAAGACGGGGAAAGACTAATTTTTAAAATACTTAAGTCAGGAGATTTTCTCAAGGGTATTGATTTCAAAGAACTTAATTCGAGCAGTTTAGCTCCAAAAATTATTGATAAAGCATTGCGTTATGATTTAACTGTTCCATTTGCAAGATATGTGGTTCAAAACCAAAATAATATTACGATTCCATTTAAAAGGTATCAAATTCAAAACGTTTGGAGAGCTGATCGTCCACAAAAGGGCAGGTTTAGAGAGTTTATCCAATGTGATGCTGATGTTATAGGCTCTAATTCAATGATGCAAGAAATTGACTTTATTTTATTGCTTGACGCTGTTTTTAATGATTTAAAAATTGAGGGTTGTAAAATAAAAATTAATAGCCGGAAGCTATTAGTTGCTATATGTGAGATAAATAACTGTATTGATAAATTTGAAATTTTGACTAGAGAGTTAGATAAATTAGATAAATTAAGTTCATCAACCGTAAAGAAAAATTTATTTGAAAATGGTTTTGAGGATAAAATAATTAATTCTTTATTTGAAGCAATAGAACTGTCAAAAAACTTTTATTCTAATTTAAATGAACTTAAATTATATTTTGAAACCTCAGAAATTGGAATAGAAGCTATCTCTGATATTGAATACATTTTTAATTATTTTTCTAAAAACAAGTTGATTAGATCAAATTTAGTTTTTGATATTGGGTTGGCTAGGGGCATTGATTATTACACAGGAATAATTTTTGAGGTTTTACCACCCAATTCAATAAATTTAGGTTCGATAGCTGCAGGAGGACGCTATGATAACTTAACCGAGATTTTTGGTTTAAAAAATATGAGTGGTATTGGCATTAGTTTTGGATTAGATCGTTTGTTCCTTGTTGTCAAAGAATTAGATTTATTTCCTAAGCTTTTAAACAAATCACTTAAGGTTCTAATTTTAAACTTTAGTGATTCTTTTTCTTATGATTTAATAGAAATTACTAATTTCCTTAGATTTAATAAAATTAATTCAGAATTCTATCCAGACCCTATTCCGATAAGAAAACAATTAAATTATGCAAATAAAAATGATGTTCCATATGTCTTATTTTATGGCAGTGAAGAAAAAGCAAAAGGCTCTATGAAACTAAAAGACATGAAAACAGGTGAGCAGCAAATTGTTAATAGAGAAGAATTGTTGAAAATACTCAAGAAGAATTAAAAAAACGGTCATACTGTCAAAATGCATAACCGCTTTTATTTTGTAGCGAGACCGAGATTTGAACTCGGGACCTCCGGGTTATGAATCCGACGCTCTGACCAACTGAGCTATCTCGCCTTTATGAGCGTCCAAATATAGAATTTATATCATTGCCATTCAACATATGTTTAATAAATTATTTTAATAAATTTTATATTAAAAAAAATAAATGTATATATTACATTGTTAATTATGCTATATGAGTAAAAGAATTAAATTTGAAATGGAATTTCCGATAAAGGCTTCTCAAAAACTTCTTTTTCAGTATATTTCAACACCATCTGGTCTTTCTGAGTGGTTTGCCGATAATGTTAATTCTAGAGGTGAAATATTTGTATTCTACTGGGATGGTTCTGATGAAAGTGCGAAATTACTCAAAAAAATAAATAATGAAAAAATACAATTTCAGTGGCTCGATGATGAAGATACAGACTATTTTTTTGAGTTAAGGCTTCAATTTGATGAAATAACTAAGGATGTATCGCTAATTGTTACAGATTTTGCAGATGATGAAGATGAAGTTGAAGAATCAAAATTACTTTGGACAAATCAAATTTTTGATCTAAAAAAAGTACTAGGTTCAACCTAATTTAGTAAAGGATCAGATGGAGC
This sequence comes from uncultured Bacteroidota bacterium, assembly GCA_902605445.1. Classification (GTDB taxonomy): domain Bacteria; phylum Bacteroidota; class Bacteroidia; order Flavobacteriales; family Flavobacteriaceae; genus MED-G13. The sequence continues at coordinate 20,827 of CACLCL010000006.1, read as the reverse complement.
ATTTGACCAAATTTGAAATTTACCACCTTTTGCCATCATTAGATTTTTCCATAAATTCTCATCGTTCATTTCTAGCTTTATATTTTTTTGATCTGAAATAAACCAACATTTATTTTCTATCTCATCAATCAATTGTTTGTAATCCCAACCTGTATAGCCAGAGAATAATCTAATGTTATTATTTGTTATAAGTCCATCATTTATTAATTCAATAACCCTATCAAAATCTCCACCAAAAAACATGTTTTTATAAAATTTTATACTATTAGGAATTAATTGTGGTTTATTGTGAATAAAATATATTTTTTCTTTACTCAATGGCCCACCATCATAGATTTTAATTTTATCTTCAGCAATTCGTTTGTCAATATCAGTTAAATTAAATTGATGAATTTTATTTACAATAAATCCTGTTACACTATCATTACTAATTTCAGTAATAAATACAACAGTTCTGTTAAAAACAGCATCATCCAAAATCTCGGGCATTGATACCAATAGGTCCCCTTTATTTATTTTTTTCATTTAAACATACTATAATTTTCAATATCAAATCCATTAAGAAAAGATTGACAATCCATTTTTCTTTTTCCTTCTAGTTTTAAGCTTTTTATAATTATAAACCCGTCTGAACAGTAAACTTTTATTTTGCTATTATTAACTACAAATTTGCCAACTTTATAATCGTGATTTTGAACAACATATTCTGAATCATATATTATGACCCTCTTGCTGTAGAGATTATTATTAATGGTAGTTCTTGCACCTGGGTAGGGGTTTAACCCTCTAATCGTATTATATACCTGAATCACACTTTTATTCCATTGAATAATTGTATTTTTCTTATCAAATTTAGGTGCCTTTTTAATATCATATTTTTTGTCTTGATTTAACGGAATAATTTTATCATTGTACACACCTATGATGGTTTCAAATACTAGATTGGGGCCTAGTAACTTCAGTTTTTCATGCAGTTCACCGGCATTTATTTTTTCATCAATTGAAATATGTTTTTGCAAAAGAATTTTTCCAGTGTCAATATTTTCATCGATAAAAAAAGTTGTAAGTCCAGTTTTATTTTCATTATTCATAATAACCCAGTTTATGGGGGCTGCTCCACGGTAATTAGGTAATAGAGACGCGTGTAAATTTATTGTACCGTACCTTGGAATTTTCCATATAATCCTTGGTATCATCCTGAATGCTATAACAATTATAAAATCGGGTTTTAAATAACGTATTTGTTCTATAAAATTAGGATCTTTTAAATTGTCGGGTTGTAAAAAATGTATTTTATTTTTTTTTGCAAATATTTTAACCTCTGATTCTTTAAAGTTTAAACCTCTTCCAGACCTTTTATCAACATTAGTAATTATAGCTTTTAGATTAAACTCCTGATTTAAAAGCTTTAGGGTTGGAATTCCAAACTCAGAAGTTCCCATAAATACTATTTTTATCTTTTTGTATTTCATTTAATTGAGTTTAGAATGTAATTAACCCTTTCTTTAACGGGGCTTTCAGGAAGTTTTATTGGTTTGTAATCCAATTTTTGATATGTTTTCTTTAATTCTTCATTAATTAATAGTAATTCACTGTAGCTTTCATATCTCTCCGAATCATTTATATAAATTTGTTTCCATGGTTCGCATAAAAAAATCAAATCATAAGTGTAATTTTTTATTTCTTTTAGTAAAGATGGATTGAATTTGACTTTTTTAAAGTTTAGGTAAGCAATAATATCAGGAATTCCTCTGTCAAAAAAATAAAATTTGTTCTTGTTTTCAATAGAATTTTGGTATTGGATAATTCTCTTTTCCATCAAAATTTTACTAAACTTGAGCGGATCCGAAAGAAAAAGTTGTTTATGCCCCAACTTTCTAAATTCATTTATAATTTCTCTGGAAACTTCCGGGTAAATATGAAAACCCCTTTTTTTTAATGCTTTTATAATAGATGTTTTTCCCGTTCCAGGTCCTCCAGTTATAACAATTTTCATTTACTTAAATTTTTAAACCAAATTACAAGTAATTTAGACATATATTTGCAACTATAATGAGCAAAAATAATAAAGATTTTTACGATAACTTAAAAAACCTTTTGAATGAGACATCAAACTGGCCATCTGATTACATTTTTAAATTTATATTCCCAACTGAAAAAAAAAATATTGATATTATTTACGATATTTTTGATGATTTTATAAAGGATATCAATTTTAAATCATCAAGAAATAAAAAGTACACATCAGTTTCTGTATTAATTATTGCAGATTCACCCGATTTAATTATAAATTTTTACAAGAAAGTTTCGGACAGTATTGAAAATATAATTTTATTATAATTTCTGAACTAATTTTTTGTAATTTGCTTTTCATTAACAAAAAAACATAAAAATTGATTAAAAACTTAGAGTATAATACAGAAAGAGAGGATTTAATTATCCCTGAATATGGTAGGCATATAAAAAAAATGATTGATCATGTTTCCTCACTGAAGTCTAAAGATGAAAGAAATAAATTATCTAATGCTATAATTTCTGTTATGGGAAATCTACAGCCTCATTTAAGAGATGTACCTGACTTTCAGCACAAACTCTGGGATCAACTCTTTATAATGTCAGATTTTAAGTTAGATGCTGATTCCCCTTTTGAAAAACCCTCAAAAGATATTTTGGATTCTAAACCTTTGCCTCTTGAATACCCTCAAAGTTTCCCAAAATATAGGTTTTATGGCAATAATATAAAGATTATGATTGATGAGGCTGTAAAATGGGATAATAGTGATAAAAAGGATGCATTAATTTTTACTATTGCAAATCATATGAAGAAGTGTTTTCTAAATTGGAATAAGGACAATGTAGAAGATCAGGTAATTTTTGATCATTTGTATGAATTGTCAGATTCAAAAATTGATATTAAAAATTCAAATATTGAATTATTAGACTCTTCAGTTTTAATCAGAACAAAAAAGAAATTTTCTAATAAAAAATACCCCAAAAAAAATAATAAAAACAGAAAGAGATATTAGTACCTATGCAAGCATTTAAAATTAAAGGTGGAAATAAATTAGAAGGTACTATTGTCCCTCAGGGCGCCAAAAATGAAGCATTACAGATAATTTGTGCTACCTTGCTTACAAAGGAAGAAGTTGTAGTAGATAACATTCCAAATATAATTGATGTAAAGAAATTAATTAATTTATTAAAGTCGATTGGGGTTGAGGTTACTTGTTTAAGTAATAACAAATATTCTTTCAAAGCTGAGAATATCAATCTTGATTATATGAGTTCAGATAAATTTAAGATTGATGGAAGAAGCCTAAGAGGTTCGATAATGATTGTTGGTCCTTTATTAGCTAGATATGGAAAAGCATTTATTCCTAGGCCTGGTGGAGACAAAATCGGTAGGAGAAGATTGGATACTCACTTTCAAGGTTTAATAAAGCTAGGCGCTAAATTTAGTTATAGCAAAGAAGATAAATTTTACGGAGTTGAAGCAAAGAAATTAAGAGGTTCTTTTATTTTACTTGATGAAGCATCTGTAACTGGAACGGCAAATATTATTATGGCTTCAGTTTTAGCTGATGGTAAAACAACCATTTATAATGCTGCATGTGAGCCTTATATTCAGCAATTATGTAAGTTACTAATTTCAATGGGGGCAAGAATTGATGGCCTTGGCTCTAATCTTTTGAAAATAACAGGCGTTAATGAACTAAAAGGTTCTAACCATACTGTCTTGCCTGATATGATTGAGATTGGTAGTTGGATTGGTCTCGCAGCTATGACCAAAAGTAATATTAGAATCAAGAATGTTTCCCTTGAAAATTTAGGTATTATTCCTGATATATTTAAATCATTGGGAATTAAGTTAATAATTGATGAAGATGATATTATTGTCCCTGAAAATAAAGATGGATATCAAATTAAAAATTATATTGATGGATCAATTCTTACAATTTCTGATTCACCCTGGCCAGGATTTAGCCCAGACCTTTTAAGTATTGTTTTAGTTGTTGCTACACAGGCGAAAGGCAGTGTATTAATTCACCAAAAAATGTTTGAAAGTAGGTTATTTTTTGTTGATAAATTAATTGATATGGGTGCTAAAATTATTTTATGTGATCCACATAGAGCAACCGTAATTGGTCATAATTTCAATTCTAGTTTAAAAGGGACAATAATGAGCTCTCCCGATATTAGAGCTGGTATTTCACTGTTAATAGCCGCACTTTCTGCAAATGGGGAATCAATTATTCATAATATTGAGCAAATTGATAGAGGATATGAAAGAATAGATGAAAAGCTCAAAGCTTTAGGAGCTGAAATAGAACGTGTCTAGAATCAGAAATTATTTTAAACATACTTTTTATATGTTTCAAGACATCTCTGTCTTGCCATTTTATGATCAATAATTTCGTTTGGGTAATTTTCTTCAGATTTAACCCATTTTCTGATATACTTTCTATCTTTATCAAATCTCTCTATTTGTGTGTGTGGATTAAAAATTCTAAAATAAGGAGCTGCATCTACACCAGAGCCGCTTGCCCATTGCCAGTTACCAATATTACTAGCCATTTCGTAATCATTTAGTTTTAGGGCAAAATATCTTTCGCCTAATCTCCAATCGGTTAATAATTGCTTGCATAAAAAACTAGCGGTTAGCATTCTAACTCTGTTATGCATAAAACCAGTTGCATTTAATTCACGCATCCCTGCATCAATTAAGGGAAATCCTGTCCGACCTTCCTTCCATGCCTCAAAATCATTTTTATTATTTAACCATACTATTTTATCATATTTAGATTTAAAGCTTTGTGAAGCGGTTTTTGGGAAATGATAAAGTATTTGCATGAAAAATTCTCTCCAAATTAATTCTTTGAGAAAAGTATCGTCTTTAAAATCAATTATTCCAGTTACTATTTTACGTATACTAACAATTCCAAACCTAAGAAAAGGTCCAATTTTAGAAGTTGAATTTAAAGCAGGATAGTTTCTTCTCTCAGAGTAGAAATTAACAATATCTTTATTCAAGATAAATGCCTCAATTTTATTATGATTTTTTTTGAATCCATAATCAGACATATCTAATAATTTTGAAATTGAATTTTTAGAAAAATTATTTGATACTTTTTTATCATTCAATTCACTCAGATTTTCCGCCAACTTTGATTTCCATTTTTTCATATATGGAGTGTAAACTACGTAAGGTTCACCATTATCCTTTACCACTTCATTTTTCTCGAATATTACTTGATCTTTGAAGGATAAAAAATTTATATTATTATGTTTTAGAATTTTTGCTAGTTCTAAATCTCTTTTAATGGCATAGGGCTCATAATCATGGTTTGTGTAAACATTTATGATTTCATGTTTTGCTATAATTTCTTTAAATATTTCAGTTGGATTACCCATAAAAACATTCATTGAGGAATTATATTTTTTCTTCAATTCTAGGTTTAATCTTGAAATATTTTCATAAATAAAATTTATTCTTCGATCATCACTGGGAAGATTGTCAGTTATATTTGTATCGAATATAAATACTGGAATTACTTTTAGATCATTATTACTAGCCTCAGATAATCCATGATTATCATAAAGTCTTAAATCTCTTCTAAACCAAAAAATATTATAAGCTTCCAAATAAATCTTTTATTCTTTTATTTCTATAGTTAAATATTTTCTCTAGTTTGGGCTTTATAATAATTGGATGAAAAAACTCTCCAACTAAACCAAATGGAAGTCCATAGTCAATGATGTCAGTTATTTCACAACCATTATCCAACTCTGTAAAAATATGTTTGTGATGCCAAAACTTATAAGGACCAAATCTTTGTTCATCCACAAAAAACTTATTTTGTTCAACATGCGAAATTTCTGTCACCCAAGACATTTTTATATTGAACACAGGTCTTACATTATATTTAATTATTTGTCCAGGGTAAATAAAATCTTCAACACCCTCAAGAAACTTAAAGTTCATGTGATGTGGGGTAATTTTTGTTAGATTATAGGGGTTACTGAAAAAATTCCATGCTTTTTCTGTAGTTATTGGAATTTTTTGGCTTTTTTTTAATCTGAAAATTTTCATTTAAGGTAATTGGTGATTTTTGAGCTTGTTGGACTGGTTAATGAATACCAATAATCAATAAGTTCACCATTACCATCAACTAGGTATTTTTGGAAATTCCACTTAACACTTGAGTTTTTTCTACCATTTAGATTTTTTTGAGTTAACCACTGATATAGTTTGTGTTGCTCTGGACCTCTAACGCTTGTTTTTTGGGTCATAGGAAAAGTAACATTATAATTTTCAGAGCAAAAAACCGAAATTTGTTCTTCATTTCCAGGTTCTTGTCTTCCAAATTGATTGCATGGTACACCAATAACCACAAGTTTATCAGCATTTTCTTGAAAAAGTTTTTGTAAAGATTTGTATTGATTTGTAAAGCCACAGTTAGAAGCAACATTTACAAATAGCATGTATTTTCCTTTGAATTTACTTAATTCTAATTTTTTTCCATTGATATCATTGATTTCTATATCATAAATATTCATAGTTGATTTTTTGTTTATTTTTAGTTCTATTTTATCACCTGAAAAGAAAAATAAACTTACAATTAAAAATATTTGATAAATTTTAAACATACTTTAACTTTTAAATGATACAATTCCAGCATCCATATTGAAAATTTGTCCAGAAATAGATGAAGAGTTTTTTGAAATTAAGTAAGAAGCCATTTTTGCAATTTCGTCTGGAGAAAGAATTTTCTTTAATGGGTGTCTTTCTATCATATTTTCTATTACTTTTTCATTTCTCAAAATTTTGGAAGCCAAATCTGTATTCGTAATTGTTGGAGCAATTGCATTAATTCTAATTTTTGGAGCTAATTCTGCCCCAAGCGTTTTAACTAAACCGTCAATACCAGATTTTGAAACTGAAACCGACGTATGGTATGGCATTCCAAGTTTAGTTGCGACTGTACTGAACATTAAAATTGAGGGGTTTTCAGATTTCTTCAAAAGATTTAGGTACTTTTTTATGGCTTTAACTGCACCAATTACATTTAGTTCAAAATCGTACCTAAAATCATCTAAGGTAAGAGATGAAATCGGTTTTAAATTGATTGTACCTGGGCAATAGATTAATGTGTCCAAAGATTCAATTTCGGGAAATTCATCATTTAATACATCGAATTTGATATGTTTGTAATTGTTATGTGTAAAATCAGATATATTTCTGCTCAAACAAACTACCTCATGTTGTTCAATAACTTCAGAGACTATAGCCTTGCCAATCCCTTTTGTACCTCCAATGATTAAAACTTTACCCATTATACTTGTGGTCTACCCTTAAGTCTTTTCTCAACTTTCCTTTTTATAACAGTTAATCTTTTCATCATATCCATAATTTCATCATTTTTGTTTTCCTTATAGATTTCGTTGAGGTCTAATATTAAATTTTTTACTTCTCTTGAGGCAACTATTTTTTCGTTAGTACTTTTGTAAGTGTGTTTTCTGCTTTCAAATTCAATTGCTTTTTCGATAACTCCCATTTCTTTTACTAATTTTATTTAAACTTATTTGTTTTTGTCTTGAACATTTAAATCTTCCTTCACTAAAATCTCTTTTTGCCTGATGTTTAGTTTTTCTTCCTGAAACCCTTTTTCTCCATAGTTTAAAACTAGAGGGTTTAAGATGTTTTCTCATAGTACTAATAACATCACTCTCGTTTAATCCATAAACTTTGAAGATTGCATCGAAAGTTGTTCTATCTTCCCATGCCATCTCAATGATTCTATCAATATCTATGCCATTTAAATCTTTCAAATTATACAGGATTATTATGTTGATCAAATTTGATTTTTTGATCAATTAATTTTCTAAAAAAATTAATATTTTCTTTATAGTTGATTTCCTTACTGAATGTAATAAAATCTTCATCGCAATGAATTGTGTAGTTTGGGGTTTTAAACAATACAAGTTTGTAATAAGGTATTACCCATGAGTATCTTTTTTGGCCTGTAGCTATATACACTATAATACCCTTTTTTCGCAACTCAATATTTGAATAAATTAAATCAATTTTTTTTTCAATAATTTCAATAAAATTTTTACTATATTTTTTTACAATTAATCTTTTGGAACCAATACCATTTAACAAGATTGAGTCAATTATATTGTATTTTTTTCCTACAATCTTTTCACACTCATTATCAAGCTCGTCATCTTTATATGTTGAATTGTATATCATTTGAGTTTGGATAAAAATGCTTCAGCATTGTTAAGATGTAAATTTAATTTGTGATTGCTCATTCTGTTAAGAGTATTTACCATCATTGATAATCTTGGATTTGCCTTAAAAAAAGATTGATTTTTAAAAATGAAACGCCAATAAAGACCATCCCAAATACTTTGCCATTCCCCCTTACTGTAATCACTCATTTTCATTATGTAATTACTACTGCTTATATAGGGTTTTGTTGACATTAATCCTCCGTCAGCAAATTGACTCATTCCGTATACATTTGGAACCATTACCCAGTCATAAGAATCAATAAAAAATTCCATAAACCATTTATAGACCTCGTCTGGGTTAATTTCACATAAAAACATAAAGTTTCCTATTACCATAAGTCTTTCAATGTGATGTAAATAAGCATTATTTTTTGATTTAATAATACAATCATCAACTGGTTGAATACCCGTACTTCCATCATAAAAAGCATTAGGCATTTTTTTATTAAACCCCCAAAAGTTCGTGGTTCTTTCAACAGAGCCTTTCGAAACATAGACCCCTCTTATAAATTCTCTCCAACCAATTATTTGTCTAATAATTCCTTCGTAACAATTAATGGGAATATTCTTTTTACTGGAATAATTGTTAATTTCTTCAACAACAAATTTAGGTGTTAGTAATCCACTATTGATTAGAGGTGATAACAAGCTGTGGTTTAAAACAGATTCATCTTTAACTATAGCATCCTCATAGTCGCCAAACTCCAAAAATCTATCCTCTAAAAATTTTTGAAGCCATTTTTTTGAGGATGAAAAACAGGTTGGATATTTGAAGGTACTTTCTAACACGCCATAATTTTCATTAAAATATTTTATTACATAATTATTTGCTTCATCGCAATATTTTTTATCCTCTTTTGGAAATGTGGTAGCGGGTGGTACTTTTCCCTTGGGGTATTTTTTTCTATTTTCGTCATCAAATGTCCATTTACCACCCACTGGACTATCACCAATCATTAATATATTAAACTTCTTTCTTTGAAGTTTATAAAAACTTGTTTGAAAAAATTTAGATTTATTTTCTTTGAAAAAAGATAGATTGTCTTCATCTGAATTCAAAAATGATGGTGAAGAAATTATATTTAATTCAATAGAACTAGTTAGGTTTTCAATTCTTTTAAAAAGCCAATTATCACAGGGGTCAATTAGATTAATTTTTTTTACTCCATTTTTAATTATTTTTTTTAAAAGTATTCGTATATCTGATTCATTTTCGTTAGAATCAATGTATTTAATATCCTTTAATTTTTTTGAACAATAATTCAAATATTTTTGCATACTAACCCTGTGGAAGTATATTTTTTTCTTGTGAAATTTATAATGTTTAAAAAAGAAATATTCTTCAATTATATATGTCTGAACATCAAATTTGAAAAGGGGATTTTTTTCAAAAAGTTGATTTGGAAATATTATGTTTGCTTCTTCCAATTTTACTGCATTTTTTACTACAGTAAATCACATTTTCCCAATCTTTTTTCCATTTTTTTCTCCAACTAAATGAAAAATTACAAACGGGGCAAATTTTTTGTGGTAAGAAGGTTTTTTTCAAATCTTTTTGGGTTTTTGGTATCCTTTTCTTTCATTTTTAATTGGAAATGAATAACCGTCACAACCACTTATTGTAGCAATTTGAGATACGTTTAGATTAATAAATCCATCTTTGGAAACAATATCATCTTCAACGTTAAGTTCAACAATTTTACCAACAATTAATCTTGATTTATTGTAATTTATTTTAATCTCTTCTACAAACTTCATTCCAATTTTGATACTGGATAATTTAACATACGGTGCTATAAAATTATTTATATATTGCGCTTCTAATTTAGTTATATCAAACTCGGAAATATTTCGTTTATATTTTGCAGATGTGTGATGTGCTTTTTCAGCGAAATTTTTTTGAACTGAATTTATAGTGTAAAATAACTTTTCCTTAATATTTAAATATGTATGTCTAGGCACTATTTCGGTTGGCCTTAAAAAAAAACCTAGCAAAGGTGGATTAGAACCCAAATGTGTTATTGAGCTAAATATTGCAAGATTTTCTTCACCTTTTTTTGAAACTGTACCTATTAAATTAGCGGACTTATAGCCAGAACATGAGTTGATAAGGTTAATTCTGTATATTTTTTCTAATTCTTCAATTTGTTCCTCGTTAAGATGCATGTATTATTTAGTTGTTTAAATGTGAATGTTGCAATAATTGATCCAATAACACTACTAATCAAATAGTATACGAAAAATTCTTCTGAACCAATATTGTTATTTAAAACATCAGGATTAATTAAATTCAAAAAAGAAGGTCCAAAACTTACAGCAGGATTGAAAACAGCTCCAGAAATATCACCAACTGAAAATGCTCCAGCCGTTAGGGTTAATCCAATTGCTAAGCCATAATACTGGTTAGATTTTGTGGTAACATTTAAAATAACAAATACCAACAAAAATGTAAAAATAATTTCAGCGACAAAAAATTGTTGAATACTGCTAGTTTGTGAGATTATTGAAAAATTTGAATTACCAGTTTCATTAATAAAAATAGTAGCAAAAATTGAAGCAATACACTGGCTTAAAGTATAGAAGCCTAGCTCCTTAGAGTTTATTTTTTTATTTAAGAACATTGCAATACTTACAACAGGGTTATAATGTGCTCCAGAAATATGTGAACCCATATACACTAACACTGCTAAACCCAGTCCAACCGCTAACGGATCTCCTGATAAACCAATAATTGAAACTAAAAAAAATGTTCCAATAAATTCGATTAAATATTTATTCATAGTTATATCATTTAATTTTATATTTGAAGTTCAATATATAATTTATTTAATATGAGGTCAATTATTTTTTCAATAATATTTTTTATTTGTCAACCTAATTTTAGTCAAATCAAAACACCCAGGGTTAGTCCTGCTACAGAAATCACTCAAATGGTTGGCCTAACTGAAATAAAAATTAAATACAGTAGACCTTCTGCAAGAGATAGAGATATATTTGGTGAATTGGTACCATTTAATAAAATATGGAGAACTGGGGCAGACAACAGTACAAAAATTAACTTTTCAACTGATGTTTCAATCGGGGATGAATTAATAAAGGCAGGAGAATATTCAATTTTTTCTATTCCAGATAAAAATAAATGGCAAATTATTTTTTACTCAGAAACTGACTTATGGGGTGTTCCCAGAGACTGGTCTGATGATAAAATTTCATATTCGTTTTTCGTTGACGTAAAAAAAATAAAAAAAGATAGCTTTATTGAAACTTTCCTTATCTCATTTGAAAATATTACAAATAATGATGTTGACATTAAAATTGGGTGGGAAAACACATCAGTTGTTGTAAATATTGAGGTTCCCACACTTGATCTTGTTGAAAATGATATTAAAAATGTAATGTCTGGAAATCCATCATCATCTGATTATTACGCTGCTGCGGTTTATTATAAGCAAGAAAACATTAAATTAGATAAAGCATTAGAATGGATTAACTTGGCCATAGATATGTCAGATTCACCAAGATTCTGGCAATATCGACAACAATCACTCATAATGGCTGCAAATGGTAAATATACAGAAGCGATAGAAGCTGCTAATAACTCCCTTAAATTAGCCAAAGATGCAAACAATGAGAGTTATGTGAAGATGAATAAGGAATCAATTTCTAAGTGGACCAAAAAGCTTAAATCTGTTTATTAAATTTGAAATAAAAATAACAGTAAAACAGCCAAATACATTTAACCACAAAAAGGGCATCCAATCAAAAAACCAAGCATAGATTATAATTAGTTGGGTAATTATAGCCCCAAAAAAAACTGAATTAGATTTTAGTTTTTTAAAGAAAAAGGCTATCATAAAAATGCCAAGTACATTACCATAAAAAATAGAACCTATTATATTTACTAATTGGATAAGATTATCAGCTAAATATGCAAAAGATGCAATTGTAATTGCACAAATACCCCAAAAAAACGTCATTAATTTGGTGTAATAAACAATATTGTCATCATTGATATATGAAAAATTTCTTTTGAGTATATCAACAACACTTGTTGTAGCCAAAGCATTAATTTCGCTTGATGTTGAGGACATCGCAGCACTTAGTATAACTGCTAGAAGCAAACCAATTATTCCATTTGGTAAGTTGTTTAAAATAAAATTTATAAAAATATAATCTTTATCATTTGTTTCAACCCTAACATTTTTTTCAATTCCTGCTTTTTTAATAAGTGATTTCCCTTCTTTTCTTAATTCATCTTCTTTCTTATTTAGATTTATAATTTGTTTTTTTGTCTCTATATTTTTTGAATTCAGAAATTCATTATAAAGAAACATTTTTTTATCAAAGTTATTTTTTAGATCAATTTTTAAAGAATTATAATTTTCACTAAAACTTGATTGAGAAACAATTTTTTCAGCCTGTGGATTGAAATTTAGTGGAGAAGCTGAAAACTGATAAAAAACAAAAACCATTATTCCAATAAAAAGTATAAAAAACTGCATTGGTATTTTTAAAATTCCATTAAATATCATACCTAACTGCATTTCTCTTAGCGATTTTCCTGAAAGATATCTTTGGACTTGACTTTGATCAGTTCCAAAATATGACATCATCAAAAATGTACCACCAATAATTCCACTCCATACGGTATATCTATTTTCAAAATCAAATGAAAAGTTTAAAATTTCCATCTTTGAATTAGTGGATGCGATTTCAATGGCTTTTTTAAAACTTATATTTTCAGGAAATAAATTTATTACAGTAACAAAAACAATAATTAGACCTATAAGTATAATACCCATTTGATATTTTTGAGTATAATTAACCGCTTTAGTGCCACCAGAAACTGTGTAAATTATTACTAATAATCCAATTATAATATTAGTCCAAATTAAGTTCCACCCAAGGACTGTAGATAGTATGATTGAGGGAGCAAAAATTGTTATCCCAGCTGAAAGAGATCTTTGAATTAAAAAAAGGATTGCTGTTAACGATCTTGTTTTTAAATCAAACCTTTTTTCTAGAAATTCATATGCGGTGTAAACTTTTAATTTGTGATAAATTGGTATGAAAATTAAACAAACAATAACAACAGCAATCGGCAAACCAAAATAGAATTGTACAAAACCAAGACCATCATTAAATGCTTGTCCTGGTGTTGATAAAAAAGTTATTGCACTTGCTTGAGTAGCCATCACGGACAAACCAATTGTCCACCATTTCGCATCATTACCTGCTTTGATATATTCCCTTGCTGTTTTGGCACCTTTTGTTTTAATTGTTCCATAAACAACTATTACCAAAAGTGTAAATATTAATACAAACCAATCAATATTGTTCATATTAGTATTTTATTGTGATTAATAAAAAAATCACAAAATATATTAGATTTATAAAAAGCAGGATACTATATTCTTTTAACCACTTATTTTTATTTATGTCCATTTATTATGAATTTTCATGACTTGCTCAATAATATCTCTAACGCAGCCCTTACCTCCAAAATCTTGAGAAACGTAATCACAAATTGATTTGACCTCTGGTGCGGCATCTTGTGGACAGCATCCTAAACCAGCTGCTTTGATTATTGGAATATCAGGTAGATCATCACCCATCACTAAAATGTCTTCGTTATTCAGGTTGTGTTTATCCCTAAAATTATTGAAATGAATAATTTTATCATATGATTTTAAATGTACGTCTTCAATACCTAAGTTTTTTAATCTTAATTTCACAGCTTGGTTTGTTCCACCTGAAATTATACCAATAATAAAACCTTTGTTGATTGCATGTTTCATTGCATAACCATCTTTGACATTCATTGTTCTTAATAATTCGCCATTTTCATTTACAAGAAGGCTTCCGTCTGTTAATACTCCGTCAACATCAAAAATAAATGCCTTGATATTAATCAGTTTTTCTTTGTAATTAGTTTTCATATTTACTAGTTATCATTTCACTTATAATTTTGTAAAGCTCTCTAGTTTTGTCCTCATCCAACATTTTAAGATGCATATTAATTGTATTAAAGTCTTTTCTTTTTGCAGGACCAGTTTGTGCCTTTTCGGGTTCTAATTTATGAATTTTATTAACCGTTTCTTTTATCAAAGGCTTCAAAATTTCAAAATCTAAATTTTTATTATTCAAAAATTCTTTTGCAAGAATAAATAAAAAGTTTGTAAAGTTGTTGGTGATTACAGCAGCTAAATGTAATGTTTTTCTTTGATTGAAATCAATTTCATAACATTTGCAACCTATTCTTTTGGTCAAGTTTATGAGTAGATTTCTGTCCGCATTTTTTTCTGCCTCAATACAGAAAGGAATTTCAGAATAATTTAAATTTCTGGTTTTACTAAATGTTTGCAAAGGATAAAATACACCACGGCGATTTTTTATATTAATCTTTTTATATGAGTTACTTCCAGAAGTATGAACAACAAGTCTATTTCTAAATTTAAGTCTGTCGCTAATTTTGGAAATTGAATCATCGTTAACACAAATAATGTATATATCTGATTCACTTAAAATACTTATATCATTTATTACCGTAACTCGTTTGTCAAACTTTAAGTTACGAGAGTACCATTCACAAAGCTGAATTTTTTCCGAATTATGAAATAAATTTATAAAATGAAAACCAACATTTCCTGAACCAATTACCGAAACTTTTAGCATAGATTAAATCATTATTCAAAATTTACAAATAAATAATTTAAATAGGTACAATTTAAGTGAAAATGGTATTAAATTTGCATTTCCATTTGCTCATAATGAATATTATAAAAAAAATACTTTTTTCTAACCGTCTAACCGGCATTTTATTTATTGTATTTGCAATTGCGATGGCTATCGGTACTTTTTTAGATGCCGGACAAGAAACATCACCAACCCCTTTAACAAGAAATGTCATTTACAATGCCTGGTGGTTTGAATTGATAATGTTATTGTTTGTGATAAATTTTATTGGTAATATATTTAAATACAACTTGCTTTCAAAAAGAAAATGGCCTGTATTAATGCTTCATTTATCTTGGATTTTTATTCTTATTGGTGCGTTTATAACCAGATATATTAGTTATGAAGGTGTCATGAGCATTCGTGAGGGTGAAACTGAAAGTGCTTTTCTTTCTGAAAAAACCTATTTAGATATTTACATTGATGGTGATTTTCAAATTGATGGTCAGACAATGAGGAAGGCGTACAATGATTTGGTAGTGGATTTTTCACCAAGAATGAATAATAAATTTTATTTGAGCACCGAATATGGTGGAGCTCCTATTTCTATAAAGTTAACTGAGTTCATCAATGGTGCAGAGGAAAACATTGTTTTTGATGAAAATGGTGAATACTATTTAAAGATTGTTGAGTCCTCTGGAGGTATGCCTCATAACCATTTTTTAAAAGATGGTTCAGCCGAAAATATTCATGGTGTTTTGTACACACTCAACAATTTTATAGATGGTGCAGTCAACATTTCATATGATGAAGATTTCAATTTATACATAAACTCTCCTTTTGATGCTGAATATTTAGTTATGGCATCCATGAGTCAAGGATTCCTAGAAAAAGGAACAAATGTCCCATTGAACTTAAGAGCAAGATATATCATTAACAACATGCAATTGGTTTTTCCAAATCCAGTTATAAAAGGAAACTTTGATATTGTAAAAAAATCAGAATTATTAAAATCTGATCAGGATGGAGTAAGATTACAGATTACAACCCCAAATGAAACAAAGATAGTTAGTGTTATTGGAGGTAAAGGAGTCAATAATCCCTACAAAACCTTCAGGGTAGGTAGTCAGGATTTTACTATTAGATATGGATCAAAAATTTATGATTTACCATTCAGTATAAAGTTGAATGATTTTATTGCTGAAAAATATCCTGGAACAGAAAAAAGCTATGCCTCATTTGCAAGTGAAGTAACTGTCTTAGATAAAGAAAATTTTGATTATAGAATTTATATGAACAATATCCTTAACTATCAAGGATATAGATTTTTTCAAGCCTCTTTTGATCCAGATGAAAAAGGAACAATTTTATCAGTAAATTATGATTTTTGGGGAACCTTACTAACTTACATCGGTTATATATTACTTTACATTGGACTCATTGTTATTCTATTTGCAAGATTCACAAGATTTGATTCACTAAAAAAACAGCTTGAAATAGCTCGAGTTAATAAATCAAGAATTTTAACTTTTTTAATTTTTTTATTTTCAATTAACTCTTTTTCACAAGACAGTTTTACACACTCAAATGGTTTATCAAATATTAAATATTTTGACTCTATTTTATCCAAAAACATTCCCTCTAAAGAACAGGCAGATAAGTTTGGTAAACTGGTTATACAGGACTTGGGCGGAAGAATGATGCCTATCAACACTTATTCATCTGAACTACTGAGAAAAGTCAGCAAAAAAGATCACTACAATGAATTTAATGCAAATCAGGTTTATTTATCAATGCAAGAAGACCCCAGAATATGGCTTGAGATGCCAATAGTCTTCTTAAAAAGTAAAAAAGCTGATTCAATTAGAAGTATAATTGGTGTTTCAGACAAAGCAAAACATGTACCACTAAAAAAGTTTTTTACTGAGACTGGTGAATACAAATTAGCTCCATTTCTTGAGGAGGCTTACAGGGCTGCTATACCAAATGCATTTCAAAAAGAATTTAGAGAGACAGATCAGCGTGTAAACTTATTATACAACGCTATTGAAGGCTTTACATTAAAGATTTTCCCAATTCCTGATGATGAAAATGATAAATGGATAACAACCCATGAACATAAAGTTAATGCATTTATGATATCTGATTCAATCTATTCAGATTTTATAAAAAATGGACTTAAGGCGTACATATACCATCTGAATATGGGTAAAAAAAGTGGTGATTATAAAATTGCTGATGACCTTCTTGGGGTAATTACAGGATTTCAGAAAAAATATGGTACAAATGTTATGTTATCAGAAAACAAGGTAAATGCTGAAATTCTTTATAATAAATATGATATTTTTAAAAGTCTTTTTAGCTGGTATTTATATGCAAGTACATTATTATTTATTGCTTTAATTTTTCAAATATTCAATCGAAATAAGTTTGTTGACACAATAATTAAACTATCAAAGTACTCTATCTATATTCTTTTTTCAATCCATGCGTTGGGATTAATATCTAGATGGTATATTTCAGGTCATGCCCCCTGGAGTGATGGTTATGAGTCAATGATTTATGTTGCATGGGCAACTATGTTATTTGGTATATATTTTGGAAAAAAGAGTGAACTAACACTTGCATCGACAACTTTTGTGACATCTATGATTTTGATGATTGCTCACTGGAGCTGGATGGATCCTGCAATTGCAAACCTTGTTCCGGTTCTTGACAGTTATTGGCTTATGATTCACGTGGCTGTAATTGTGGGTAGTTATGGCCCTTTTACAATTAGCATGATACTCGGTTTAGTATCATTAATACTCATGATACTTGTTAATAAAAAGAATGAGGCTCTTTTAAATATTAATATTAAAGAATTGGTGCTAATTAATGAAATGTCTATGACAATTGGTTTAGTTATGCTAACAATAGGTAATTTCCTTGGTGGTATGTGGGCAAATGAAAGTTGGGGCAGGTACTGGGGATGGGACCCGAAAGAAACTTGGGCTTTAATAAGTATTATTATTTATGCATTTGTTATTCATATGAGATTAATTCCCGGACTAAAAAGTAATTTTACTTTTACAGTAGCTTCAATATTATCATTTGGATCGATTATTATGACGTACTTTGGAGTCAATTTTTATCTTGCTGGATTACACTCTTATGCTAAAGACGATCAAGAAATAAGCCTAGTATTCATAGGCTCAGCTCTTGCAATAATTTTAATTTTATCTTTATTAGCGTATCCTAAATACAATAAATTTCTAAAAAATAATCGTTAAATTAGACTGTAATGTCTGATACCAAAAAATTTAAAGGGGTTAATACAATTTGCACTCACGTAGGACAAGTTAAAGATGAACAATTTGGTAGTTCAGTATCACCAATATTTCCAGGTACTTCTTACGAATATATTGACAAAGAAATTGACAGATACCCAAGATATAGTTCAACTCCAAATCAAGAATTTTTGTCAAAAAAGATTTCTGCACTAGAACAAACTGAGCATGCAATTATTTTAGGTTCTGGCATGGCTGCGATAAGTACATCCTTACTTTCTTTTTTAGGATCGGGTGATCACATTGTTGTTCAAAATGATATTTATGGTGGAACAAGGAATCTTATAGAAAAACAGTTTACCAGATACAAAATTGAATATTCTTTTACAAAAGGTATTGGAATAGAAGAGTTTGAAAAAGAGATTAAATCAAATACTAAAGCAATTTTTATTGAAACACCATCAAATCCATTACTAAAAATTGTGGATATTAAAAAAATTGCTGAGCTTTCAAAAAGTCACGGGCTAATCTCTTTTATTGATAATACTTTTGCTACTCCCTTAATACAAAGACCCCACAATTTAGGAATAGATGTTGTTATGCATAGTGCTACAAAGTACTTTGGGGGTCATAGTGATATTTGTGCCGGTGCTGTCGCTGCAAGTACCGAGCATATTAATAAGATTTGGAGTCTTTCAAAAAATATGGGTGGTAGTTTAAGTGACTATACAACTTGGTTACTTGAAAGAAGTATGAAAACACTCTCAGTTAGATTTTTTACGCAGCAAAAAAATGCAATGAAACTTTCACAGGTTTTACAAGAAAATAAAAATATTGACAGAGTTTACTATCCTGGCTTAACTGGACATGAAAACCACGATATAGCAAAAAAACAAATGGATGGTTTTGGCGCTGTCATTTCATTTGAGTTAAATAAAAAATTTAATCCTAAATTATTTTTAAAATCTTTGAAAATGATTAGCCCTACGATGAGCTTTGCCGGTGTTGAAAGTACAATGCTTTCTCCTTCTAAAACATCACATTACTTATTAAGAAAAGAAGATAGAATTAATCAGGGTATAGTTGACAATTTAATAAGATTTTCTGTTGGTATCGAAGATATTGAAGATATTAACTATGATATTGAACAGGCATTTAATAATTGTAAATAATGACAAATAACATTGATATATTGGCCATTGGTTCTCACCCAGATGATGTCGAGTTGGGTTGTGGAGGTACAATTGCAAAGGAAATTTCAATGAATAAGTCTGTTGGAATTATCGATTTAACTCAGGGTGAACTCGGAACAAGAGGTAATAAAGAAATAAGGTTTAAGGAGTCTACTAAAGCCTCTAAAATTCTAAATGTTTCTTTTAGAGAAAATATGCATTTTAGGGATGGTTTTTTTAAGAATGATGAGGAGCATCAGATTGAATTAATAAAAAGGATAAGAAAATATAGACCTGGAATTATTTTGTGTAATGCTCCATCTGACAGACATATAGATCATCCTAAAGGTGCTCAACTAGTTATTGATTCGTGCTTTCTGAGTGGTCTGAAAAAAGTTTCAACTTGGGTGGATAATGAAGAACAGCATCCCTGGAGACCAAAAAATATTTATCATTACATACAATGGAATAATCTAAAGCCAGATTTTGTTGTTGATATTTCAGATTTTATCAATATTAAATTGAATGCTGTGAAATCATACAAGTCTCAATTATACGATTCAGATAAAAAAAATCAAGACAATACTCCAATTTCAACAAAAAACTTCCTAGAAAGTGTAGAGTACAGAGCAAAGGACTTAGGAAGACTGACTGGAGTGGATTATGCCGAGGGTTTTATAGCGAATAGACTTCCGATTACAGAAAGTATTTCAGAATTAAATTAATTATCTACTTTTTTTGTTGAAAAATTCAAAAAAATTACATTTGCATACCAATAATGGTGGTTGTAGCTCAGTTGGTTAGAGCGTCTGATTGTGGTTCAGAAAGTCGCCGGTTCGAATCCGGTCTTCCACCCAATAATCACCCCCAATTTTTTGGGGGTTTATTTTTTTCTTGTGAACAACATAAAGAACATTATCGAAAACTCTCCACTAGGATATTATCAGTATCAAATAATATTAATTTGTTTTTTTCTGAATATAATTGATGGTATGGATGTGTTGATAATTTCATACACTGCGCCGATTATTTCATCATCAATAAACTTTTCATCCCAAGAACTAGGAATAGTTTTTAGCTCTGGTGTTTTAGGAATGGCCATAGGAGCTTTAATTTTAGCCCCTTTAGCGGATAAGATTGGTAGAAGAAAAATAATTCTAATCTCGATAATTATAATTTCATTAAGTGTAATTATAACCGCACTATCCAGTTCTTTATATGAGGTTGTAATATTAAGATTTCTTTCAGGTCTTGGAATTGGGTCAATGCTCGCAACAACCGTTTCAATGGTTTCAGAATACACCCCATCTAAATCAAAAGAGTTTTGGATCAGTTTTATCTTAGCTGGTTATCCAATAGGAGCAATTTTAGCTGGTTTTTTATCAAACTTCATTTTGGTTAGTTATGACTGGC